>NZ_JCASIE010000012.1:0-179268 GCF_059685865.1 Telluria sp. ZB4P36
GCTATTTACCGAACTACCTGGGCTGGCGCTGGGCACTCGATGGCGGCCGGATTACTTCTGTTGAGCAATTGCTGCGCATTGCAATCAGAGTCATCCATAGATAACGGTGACAGCGCCAATAACGAAGCCGAAAAAGGCACCCGACGGCGGCTGCGTCGCCTGAATGACTACCGCAGGCGGGCTCGGCGCTATTTGCTGAATCGCCTGTGACAGCGCCACGAAAAAAGGGACCAGATGTTTCCATCTGGTCCCTCAAATTCTGGTGCGGCTGGCAGGAATCGAACCCACGACCCCTTGGTTCGTAGCCAAGTACTCTATCCAGCTGAGCTACAGCCGCCCGATGCACGCATTATAGCAGCGGGTTTTTATTTCCGGAAGAGTCATTTTTTTCCATAGGCAAACCAGCTCTGGTAGATTAAGCGCGTTGGATCGATTTAGGACACCTATGTTTGCCTCGAAGCCGGGACCGCGCCTCGCCCTGGTCGCTCTTTTGCTGCCTTTACTGTCATGGATCTGGGCGGGCAGCGCCCTGGCCGCGCCGCGCAGCCTGCGCTTCGAACGCATGTCGATCGAGCAGGGCCTGTCGCAGCAGTCGGCGCTGACCATCCTGCAGGACCGGCGCGGTTTCATGTGGTTCGGCACCCAGGCGGGCCTGAACCGCTTCGACGGCTACCGCGTCACCGTCTTCCGCAACGATCCGAGCGACCCCGGCAGCATCCCGGACAACTATGTGATGGCATCCTACGAGGATGCGCAGGGGCGCCTGTGGTTCGGCACCAAGGGCGGGCTGACCCGCTTCGACGAGGCCAGCGGCAAGTTCGTGCGCCATCCGCGCCCGAGCGATGTGGGGCACGGCAGCGGCAACCGCAGCGTCGCGGCCATCGTCCCCGCCGCCGGCGGCGGCTTGTGGCTGGCGACCGGCGACGGCCTGCTGCACCTCGATCCTGCCAGCGGGCGCTTCCGCAGCTACCGCCACGATCCGGATGACCCGGCGACGCTGCGCGACAACCGCGTCAGCGCGCTGGCGCTCGACGGCCAGGGCAATCTGTGGATCGGCACCGCGGCCGGCCTCGACCGCCTGGCGCCCGGTGCCGAACGCGTCGAGCATGTCGAGATCGATGCCGGCGACCCGCAACGCAATACCGTGCTGGCCCTGTCGATGGGGCCGCGCGACACGCTCTGGATCGGCACCGAGGTCGGCCTGCATGCCTGGCGCCTGGAAGGGGGGCGGCCGGTGCAGGCGGGACGGCGCCGGATCGGCGCCGGCGCGGGGCTGGGCGAGGTGCGCATCAATGCCCTCTACCACGACGCCGGCAACACCCTCTGGGTCGGCACCGACGTGGACGGCCTCAAGTGGCTCGACCCGGCCACCGGGCGTTTCGTGGGCTACCGCAACGACCCGGCGGACCCGCATTCGCTGTCCGACAGCCATGTCGGCGCGATCCTGGTCGACCGCACCGGCACCCTGTGGGCCGGCACCCACTACGGCGGCGTCAACCGCACCGACCTGGCCAGCGGCGGCTTCACCCGCTACGGCGGCGCCGAGGGCCTGGCGCGCGCCAAGGTGCGCGCGATCGCCGACGCGCCGGACGGCGGGCTGTGGATCGGTACCAGCGGCGACGGCCTGATGCGGATGGACCGCGGCGGGCGCTTCGCGCGCGTCGGCGCGGACGGCTTCCCGGACGACGTCGTCACCGCGCTGGCGCTGGCGCGTGGCCGCACCTGGATCGGCACCCCGACCGGCCTTGCATGGCGCGACGCCGAGGGGCGCTTCGGCCGCGTGTCGCTGGGCGCCGACCCGGCCGCGGATTACGTGCAGGCGATCCATGCGGGACGCAGCGGCACGCTGTGGATCGTCACGCGCGGCGGCCTGGCGGCGCTGGCGCCGGGCGCCGGCGCGGTGCGCAGCTGGCGCCACGATCCGGACGATCCGGGCAGCCTGGGCGAGAACTACGGCTTCGCGGTGCTGGAAGACCGCCAGGGCATCGTCTGGGTCGGCACCGAGACGGGGCTGGAACGCTACGATCCGGCGACCGGGCGGTTTTCGCGCTATCGTTACGCTCCGGACAACCGCGCCAACCCCTACGGCCTGCGCCACAGCCGCATCTATTACCTGATGGAGTCGGCGCGCGGTGAGCTGTGGGTGGGCACCGCGGGCGGCCTGCACCGCATGGAGCAGGGCAAGGACGGGGTGCGCTTCCACTATTATCCCTTCGCCGCCGGCCGGGAAACCGTGCCGATCGGCGCCGTGCTCGAAGACAGTCACGGCTTCGTCTGGGCCAGCACGACGGTCGGGATCACCCGCGTCGACCCGGCCAACGGCAGCGTCAAGAACTACACGGCGAAGGACGGCCTGGTGGACGGCTCCTATTTCGTCGGCGCCGCCCTGCGCAGCCGGAGCGGGCAGATGGTCTTCGGCGGCATCAACGGCCTGACCGCCTTCGAGCCGGATGCGATCCGCGACAACCCCTACGCCCCCACAGTCGTGCTGACCGACCTGCTGGTGCTGAACCGCTCGCGCGCCGCGCCGAACTTCCACGGGCAGAAGGCATTGACGCTGTCGCACCGCGATTCGGTGTTCTCGCTCGAATTCGCCGCGCTGCATTTCGCCGACCCGGACGGCAACCGCTACGCCTACCAGCTGGAGGGCTTCGACCGCGACTGGGTCGACACCGACGCCCGCCGGCGTTATGCGACCTATACCAACCTCGATCCGGGCGACTATGTGTTCCGGGTACGCGCCAGCAACAAGGACGGCGTCTGGAGCGAGCAAGCGGCCAGCCTGCGCATCACGATCACGCCGCCGTACTGGAAGACCTGGTGGTTCCGCAGCCTGGCGGCGCTGACGGTCGTGGCGCTGTTCACGGCGGGCTACCGCCTGCGCATCCGCGCACTGGTGGCGCAAAAGCTCCTGCTCGAAAGCGAAGTCGGCACCCGCACCGACGAACTGCGGCGCCAGAAGGAATCGGCCGAGCGCCGCAAGCAGGAAGTCGAGGAACAGAAGGAGGTCGTGGAGCAGGCGCACCGCAACATCGCGCTGCTGTCCGACATCGGGCGCGCGCTGACCGCCAACCTCGAGCAGGAAGCGATCATGCGTACCCTGTACGAGCACGTCCACGCACTGATGGATGCGCGCCTGTTCGCGGTGGTGCTGCGCAACCCGGAACGCGGCACGCTGGCCTATGTGTATGCGGTGGTCGATGGCGAACTGCGCGAGGCCTTCGAGCTGGCGGACGACCCGGAGCGGAACCTCGCCGCCTGGGCCATCGCGCGCGGGCGCGAAGTGCTGGCCGGCGACATCGGGCAAGCCTTGCCGGACTACCTGCCGGCGCTGGCGCCGGGGCGCGCGCTGGAACTGGCCTTGCCTTGCGCCTGGCGCGCCGGCATGGCGCCGCGCTCGCTGCTGCTGGTGCCGGTGATGGTCGGCGAGCGGGTGCTGGGCGCGCTGATCGTGCAAAGCCCGGCAGCGCAGGCCTTTGGCCAGGTCCATCTCGACATGCTGGAAACCCTGGCGGCCTATGTCGGCGTCGCGATCGACAATGCCAGCGCCTACCGCCAGCTCAAGGATACCCAGGCGCAGCTGGCGGCCCGGGAAAAGCTGGCCTCGCTCGGCTCGCTGGTGGCGGGCGTCGCCCATGAACTGAATACCCCGATCGGCAACAGCCTCCTGATGGCCAGTACGCTGCAGGAGAAAACCAGCGACATCGCCTCGCGCTTCGACGGCGCGACCCTGCGCCGCTCCGACCTGGCCGATTACGTGGCAGCCTCGCGCGAGGCGTCCAGCCTGATCATGCGCAGCCTGCACAACGCCGCCGAACTGGTGAACAGCTTCCGCCAGGTCTCGGTGGACCAGGCCAGCGCGCAGCGGCGCCGCTTCGACCTGGCCCAGGCCTGCCAGGAAATCGCGGCCACCCTGATGAACACCGTGCGCCTGGCCGGACACCGCCTGGAACTCGCGGTGCCGCCGGGGCTCGTGATGGACAGCTTCCCGGGTCCGCTGGGGCAAGTGATCATCAACTTCGTCAACAACGCGCTGCTGCATGCCTTCGACGGCCGGCCCGGCGCCATGCTGCTGGAAGCCGGCCTGCTGGACGGCGGCAGCGTGCGCATCGTGTTCCGCGACGACGGGCGCGGCATCCCCGTCCAGGACCAGGCGCGCATCTTCGATCCCTTCTTCACCACCCGCATGGGGCAGGGCGGCACCGGCCTGGGCCTGAACATCACCTGGAACATCGTCACCAGCCTGCTCGGGGGGACGGTGCGGGTCGAGAGCAGCCCGGGGCAGGGCGCCGCCTTCATCCTCGAACTGCCGCTGTGCGCGCCGGATCCCCAAGCGCTCCAGGGAGCGGCGCAGGCGGCGGCGACCCTTTAGGCCACCACGTTGCGCGGCCGTCCGGCGGCCCAGGCCTCGATGTTATCGACCAGCATGTCGGCCAGGGTCTGCATCGCGCCGCCGCTGGCCCAGGCCACGTGCGGCGTCAGGATGAAGTTCGGCAGGCGCAGCTGCAGCAGCGGATTGTCGGGAAGCGGCGGTTCCTTGCTCAGGACGTCGAAGCCGGCGCCGCCGATTTGCTTCGCCAGCAGGGCCTCGGCCAGCGCCGCCTCGTCGACCAGGCCGCCGCGCGCCGTGTTGATCAGCAGGGCGGTCGGTTTCATCAAGCCCAGTTCGCGTGCGCCGATCAGGTGGCGCGTCGCCTCGGTGAGGGGCAGGTGCAGGCTGAGCACGTCGGCGCTGGCGAGCAGCTCGTCGAGCGGCAGCTGCAGCACGCCGGGATCGTCGACCGGCGAGCGCGAGGTGGCGGCGATCTCCATGCCGAAGGCGCGCCCCAGCTGGGCCACCTTGCGTCCCAGCGCGCCGTAGCCGACGATGCCGAGGCGGCTGCCGGCCAGGTCGCCGATCGGGTGATCCAGCAGGCAGAAGCGGCTCGAGCGTTCCCAGCGTCCGGCTTCGACGTCGGCCGTATAGGCGCGCAACTGGCGGCGCAGCGCCAGCAGCAGGGCGAAGCAGTGCTCGGGTACCGAGACCAGGGAGTAATCGCGGATGTTCGAGACCACGATGCCGCGCGCCCGGCAGGCGGCCAGGTCGACGTTGTCGGTGCCGGTGGCGGCGACCGCGACCATCTTCAGGTCGGGCAGGCGCGCAACGGCCTCGGCGCGCAGCGGCACCTTGTTGGTGACGGCCACGCTGGCGCCGCGCAGGCGTTCCACCACCTCATCCTCCAGCGTGGCGGCATGGTCCTGCCATTGATGGTCGAAGGCGGGGGCGCGCACCCGGGCCTGCAGGCTGTCGCGGTCGAGGAAGACGATACGGTGCATGGCATGCTCACGGCTGGGGAAAACCCTATTGTAGACGCCATCGCGGAGCCGGATGGGAACCGGATATGGGAGCCGAAAGCGACAAAGGACAGGGCGAACCTGTCCTTTGCCATATGGGGGGGCTGGGCGGCGTCTACTTGGTGGCGGCAGTCGTCATCTGCTCGCTCTTGGTGTCGGCATGCTCTGCTGCTTTTTCCGCTTTGGCTTCAGCCTTGTCGGCCTTGGCGTCGGCTTTCTTCTTGTCGGCCTTGGCCTTGCTCCTGGCGACGTCTTTCCGGGCGTCGGCGGCGGCCTTGTCGACCTTCGCATCCGCCTTCGCGACCTGCTTGTCGTGCTTGGCTTCAGCCTGGGCAACTTCCTTGGTGGCCTTGGCGTCGGCCTCGGTAACGGTCGCCTGGGCGAACGCCGAGGTGGCGAACAGGCCGGCAATCAGGGTAGCAACGATCTTGCGCATAGTGGCTTCCTCATTCAGGGTTGGCAACCGGGAAGATTCCCGTGTTGGCAGGCATTCAACGAGGGCTGAAACGGCAGGGTTGACCGCATTTACATCCGCTTACACTTGGTAAGGCAGGGTTAGCTGGCGTACAGTCGCGCCGGCCGACGTGAACCTACACTGTCCCCACGCCCTTAGCTGGAGGTGCCACATGCCAGACGCGCTCAAACTGTACAAGGCCAAGCGCAATTTCGATATCACGTCCGAACCCGCGGAAGGCGGCGTTCCCGGCACGGAGGCGCTGACCTTCGTCATCCAGAAGCACTGGGCCAGCCGCCTGCACTACGATTTCCGCTTGGAACTCGACGGGACCATGAAAAGCTGGGCCGTGCCCAAGGGGCCGAGCTACGACACCCACGACAAGCGCATGGCCGTGCACGTCGAGGACCACCCGATCTCTTATTCCGACTTCGAAGGCACCATTCCGCCCAAGCAGTATGGCGCAGGCAAGGTCATCATCTGGGACAAGGGCACCTGGGAGCCGGTCGGCGACCCCCAAGAGGGCTACCGCAAGGGCAACCTGAAGTTCGAGATCCATGGCCACAAGATGCACGGGCGCTGGGTGCTGGTGCGCATGAAGGGACGTGGCGAGGACAAGCAGGAACCCTGGCTGCTGATCAAGGAAAACGACGAGTATGCCCGTCCGGCGGCCGAATTCTCGGTGGTGGACGAGATGCCCGACAGCGTCAAGCAACTGCCCATGCCAAAGCGGGCGCGCGGCAAGGTGGCGGCCCTGAAGGCCAAGGCGGCCGCGAAGCCCGCAGCGAAATCCACGCGCAGCAGGGCGCGCGCGGCGCCGGGCCTGCCGGATGGCGTGGTCGAGGCGGCGCTGCCCGAAGCGTTTTCGCCCGAACTGGCGACCCTCGTCGACGCGCCGCCGCATGATCCGGAAAACTGGGTATTCGAGATGAAGTTCGATGGCTACCGCATGCTGGCGCGGGTCGAGAACGGCGAGGTGCGCCTGATCACGCGCAATGCCAACGACTGGACCGACAAGCTGCAGCCGCTGCGCAAGGAGCTGGAGCGCATGCAGTTGCCGGACGGCTGGTACGACGGCGAGATCGTCGTGCACGACGAGAACGGCAAGCCGAACTTCGGCCTGCTGCAGCTGGCCTTCGACGGCGTGCGCACGGCCGACATCGTGTACTTCCTGTTCGATGCTCCCTACTGCAACGGCTACGACCTGCGCGACGTGCCCCTGGTCGAGCGCCGCGCGGCGCTGGAACAGATCCTCAAGAAGGCCAAGTCCGACAAGGTGCGCTTCTCGGCCGAGTTCGGGACCAACCCGGACGAGCTGGTGGTGGCCGCCTGCAAGGTCGGGCTGGAAGGCGTGATCGGCAAGCGGCGCGATTCGCGCTACGTGTCGCGCCGCTCGCCCGAGTGGATCAAGCTCAAGTGCGGCCTGCGCCAGGAATTCGTGATCGGCGGCTTCACCGACCCGAAGGGCTCGCGCAAGGGCGTCGGCTCGCTGCTGCTCGGCACCTACGACCGCGAGGGCGTGCTGCGCTACGCCGGCAACGTGGGCTCGGGTTTCAACCACGCCACCCTGATGGACATCAGCGAGCGCCTGGAGGCGCTTGCTACCTCCGAGAGTCCCTTCCCGCCGCGCGCGGTGCCGGGACGCCAGCACCACTGGGTCAAGCCGGTGCTGGTAGCGGAAGTCAGCTTCTCGGAATGGACCAGCAGCGGCTCGGTGCGCCATCCGGTGTTCCAGGGCCTGCGCCAGGACAAGCCGGCCAAGGGCATCACGCGCGAAGAGCCGCGCCACATCGAGGACATCGAGAAGCCGGCCCTGGCGGACGAACCGGTCGCCCCGCCGCCCGCGGGCCTGCATGGCAAACTGCCGGAAACCCTGCGCGTGACCAATCCGGAGCGGGTGGTCGACCCGTCCACCGGCATTACCAAGCTCGACATCATCCGCTACTACGCGCTGGTGGGCGATCTCATGATGGAGCACCTCAAGCGCCGTCCGCTGACCCTGGTGCGCGCCCCGGCCGGCATCGGCGCCGAACTGGTGTTCCAGAAGCATGCCGACGTCAGGAAGTTGCCGGGCGTGAAGCAGATGGACGCGGCGCTCGACCCGGACAATCCTCCGATGCTGGAGATCGTGGGCGTCGAGGGCATCCTGTCGGTGGCGCAGTTGAACGCGATCGAGCTGCATACCCAGAACGCCTTTGCCAAGAGCTACGAAACCCCCGACCGCATGGTGTTCGACCTCGACCCGGGCGAAGGCGTCGAGTGGCCGCAGATGCAGGAAGCGGCGCAGATCATGCACGCCTTCCTCGACGAGCTGGGCTTGCCCTCCTTCCTCAAGACCAGCGGCGGCAAGGGCCTGCACGTGGTGGTGCCGGTCAAGCCGGAGTACGGCTGGGACACGGTAAAAGCCTTCTCGCAAGCCATCGTGCGCCATCTGGCGGCGACCTTGCCGGACCGCTTCGCCTTCAAGAGCGGGCCGAAGAACCGGGTCGGCAAGATCTTCATCGACTACCTGCGCAACGGACGCGGCGCGACCACCATCTGCGCCTGGGCGGCGCGCGCCAGGCCGGGACTGGGCATTTCCGTGCCGCTGGAATGGGACGAGCTCATGAAGCTCAAGTCGAGCGCGCAGTGGACCGTGGCGAATGTGCACACGCGCCTGGACAAGGGCAATGCGCCCTGGGCCGGCTATGCGAAGGCGGCCAAGGGCTTGACCAGGGCGATGAAGCTGCTCGGCTTCGACGAGTGAGGGAGGGTGGTGCGTCAGCCCTGGCGCCGGCGCAGCGCCGCCAGTCCCGCGAAGCCGAGACCCAGCAGTCCCAGGGGGGCCGGTTCGGGCACGGCGACCGCATCGAAGGCGACTTCGCCGATCGCGCAGAACTGGTCGCCGCCGTCTTGCGGGCATTCCGACAGGTCGAAGCGGATATAGCGGGCGTCCACGGCCGCGAAACGGAACACGTCGGCCGGATACCATTGGTCTTTCGGCTTATTCGTCGGCGCCAGCTTGGACGCCATCGTCGAGAAGTTGATCCCATCCGCGGAATAGCTCAGGTCGAGCCTGCCGAAGCCGGACGACTCCTCGTTCCCCAGCGCCAGCGCGCCGATGCGCCGCACCAGGCCCAGGTCGTAGGTGACGCTGGCCGATACCCAGCCGTAATCCGAGAACCACTCGAAGCCGTCATAGAAGGTGATGTGGGTCGGGTTGCCGGCCAGGTAGGCATCGAAATCGGTGAAGCCGCTGACGTAGGCGACGCACAGGCCAGTCTGGTTGTACGTATCCTCGATCTCGCCGAAGCCGGCGCCGCCGGCATCGATGACGGCGCTGGAGACTAGGAAATATTACTAAAGATCAAATATTTGCGGTGTAGGGGAGAAAATTTAACAAGGAATTCTATGGCTCAGCAGTAAATTAATAAACTTAATTAATTATATCGGTCCAATAGTTTTTCCCTTATACGTCGCCGGAAGCTGCAATGCCCGTCTTCGCGGGAGCCGCCTCTTCGTCCTCGCGCTTGTCGGAGCGGACGCCGGGCAGCCGGTCCACCGCGATCAGCTTTTCGGCAGCGGCATGCGAGGCCGCGAACACGCTGTCCGGCGAGAGCACCAGCTGGATGCCGGTGCTGCTGACTTCGTCGATGAGCCGGTCGAGCGCATCGATGCGCGAGGGGTCGGGATTGACGCTGCGGATATAGATCATGCGTACCGCACCCGGATGGCGCCGCACCACCTCGGTATAGATCTCCGGGTCCTGTTCGCCGCTGTCGCCGATCAGGACGAACTGCATGCCGGGATAGAAGTCCAGGATGCGCTCGATCTGCTCCAGCTTGTGGTTGCCGTGATCGTTGATCTTGAGGACCTGGCGCACGCTCAGTTCGCGCAGCAGCAGGGGGCCGAGGGGGACATCCTGGAGTTTCAGGAACTCCACCAGCGGTCCGTACAAATGCCAGGGGCTGCTCGAGACGTAGAACAGGGGATTGTTCTCGGCCCCGCCGGCGCCGTCGCGCAGCGCGCGGTAGAAGGCGGCCACGCCCTTGAAGGGCTTGCGCGTGTGGTGGTTGGTGCGCGCCAGCATCAGGGCCATGTTCAGCTTGTTGGTGACGTTGGTCCACAGCACGGTGTCGTCGATGTCGCTGATGATGCCGAAGCGCGCCGTCGCGGCCGGCACCAGCACCTCGGCCACCGTGCGCAGGGGCTGGCCGTCGGGCTGGATATTGTCCGGGAATTCCAGCTCGACGGTGTGACGTCCGCCCGCCAGTGGCGCCGCGGCGCTGATATCGAAGGAAAAATAGCCGCCGCGGTCGGTACGCACCTCATGGGTGACGCCGCCGAAGTGGGCCAGCACCCGCGCATCGGCCACCTCGTCCGATTCGAGGCGCTGGTAGAAGGCGACCAGGTTGGCCCAGCCGCTGTCGGCGACGCTCTGTTCGCGAAAGCCGTATTCGTCCAGCAGCCGGCCCTTGAGCCAGACGCGGGTGGCGTTGCCGAAGCCGAGGTAGGGCACGGCCATCAGCGCGCGGCCTTGTTCGGGCGAGCGCAGGCGGCGCAGCACGCTGCCGGCGAGGGCGCCGGCGGTGCGCGCCAGACGCCGGCGCAGCGGGGTGGTCGAGACCACCGGTGCGTCGGCGCGCTGCACCTGGTCGGTCGAGGTGGCCGAGCGCGGCGCGCCATGCTCGACCCACACGCTGCCCATGTCGTTGCGGGTCAGGAGCAGGGCTTGCTGCACTTCCTGCGGTTTGGAGGGACTCACCGGCGTCGCCATCACGTGCACCGCGCTGCCGCTCTCGCGCAGGCGCGCGATGTCGTCTTCCGACAGCAGTCCCGGATTGAGGTAGAGGCTGGCCCGGCCGAGGTCGACCCGGCGGGCGATGTCGTCGAATCCTGCCCGTGTCAGGACGAGGAAGGGCAGGCTTTTCATGCGGACTCTTCCTTCGCCACCGGTTCGTTCTTGAAGATGCCGCGGATGTTGGTCACCATCAGCGCCGCCTGCAGCGCGATCAGCGCCCAGGCCTCGTCGTGAATGCCCCACACGATCCACAGGATGTTACTGACGATGAAGGTGCAGAAGCCGAATACGCGGCGTCCGGCGCGTTGCGATCCGATCAGGTAGGCGGCGAGCAGGGTGACCAGCATCGCCGGCCACTGGAGGAAATCGATGAATTCATCCATCCGTCAGGCCGCCTTCCTGCGGCGCGCGGGGGCCGTCGATGCTGCGCCGGTGGACTTGGCGGCGGCTTTCTTCGCAGCCGGCTTGGCCGCGGCTTTCGTGGCGGTCTTGTGCGCGCGCGGAGGCGGTGCTTCCTCTTCGTCTTCCTCTTCGGCGGCGAGCCGGCGCTTCTTCGGCGGCGGCGGTTCGTCGTCGTCGTCGTCGGCGGCCGCCGCCTTCCCGGGCTTCTTGCCCAGGCTGGCCTGCAGCAGCGAGACCAGGTCGATGACCTTGCCGGTCTCGCGCTTCGGTTCGCCCGGCTCGGGCATGGTGATGGTCTTGGTCTGGTGCGCCTTGACCTTCTTCTCGATCAGGGCCAGCACATCCTCGCGGTAGGCGTCGTGGTACTGCTCGGGCTCCCAGTCCTCGGCCATGCCCTGCACCAGGGCCATCGCCATCTTGAGTTCCTTGTCGGTGATGGCGGCCTTCTTGTCGCTGGCGGTGGGGATCTTGAGGTCGCCGGCGTCGCGGATCTCGTCGGCGTAGCGCAGGGTGTTCATGACGATGGCGTCGCCCACGCACACCAGGGCCGCGAGATGCTGCTTGACCCGGATGACGACGCGCGCGATGCCGATCTTGCCGGCCTTGCGCAGGGTCTCGCGCAGCAGCGCATACACCTTGTCGCCGCCCTTTCCGGGCGCGAGGTAATAGGGCTGCTCGAAGTAGAGCAGCGAGACGTCTTCGGCGTCGACGAAGGCCAGGATGTCGATGGTCTGGGTGGCCTCGGGATTGGCGCGCCGCAGGTCCTCGTCCGAGAGCACCACGTATTCGCCGCTGGTGTACTCGTAGCCCTTGACGATGTCGTCCCAGGAGACTTCCTTGCCGTTGCTCTTGTTGTAGCGCTTGAAACCGACCGGCGAGAAGTCGCGGCGGTCGAGCATGGTCAGGTCGAGCCCCTTGTTGTCGACCGCCGGATACATATCGACGGGGATGTGCACCAGCCCGAAGCTGATCGCACCCTTCCACATGCTGCGCGGCATGGCAGTCTCCTTGTCTGGTTATTCTTACTCGCCCACGACCCCGGTGATCGGCAGGACCACGCCGGTGATGTAGCCCGAGCAGACGGGCGAGGCCAGGAACACATAGGCCGGCGACAGTTCTTCCGGCTGGGCGGCACGCTTGAAGGTAGTGCTGGCGCCGAATTCCTTGATCTTCTCGGGCGACTGGTCGGCCGGATTCAGCGGGGTCCAGACCGGTCCCGGGGCGACGCAGTTGACCCGGATGCCCTGCTCGATCACGCTGGCCGCCAGCGACATCGTGAACGCATGGATCGCGCCCTTGGTGGCCGAATAGTCGAGCAGCTTGCCCGAGCCTTTCAGGCCGGTTACCGAGCCGGTGTTGATGATCGACGAACCCTGCTTGAGGTGGGGCAGGGCGGCGCGCGCCATGTGGAAGTAGCCGTAGATATTGGTGCGGAAGGTTTCGTCGAGGCGTTCTTCCGTGATGTCGAGCAGGGAACCGGCATGCTCCTGGAAGGCGGCGTTGTTGACCAGCACGTCGAGGCGGCCGAACTCGGCGACCACCTTGTCGACCGCGTCCTTGCAGAAGGCGGCATCCTTGACGTCGCCGGCGATGGTGAGGCAGCGGCGGCCTTCGGCCTCGATGCAGCGCTTGGTTTCCTCGGCGTCTTCGTGTTCGTTCAGGTACATCACCGCGACGTCGGCGCCTTCGCGCGCGAACAGCACCGCGACCGCGCGTCCGATGCCCGAGTCGGCGCCGGTGACGATGGCGGCCATGCCCTCCAGCTTGCCGCTGCCCTTGTACTGCTCGGCCATGAACTTCGGCTTCAGCTCCATCTCGGCCTCGATGCCGGGCTTGGCCAGGTGCTGCTCCGGCATCGGCGGCGCCGGCTGCGGGATCCCGGTCTGCACCGCCTCGTCGCTTTCCGCCTTCTGCATGCTGGCGTCCTTCTGGTCCTGGCGGCTCTGGATCGCCTTCTGCTTGTTCGCTACGTCATCCTGGTGTGCCATTCCAAACTCCCGTGAACGTTCAATCGACCGGGAGAGTATCGATGCGGCACAGGCAGGCGACGGTGCGCTTCCACACACTCGGAGACAATTCTTCACTATCGGCCCGTGTAGCAATATGGCAAACTTGCCATCGATTCTTACCAAACAGCACGTCGGGAAATAATAATGAAGGAAGGGATGCCTCCACAGGCAAGCATACAAGCCGCTTCGTGCGGCCTGTTCGTCAATCCGGCCGCGCAGCGCAGGAGCGCATTCCAGCATGCCTGCGCCGGCCTGTTCGACGGCCTGCGCGTGGCCGATGGCGCCGAGCAGGCTGCTGCGCTGCTGGCCCGGCAGCCGGCCGGCGTGCTGGTGCTCGATCTCGAGCGCTTCGAGATCGGCATCGACCTGCCGGCACTGGGCCAGCTGATCGCGCAGCGCGCCGGCGCCCCGACCCTGGTCCTGTGCCCCTTCACCAACGCGCGCTGGCTGCCGGCGCTGATGGCCCATGGTGCCCTGTCCTATGTGATCACGCCGCTGGCGCCGGCAGAGCTGGCCGCCGCCGTGGCCGCGCGCCTGCGCGAAGGCTTCGCGCCGCCGGCCCCGGCCGGTCCGGTGGAAACCGAACTGGCGGCGCTGCTGGCGGTGCGCAGCGAGGCGCAGCAGGCGCTGGCCGAGGCCGAGGACAGCATCCGCTTCGGCGAGCGCCTGTGCGCGGCCCTGCTGGGCTGGCCCGGCGTGGTGCATGCCGCGATGTTCCAGCTGCACGCGGGGGACGACCTGCGCCTGGAAGCCGAGCACGGCAGGGCCGGCCTGGACCTGGCGGCGCTGCTGGGGCGCGGCGAGCGCCTGCTGCAGGCGCCGCTGCGCCACGCCTTTCCCGGCCTGCTGGCGGCGGCCGGCGGCGAGACCGCGCTGCTCGACGAGGTCGCCAAGGCCGGCGAAGCGGAGCTGGCCCAGGCGCTGGGCGCCTACGGCGTGCAGATGGTGCTCGGCCTGCCGATTCCGGCCGCCGGTCCCGGCGCCCCGCGTGGATCGCTATGCCTGCTGTTCGAGCATGGGCGTCCGTTCTCGCGCGCCCAGCTGGGCGCCTTCGACGACCTGGCGCAGCTGGCCGCCTTCGGCCTGCGCATGGCGGAACTGATGCGCGAAAGCGAAGAGCTGCTTGGCCGCGTCACCCAGCTGGCGACCCTCGACGCGCTCACGGGGGTGGCCAACCGGCGCCATGGCGAATACCTGCTGGAGCAGGAGATCCGGCGCGCGCGCCGCTACCGCCTGCCGCTGGCCCTGATCGCCTTCGACATCGACCGCTTCCGCAACGTCAACGACGCCTACGGGCATCCGGTCGGCGACATGGCGCTGCGCGCCGTGGCCGACACCGCGCGCGCACTGTTGCGCTCGAGCGACGTGCTGGTGCGCTCGGGCGGCGAGGAATTCCAGGTGATCGCGCCGCATACCAGCGCCATCGACGGCCTCAAGATGGCCGAGAAGCTGCGCGCGGCCGTCGAGCAGGCCGAGATCCCGGGCTGCGACCACGTGACGGTCAGCCTCGGCGTGGCCCAGCTGGGCGACACCGAGAACGGCGATTCGCTGACGGTGCGGGTGAATGCGGCGCTGGCGCGCGCCAAGCGGGCGGGCCGCAACTGCGTCGAACTCGCCATGCAGTAATACGCATGCTACGCTAGCGGCTTTTCTGTCAGGCAATATCGTATGCTTCAGTGGCTGCAGCACTACCGGCGCGCGATGCTGCCGGGCGACATCAGCGCCGGCATCGTCGTCGCGATGATGATGATCCCCCAGGGCATGGCCTACGCCCTGGTGGCCGGCCTGCCGCCGGTCGCCGGGATCTACGCCAGCATCGTGCCGCCGCTGCTGTACGCCCTGTTCGGGACCAGCAGCACCCAGTCGATCGGCCCGATGGCCATCATTTCGCTGATGACGGCATCGAGCCTGGCGCCGCTGGCCGCCCCGGGCAGCGCGCTGTACGGGGTGCTGGCGGCCCAGCTGGCGCTGCTCTCCGGCGCCGTGCTGCTGGCCTGCGGGCTGCTGCGCATCGGCTTCCTCGCCAACTTCTTTTCGCGGCCCGTGATGAGCGGCTTCACCATCGGCTCGGCGATCCTGATCGCATGGGGCCAGCTGCGCCCGCTGCTCGGCGCCATGCCGCCTGCCGTGCACTGGCCGAGCGCGGCGCTGGGCCTGGGCGCGCTGGCCCTGCTGGTGTGGGCGCGCCACTTCATGGCCGGCACGCTGGCCCGCCTCGGCCTGTCGGCGGCGGCAGCAGACATCGGTGCCAAGCTGGCCCCGATGCTGGTGGTGATCGGCGCCACCGCGCTGGTGGTGGCGCTCGGGCTGGACGCGCAGGGCGTGGCCGTCACCGGCGCGGTGCCGGCCGGGCTGCCGGGCCTGAACCTCGCCACCTCGGGCGCACATTGGCAGGCGCTGCTGCAGCCGGCGCTCTTGATCGGCTTCATGATCTTCCTGATCAGCATGTCGGGCGCGCAGGCGCTGGCGCTCAAGCGCGGCGAAAAGCTGGGCAGCAACCGCGAACTCGTGGGCCTGGGGGCGGCCAACCTCGGCAGCGCCCTGAGCGGCGGCTTCCCGGTCACGGGCAGCATCTCGCGCTCGGCGGTGAACTTCTCGGCCGGCGCCAACACCCAGCTGGCCAGCGTCATCACGGCCGGCCTGCTGGCCGTGGCCCTGGCGGCGCCCACCGGCTGGCTGGCGCTGCTGCCCTTGCCGGTGCTGGCGGCCACGATCATCGTCGCGGTGCTGGGCATGCTCGATCTTTCGCTGCTCCATACCGCCTGGCGCTACGACCGCGCCGACGCCGCGGCGCTGCTGGCCACCGGCGCCGGCGTGCTGGTGCTGGGGGTCGAGGCGGGCGTGGTGGTCGGCGTGGCGCTGTCGATGGGCGCGCTGATCTGGCGCGCCAGCCGACCGCACATCGCGGTGCTGGGCCGCATCGCCGGCACCGAACACTTCCGTAACGTCGACCGCTATTCGACCGAGACGGCGCCCGGCCTGCTGATGCTGCGCGTGGATGCCGGCCTGTTCTTCGGGAACGTCGAGGCGGTGAACGAGCGCATCGAAGACGAACTGGCGGCCCGTCCCGACACGCGCCACCTGGTGCTGGTGCTGTCGGCGGTGAATGCGATCGATACCTCGGCCCTGTTCGGGCTCGGCGAGCTGAATACCTCGCTGCGCCAGCGCGGCGTGCTGCTGCATCTGGCCGAAGTGAAAGGGCCGGTGATGGACCGGCTCAAGCAAAGCAAGCTGCTGCAGGCGCTCAACGGGCGCCTGTTCCTGAGCGCCGCCATGGCCTGGGACGAACTGTCGGTGCGGCACGACAGTGCCTGAAACCCAGGCTTGTATTGACGCCAGGTAATTGGGCCATTAGGATTGGTTCGGCGCAAAAACCAAAAAGGGTAGGGATGACCCGACAACAGACGCCGGCGACCCGTGTCGCCGTTCGCAGCACAGCTGCGGCCCTTGCGCTTGCCGCGCTCGCAGCCGTCGAGGTCCATGCGGCCGAGATCAAGGCCAGCGGCCGCCTGACGGCCGGGAATATCTACCGGGTCCAGCAGCGCGACCCCCATCTCCTCACGGGTGTGAACGCCGCCGCAGCCGGCCTGTCCGGCCTTGGCGGCGGCGGCAATGCGGACGACGCCAACCTGAATTACGCCAGGGGCGACGCGGCCTCGCGCGCCGTCCGGGCGGTGGTGGAGCTCGCGGCGGTGGAAGGCAACTGGTCGGGCCTGGTACGCGCGAAGGCCTGGCACGATGCCGGCCTGGCGCGCGACGGCCGGCCCTGGGGCAATGTCGCCAACAACTATGCCGCGGGCGAGCCGCTGTCGGACAGCGGCGCTCCGCGCCTGTCGCGTTTCTCGGGCATCGCGCTGCTCGATGCCTGGGTGCAGGGCAAGGCCACGCTGGCGGGCATGCCGGTGCTCGGGCGCGCCGGACAGCAAACCCTGGCCTGGGGCGATCGCTCGATGACGCCGGGCGGGCTCGAGGCGCTCAACCCGCGCGACATGGCGGGCCTGCACCGGGCCGCGCCGCTCGCGGCCGAGACGATGCTGCCGCGGCCGATGCTGTTCGGCCGCATCGAGCCCCGCATCGGCCTGCCGTCCGGCGTGGCGCTCGAGGCTTACTACCAGACCGGCTTCCGCCCTTCGGCACTCGACGTCTGCGGCACGCTATGGTCGATGAGCGACTACCTGGTGGACGGCTGCGACCGGGTGATGAGCGGCCAGCCGATGCTCAGCGACCGCGCGCGCATCCCCCTCGGCGCCTACCAGAAGCGGCTGCCGACGCCGACGCCGGAATCGAAGGAGTTCGGCGCCGGCCTCACCTGGCGGATCGATGAAGGCAGCGAATTCGGCCTGTACCACGCGCGCTACAACGCGCGCAGCGCGCTGCCCGGCCTGCGCCGTTCGACCCGGCCGGCCGGTCCGGCGCTGATCCCCGGCGACCCGGATGGGCAGAACATGGCCTATTTCACCGAGTACGTCGAAGGCCTGCGCATCACGGCGGCGACCTTCTCGCACAAGCGCGCCGGCACCGGCATGCAGGGCGAAGTGTCCTACCGGCCCGCGCTGCCCTTCATGCTGGCGCCGGGCGACGTACTGCCGCCCTTCATGAGCGCGACCGCGCCCGCGCTGCTGCGCGCGCGCGCCGATGCGGTGGCGCCGGGCGCAATCTTCCATGGCTATGACCTGTATGCGGTCTGGCAGGCGCAGGCCGGCGTGCGCCATGAATGGACGCTGGCCGGTCTGGGATTGGCGGCAAGCGCGGAAGTGGTCGGCAAGCACGCCCGCGGCCTCCCGGACCCATCGAAGCTGCGCTATGGCCGCGCCGACATCTTCGGCGTCGGCGCGATCAACCGAAGCTGTGCGGTGAATACCGCCGATGCGGCGCGCCAGTGCAGCCTGCGCGGGTATGCGACGCCGAACGCCTGGGGCTACCGGCTGCGCCTGGACCTGCGGCTGCCGACGCCGGCGCCGCAGCTGGCGGCCAGCGCCAGCCTGCTGTTCGTGCACGACGTGAAAGGCTGGTCGGGCGACCTGCTGCTGAACGAAGGACGCAAGTCCGCCAACCTGGCGCTGCGCTTCGAGTACGCCCAGCGCTACCTGGCGGAGCTGGGCTACCAGCCTTCCTGGGGCGGGGATTACTACGCGGCGGCCGACCGGGATACGGCCTCGGTGGCGGTGGGTTTGAAATTCTGATCAGGCGCGGCGGCGCTGCGGTGCGTCCGGGTCGCGCGGCGGCGCCAGCTTGATCGGCGCGGCCTGGTCCGGGTAGAGCGCCTGGCGGCCCGCGTACACCGCCGCGATGGCGGCCATGTCATTCTCGGTGTCGCCGCTCAGGCTGAGCGTATGGACCACGCTCAGCACCTTGGCGCGGTAGTCGATGTAAACCAGCAGCAGGGGCACCCTGGCAGTGGTGGCCAGGTGGTAGAAGCCGCTTTTCCAGTACGGGCGGTAGCTGCGCGTCCCTTCGGGCGTGATGCCGATCCAGCACCAGGGCGAGGCGAGCATGTTCTGGGCCAGCTGGCGGGTCGCGCCCATCGAGGCACGGCGGTCGACGGCGATGCCGCCCCAGTAGCGCATGATGGCGCCCATCGGACCGCGGAACAGCGAGTCCTTGGCCAGCCAGCTGAACTTCAGGCCGACCGCCCACTTGCCCAGCAGGCCGATCAGGAAGTCCCAGTTCGAGGTGTGTGGATAGACGACGGCGATTCCGTGCGGTCCCGGCAAGGGTTTGAAGTGCACTTGCCAGCCGGCCAGATTCAGCAGGCGAAGCGCAGTGCGCTGGCCCCTGGTGGGAAGTGCCGCGGGACGCAGCAGGTGTTCGCTCATCGATTCTCCGTCGCTGTACAAAATCTTATTATTCGGAAGCTAATATTTGCCGCCGGAAAATAAGCGAGGAATTCTATAGCGAGCCGCAGCGGGGAACAAGGGAAAAAGCTGGCGCCTGACATGAGCTGTGGTTATGATGCCGCTACTTTTTCAGCAATATTGACGAGCATTCATCACATGGATATCACGATTTACCATAACCCGCGCTGCGGGACTTCGCGCAACACCCTGGCGGCCATCCGCGAGACGGGCGTGGAGCCGCAAGTCGTGGATTACCTGGCGACGCCGCCTTCACGCGAACAACTGCGGGCAATGATCGCCGTCGCCGGCCTGACGGTGCGCGAGGCGGTGCGCAGCAAGGAAGCCCTGTTCGGCGAACTCGGGCTTGAGCAGCCGGGCGTCGGCGACGAGGCCCTGCTCGATGCGATGGCCGCGCATCCGGTCCTGATCAACCGCCCCTTCGTGGTCACGCCGAAGGGCGTGCGCCTGTGCCGGCCGCTCGAGCTGGTGCGCGAGATCCTGTGAGACGCCGGGCGCCCGCGGCAATGGGGGCGCCCTGGTCCTACTGTGCTCCCGGTGAGGGCACGCCCGCCGGCTCCGATTCGGTATAGGGCACGGCGCCGATGTCGATCTGCCTGCGCGGACGCAGGGCCACCGCATCGCCGGCGCCGGGCGCCATGCCCTTGCCGATGGCCGGCGAGCCCGGTTGCAGCCGGAAGTCGGGCGTGGTGAGCGCCCGGCTGTAGTCGGCGAACAGCGGCGCCGCGGTGACGGTGCCGGTATGCTGTCGCCCGGCCGACAGCCTCCAGTCGCCGCCCGCGTTCTGGAACACGAGGTTGTTGCGGTAGCTGATGTTGGCGCCGGTCGCGCCTTGTTCGAGGATGCCGTGGCCGTTGTCGTAGACGATGTTGTTCGCCGTGTGCGTGTGGTCGTTCGGTCCCTTGCTGTGATAGAAGTCGCCGCCCCCCACCACGATGCCGGTGCCGCAGCCGACCACGGTGTTGCCGCGGATGGTCACGTGGCTGGCGTCGTGCCACAGGTGGATGCCGGCGCCCGAGGCGCGGTAGATGATGTTGTCGCGCACGCTGGCCGTGGTACTGACGTAGATGCCGTGCATGTAGCGGCATTCGGGCGGGCCGATGTCGTGCACGTGGTTGCCGACCACTTCGGCGTCGTTGCCCTTGTAGTAGCTGTCGATGCCGATGCCGGCGCCGCCCTTGGCCTCGCAGGGCACGTCGTTGCCGACGTGGTGGATGTGGTTGTGGTGGATGCCGTTGTGCGAGCCGCCGTTGTAGATGCCGCTCAGCCACTTCATGCCGCTCTGGTACTGGCTGCCGTCGATTTCGAAGCCGATGATGTCGAGGTAGTTGGCGCGGTTGTCCCAGGCCGCCGGCTGGCGCGAATCGAGCGGCGGCACCAGCCGCGCGCCGCCGCGTTCGCTTGATTCGAACACGATGCGTGCCTCGGCGGTGCCATGGGTATTGGTGCGTACGCCGCCGAAATAGGTGCCGGGTGCGACGTGCACCGTGGTGCCGGGTGTGACGGCCTGGGCGGCGCGGGCCAGCGTGCGGAAGGGTTCGTCGCGGGTGCCGGGATTGCTGTCCGAGCCGGACGGCGACACGTACAGGTGGGTGCGCACCAGTTCGGGTATGACGAGGTCTTCCTGCCCGGGCTCGCGCAGGCGGCAGCCAGAGAGCAGTATGGCAAGGAGCAGCGCGGTGAGCAGGGCGGACCGGACGGCGGTGAACGGGTAGTGGCGCATCTTTCCCTCGCGGCAGCGAATGTGAAAGCCCAGTTTGACCCGGCAGAAGCGGGAAGGGGGCCGCTTGCCTCAAACGTGTAGTTTGATGGTGCGCAACACGCGGCGCAGCCGCTGCTGATCTCGATGCAGACCAGGTCCCAGCGCCCGCGCGGCACGGTGGCGCCGTCGCTGTCGCGCACCAGCTGGAAACGCCGTTCCATCGCCAGCTTGCCGTCGCCGGCCACCAGCCAGGTGGCCAGGGTCAGGGCCTCGCCCTGCAGGGTGGGCAGCAGGTATTCGTATTCGCCGCGCCGGATCGCCATCGCGCGGTATAGCCGCCTGAAACCTCTTGTACACAAAGCATATCAAAACTGCAAAAGCGGTCGAGGCATGCGATGATACGGTCGAGGTCGGTCTTACATCGAAGGTCCTTTCTGTTGACCTTCAGGCTGGCGCGCGGCCCGGACGGGCTGTTTGAACAAGGTCAGGCGTGCAGGAGAACCGTCCGGCGCCAGTACGGGAGTGCGATGTTTACCATGATCCTGCTGCTCTACCTGCAGCAGCACCGTGATGTGATGCTCGAGAGCACGAGCCTGCGCGGAACTTACAAGACGAAGAAGGCCTGCGAGGCCGCCGCCGTGCGCGCACGCGGACCCTTGCCGACGCCGCAGGGCTATGCGGCCGCCTGGCACGACGCGATGTGTATTCCGATCAACCGCAACGTGATCGTCAACGAAGGCAAGCCGCTCGACCTGGGCAGGCTGCTGCAGGGACGGCCTCCGGTGGTGTGCGAGGGCACCGGGGCCTGGCGCCGGGTGGCGGAGCTGTGCGCGCCGCCGCCGGCGCCACCGGATGGCAAATGAGTCAGGTCCTGGCCGCCGGATGGCCGCGCCGCCGCAGGAAGCCGAAGCCCGCCGCGCCGATGGCGAGAAGCGCGATGCCGCCCGGCTCCGGAACCGGCGTAAAGAAGCCGCGGATCTCGCCGCCTCCGAACGCGGTGGTGTGGATATTGAAGTAGGCGCGTTCGGAGGTCAGGCCGGCCAGGAAGGCCGCCCGGGCCCCTGCGACCGTGCCGCCGTTGGCGTTGATGAACCCGGGATTGTAGGTCGACGCTTCGGTCAGGCTGAGGACGCGTTGGTAGCTTCCCGAAGTGCTGCCGGCCGGGAACTCCGGGAAGCTCGGCACGATCGTGGCGGGCGACGCGGTGCCGGCCAGGGGAAGGGTGGTGCAGCAGTGGATATGGGCGATCGTGGTGGTGCCGGTCAGCCCGGTCCAGTTTGCCAATACCGCCATCGTACCGGCGACATCGTCGATGAGCAGGCTTGCCGTGCCGATTCCCGCCGAGTTGTTGGACGGCGCCTCCTTGGGGCCGGTCATGGTCGTGGTAAAGGTGAGGATCGCTGCCTGCGCCGCAACATTGGCGAACAGAAGCAGGAAAGTGTAGAAGCACAGAACGATGCGTTTCATGGCTACTCCTTTCGAAAAGGTGTAGCTGGATCGAAGCATAAACCGTGCCCTTGCAGCTGTACGCAGGGGAGCCGGCAGGCATGGCGGTCCATGTCGGACGAAAGTGTAAATACTTCCGACACTAGCCCGGGGGCAGCAGGTACAACTGGTCACGCTTCCAGTTCTGCGGTCCTTGTGGGCCGCCTCGAGCGCTGGCCGGAAGCGCGATCCGCCAGCTCCAGGCCAGCAGCAGGTGGACGCCCAGCGTGGCCAGCAAGGGCCAAGCGGGCGTGCGGCGTGGGAATGCCGCCAGCACCGGCGATCAGGACTTCGCCGTCATCGCCTTCTTGATCGCCACGCAGCGCTGGTCTTCCTGCAGCGTGTCGAGCAGCGAGCGGCGGGTGCCGGCCGACAGCTCCTTCATGCTGTCGGCGGCGCGCTGCAGGCGCTGCACGCTGGCCGGGGTGCAGCTGGCCGGGATCATCGTGCCGGCGTAGCTGCGCATGAAGACCGGGCCGGCCGCCTTGTCGATCGCGGGCAGCTTCGCCAGGCGCTCGGCTGCGGTCTGCTCGGCCAGCTTGCGCTGCTCGACCGGGTACATGCTGCCCATCGCGGTGCGGATGCGCGAGAACGGCAGCTTGGTCTTCAGGTCTTCGACGGTGCTCATCCACTCGGCCTTGACCTTCGGATCCGGACGGACGACGGTCGCGGCCAGCGCGGCGCCCTGGCCGGTGTCGGACTTGTCGCGCGCCTGCTCGGCCTCGACCAGCGCGGCCGCGCCCGGGTAGTTGAAGCGGTTCAGGCGGTTGATGATGGCCCAGCGCTGGTCCTGGCCGATCTTCAGGCCTTCGGTGCCGCGTCCCTCGAGCATGCCGGCCAGGCGTGCCAGCGCTTCCGGGCTGTTCGCCATGCCCATGTAGGTGCCGAACCAGCGGCGCTGGAAGTTGTCGTCGCCCTTGTAGGCGAGCACGCCGTTCCAGGCCATGTCTTCCAGCTTCTTCATGGTCCCGTTCGCGTAGGCGCGCTGTGGGCTTTCCTGCAGTGCCATCGCGTCGAGGTAGTACTTCGACGTACTCACCTTGCCCAGCACGTCGCCCAGCAGGGTGTAATCCTTCTCCTGCGGGGCGTTGGCCAGCGCCACGTCGATGAATTCGTTCAGCGGCAGCTTGGCGTCGCGCACGCCGTCCCACAGGGCTTGCCACAGCATGGCGCGCAGCAGCGGGTCTTCGACGCCGCCCAGGGTGCTGCGGGCGGTCTCGAAGGAGCGCTTGTCGAGGTTGACCTTCACGAAGCCCCAGTCCTCGTAGTTCGGATAGACCAGGTCGGGGCAGGCCGCGCCGACCATGCCCGGCACCTTCGTGCTGGCGCCCTTGTAGGTGACCGGCACGTTCTTGGCCAGCACCAGCTTGCCGTTCTCCAGCTTGAAGGCGCCCACCTGGACGCGCTGCTCGCGCAGGGTCGGCAGGGTCTTGCCCGGCGCGGTCTGCGCCAGCGAGAAGGCGCTGATCTTGCCCTTGGAGCAGCTGTAGTTGGCGGTAATGGTGTTCACGCCGGCCTGGTACAGCCAGTCCTGGGTCCACTTGCCCAGGTCGCGGCCGGCGGCCTCGCCCAGGCTGCCGATGAAGTCTTCCAGCTTTGCGTTCTGCCACGAGTACTTGACCAGGTAGTTATGCACGCCCTTGCGGAACACTTCCTCGCCCAGCATGTGGCGCAGCTGCTTCAGGGTCGACGCCCCCTTCGAATAGGTGATCGCGTCGATGTTGTCGAAGGCGTTGGCCGACGACGGTACCGGCACCTCGATCGGGTGGGTCGAGACCTTCTGGTCCTGGTTGTAGGCGCTCTGCTTGTCCTGCTGGTAGAAGGACTGCCAGGCATCCTTGAACTCGGTGGCTTCGGCGGTCGCCAGGGTCGCCATGAAGGAGGCGAAGCTCTCGTTCAGCCACAGGCCGTTCCACCACTTCATGGTGACCAGGTCGCCGAACCACTGGTGCGCCATCTCGTGCATGATGACCTCGGCCAGGCTGGCTTTCTGTGCCGGCGTCATCTCGGACTTGTACAGGAAGCCGCCTTCGGCGAAGGTGATCGCGGCGGCGTTCTCCATGGCGCCGTACAGGAAGTCGGGCACCAGCAGCTGGTCGTATTTCTCGAACTGGTAAGGGATGCCGAAGTAATTGTCGAAGAACGCCAGGCCGCTCTTGGTGTAGCGGAACCAGTCGGCCGGGGTCACCTGCTTGGCCACGGACTGGCGCGCGAACAGGCGCATCGGGTACTTGCCGCTCTTGTCTTCCCAGACCTGGTAGGGACCGGCGTGCAGCGAGAAGTTGTAAGGGCTGAGGCTCTTGGTCTTCGGGAAGGTCCAGCGCTTGCCGCCGGCGGCGTCGGCGACAGCCGACTCGCGGGTGGCGGTGATCACGTGCCAGTCGCCTGGTGCGTCGACGGTGACGGTGTAGGTGGCGCGCAGGTCGGGCTGGTCGAACACGGCGAACATCTGGTGCGCTGCGGCCGGCTCGAAATGCGAGTATGTATAGACCCGGTTATCGACCGGGTCGACCATCCGGTGCAGGCCTTCGCCGTTGGTGCTGTGCAGGCGTTCGTAGCTGATGGTGACGGTGTTGCGGCCCTTGACCAGGTCTTCCGGCGCCAGGGTGATGAACCAGTTGTTATAGCGCGTCGCGACCTGCTTGCCGTTGACGGTGACCGATTTCACGGTCGCCTTGTCCAGGTCGATGGTGAGGGCGGAGTCGGTGTCCTTGAGGTCGAAGCTGGCCGTGGTGGTGCCGGCGAAGCTCTCCTTGCCGGTCAGCGTGAAATCGAGCACGTAGTCCACGTTCGACACCCGCGCCGAACGCGCCATCGCGTCGGCTTCCGACAGGTAGGCCTTCTCGGCCCGGGCAGGGGCCGGGGCAGCGTTGGCGGTGTTGAAGGCGAAGGCGGAAGCGACGGCAAAGGCCATCACGCGGGGGGCGAAGTGTTTCAACGTGGTCTCCTGGGACAGCGCAGGCTTGGTGCGCGGAAAAATAATCGCGCAAGAATAGCATGAGCGGAGTGCCATTTACACCACATACATATGCGATTGTAGAACGTATGAACGGATTCCCGCGCGCATGCGGGAATCCATCAGGCAGCGAGCCCCCGGCTTAGTTCAGCGTCGGGTAATCGATGTAGCCTTCCGGCCCAGGCGCATAGAACAACTCCGGCTTCGGCTGGTTCAGCGGCGCATCTTCCTTGAGGCGCTTCGGCAGGTCCGGATTCGCGATGAACCACACGCCGAAGGCCACCGCATCGGCCTCGCCCGAGGCGATCAGGGCTTGCGCGCTTTCCTTGGTCAGCTTTTCGTTGGCGATGTAGACGCCGCCGAATTCCTTCTTCAGGTAGGCGCGCAGGCTGTCGTCGCCGATGGCTTCGCGGGCGCAGATGAAGGCGATGCCGCGCTTGCCGAGTTCGCGTGCGACGTAGCCGAAGGTTTCACGGGGATTCGAATCGCCCATGTCGTGCGAGTCGCGGCGAGGCGCCAGGTGCATGCCGACGCGGTCGGCGCCCCATACGGCGATGCAGGCGTCGGTCACTTCCAGCATCAGGCGGGCACGGTTCTCGACCGGGCCGCCGTACCGGTCCTTGCGCTGGTTGGTCGAATCCTGCAGGAACTGGTCGAGCAGGTAGCCATTGGCACCGTGGATCTCGACGCCGTCGAAGCCGGCCTTCTTGGCGTTCTCGGCGCCCTTGCGGTAGGCGGCGACGATCGCCGGGATTTCGGACAGCTCGAGCGCGCGCGGGGTGGTGTAGTCGCGCATCGGGCGCACCAGGCTGACGTGGCCCTTGGGCGCGATGCTGGACGGCGCCACCGGCAGCTGGCCGTCGAGGAACACCGGGTCGGAGATGCGGCCCACGTGCCACAGCTGCAGGACGATGCGGCCGCCGGCCTTGTGCACGGCGTCGGTGACGATCTTCCAGCCTTCCACCTGCTCGTCCGACCAGATGCCCGGGGTGTCGGCATAGCCCACGCCCATCGGCGTCACGGCGGTCGCTTCCGACAGGATCAGGCCGGCCGAGGCACGCTGCACGTAGTATTCGGCCATCATCGCATTCGGTACGCGGCCCGGGCCGACGGCGCGCGAACGGGTCAGCGGCGCCATGATGATGCGGTTCGGCAGTTCGAGTGCGCCCAGCTTGATCGGGTCAAACATGCTCGTCATGGTGGTCATTGTTTACTCCTAAAGTCCGTCGTTCAGTTGGTCGAGGAAGGCCTGGATGACTTCCTCGTTTCGCTGGAAGAAGATGAACTGTCCGACGCGCCGCGTGTGCACCAGCCCCGCCTTGTGCAGGGTCGCCAGGTGGGCCGACACGGTCGATTGCGACAGGCCGGTGCGCTGGTCGATCAGCTTGCAGCACACGCCTAGGTCGAGCGGGTGCTCCTGCTCGGCGAAATGCTGGTGCGGATCCTTCAGCCAGTGCAGGATCTGGCGCCGCACCGGGTTGGCCAGGGCCTTGTGGATCGCGTCGATGTCCATCTGCTCTTCCTTGTATCGGGTTCTTTCGATCCGAATATCGTCATCTTACGATATGTTCGGAAATCCTGCTGGCGACGCCATCGTTTCGACCGATGGCGCCGTGACCGGTGCTTACTCGCGGCCGAATTGCGGGTTCGGGCGGGTCAGGTAATACCACTCCGAGTTGGCGTTCGCCTTCGCGTCCGGGAACAGGATGCGGCCGCTGAACTCGGCCACCACCTTGCTGCCGTCGGCGCGCACGCCGATCTCGTCGCCTTCCTGCACCGGATCGAAGCTGGCCCAGGCGCGGTTGAACTGGTCGTCGGCATGCAGCTTGTCGTGCACCACGACCATCGACAGCGCTTCCATCTCCTCGAAGGGCACCGGTTCCGGGTCCGGGGCCGCGATCAGCTTCAGGTGGGCCAGCGTGTTCATGATGGCGCGGTAGGCGACTTCGGGCGCCGCCGGGTCCAGGTGCTGGCCGCATTCCAGGGTCAGCGCGTAGCCGCCGGTGGTGCGCATGTATTCGGTGGTGCCGACGCCGTAGCGCAGCACGGTTTCCAGTTCGTCGGCATTGCGGCTGCGGCGCTTGACGCCGTCGCCATAGGCCGCCAGCCAGCCGTCCACGAAGCGCTTCACGCCCAGGCGGCGCGCCCAGGCACGCTCTTCCTCGGCATGCCGGAAGGGCTGCAGCGGGCCGTCGTTGTTCAGCGGGCCGACCATCACGAAAGGCTGGCCGCCGACCGCATTGAAGGAGTGCAGGTCGAGCAGCACGTCGTGCCGGGCGAGCAGGGGACAGAGCCAGTTGGCGATGTGGTCCTCGAAGTCCTGCGGCTCGTCCTTGGGGAACAGGTTGCGGTTCAGGTTGCGGTCGCCGTTGCGGGTGTTCTGCTCATAGGCCTTCGGGTTCACCACCGGCACGAAGGTGACGCTGCCGGCCACGATCTGCAGCGCGCCGCGGTCGAGTTCTTCCATCACGCGGCGGATCGCCATGGTGCCGCATACTTCGTTGCCATGGGTCGCGCCCATGATGATGACGCGCGGGCCGGCCTGCAGGCCGGTGTAGTTGACGGACTTGAATTGGTACTTGGTCGGGGAAGTCATTGCGGTGGCGATCCGGGGAAAAATGGGTGCCGACATTTTATCGGACATTTCGGGAGAGCCCATGGCATCATTCGCCATTTACTCACTGCGCTGACCAGCATGCCCCCTGCAAGCATCCGCGTCCATGGCCTCGATACCCTGCGCGCACTCGCCGTCACCCTGGTGGTGCTGCACCATTACGTGCTGTTCGTGAGCGACGCGCCGACCTTCGGCTGGGTGGGGCAGGTCGGCTGGGTCGGCGTCGACCTGTTCTTCGCGCTGTCGGGCTACCTGATCGGCAACCAGATCTTCGCCGCGATGAAGAGTCCGGGCGGCTTCTCGCTGAAGCGCTTCTATGCACGGCGCCTGCTGCGCACCTTGCCGAACTACTGGGTGGTGCTGGCCCTGTACTTCCTGTGGCCGGCCTTCCGTGGCGACGCCCCCTTGCTGCCGCTGTGGGAGTACGCGAGCTTCATCCAGAACTTCGCGCTGGAGCCGGGCAGCGCCTTTTCGCACAGCTGGTCGCTGGCGATCGAGGAGCAGTTCTACATGTTGCTGCCGGCCCTGGCGCTGCTCGGGGCATTGTTCGGGGGATCGCTGCGGCTGGCCTGGACCGGAATTACCCTGGCCTTCATCGCCGGCATGCTGGTCCGCGCCGAGCTGTGGCAGGAGATGGCGGGCCAGAACTATAAGCTTTACTTCTATTTCAAGCACATTTATTACTCAACCTTATGCAGGTACGATGAACTGCTGGCCGGCGTGGCGCTGGCGCTGCTGCGCAACCACCATGCCGGCCTCTGGGGCCGGCTGACGCGGCGCGGCAACCTGATGGCCTGCATCGGCCTGCTCGTTTCCGCCGTCGCGTTCTGGTTCTTCCTCGACGACCGCTACGGCTTCGGCATCACCGTGTTCGGCTTCCCCGCCATGGCGCTCGGTTTCTCGCTGCTGATCGTGGCTGCGGTGGCGGAGGGTTCGCTGCTGCGCAGCCTGCGCGTGCCCGGCGCGGGGCCGCTCGCCCTGTGGTCCTACGCGATCTACCTGCTGCATAAACCGCTGTGCGTGATGGCGGCAGCATGGATGAAGGCGCAGGGCTTCGGCGCCGAGCATCCGCTGACGATCGCGGCGCTGCTGGCGCTGTCTGTGCTGAGCGGCTGGCTGCTGTACAAACTGGTGGAGACGCCCTTCATGCTGCTGCGCGAGCGCTATGTGCCGAGCAATGCGGCGCGTCCGGTGCTGCTCAGGCCCGCGCCTCGATGACGCCGAAGGCGGCCGGCGCATCCGCCAGGAAGGCGAGGATGGCATTCGCCTGCACGTGCGGCTCGTAGCTTGACGTATCGCGGATGGCCTGGCGCAGGCCCGGCACGGTTTCCACCGTATGCGGGCTGCGGTAGGCCGCAACCAGCAGCTGCGCCAGGTCGCTTGGGGCGCCTTGTCCGCGGCGCAGGCGCTGCTCGATGATGCCCAGCAGGGTGCGCTGCATGCGCGGCGTCGGATTCAGGATCTCGCCGAACAGGGTAGGCGTGTTGGCGATGGCCTCGCACATGCGCTGCTCGATCGCATCGGGTTTCAGGTCCGAGGGGATGTCGAAATAGGCCTTGTTCCAGCGCGTGCGCGCATAGGCATGGCCGGGCGGGAAGGAGTCGGCCGTTTCGAAGCCGAGCGCGCGGCTGGCGCGCGCCAGCAGGGCGGCGACGGTGTCGATCAAGGGCATAAAAAAACGGGATGAGCTTGCGTCATCCCGTCAGTGTATCAGGCAGCGAACTTGCCCGCCCTGAAGTCATCGAAGGCCTGGTACAGCTCCTCGGTGGTGTTCATCACGAAGGGGCCGTGCTGGGCGATCGGCTCGTTCAGCGGACGTCCGGCCAGCAGGATCAGCCGGGTCGGCTCCAGCGCCTTGATGCGCACGCCGTCCGCCCCCGCCGCATTGTCCAGCACCGCCATGCGGGTCTTCGCCACGGCCTTGCCCTCGACCACCGCCTCGCCGCGGTACACGTAGAGGAAGGCGTTGTGTCCCTGCGGGAGCGGCTGCTCGAAGCTGACACCGGCCGGGATCTCGACGTCCAGGTAGAGCGGCTCGGTGTGCTCGCGCTGCACCGCGCCCGCCACGCCATGGGTGTCGCCGGCGATCACCTGCACCGTCACGCCGTCTTCAGTGGTGAAGCGCGGCACTTCCTCGGCCGGGATGTCGCGGTACCACGGGTCCATCAACTTGTCCTTGGCGGGCAGATTGAGCCACAGCTGGAAGCCTTCCATCAGGCCCTCGTCCTGCTCCGGCATCTCGGAATGGATCACGCCGCGGCCGGCCGTCATCCATTGCACGCCGCCATTGGTCACCAGCCCTTCGTTGCCGGCGCTGTCGCGGTGGCGCATGCGGCCGTTGAGCATATAGGTCACGGTCTCGAAGCCGCGGTGCGGATGCTCCGGGAAGCCGGCGATGTAGTCGCCGGCCTTGTCGCTGCCGAAGGCATCCAGCATCAGGAAGGGATCGAGGCGGCGCTGCAGCGAACCGGTGAGCACGCGGTTGATCTTCACGCCCGCGCCGTCCATCACGAACTGGCCCTGGACCAGGCGCTCGACGCCGCGCGATTTCACCAGCGTTGCGGTAGTATGGGTCATGCTGTTCTCCTTGTGTGTCGGTTCCTCATGCGCCGCCTTCATGCGGCGAATCTCAGGCCAGTGCCGCTTCCACCGCTTCGTTGGCTGCCTGCTGGCCCTTGGCCGCGGCATCCGGACCCATGTTCAGGCCCGACGAGTAGATGAAGGTATGGTCGGTCATGCCCAGGAAGTTCAGCAGCATGCGGATGTGCGGCACCTGCGGATCGGCTTCCACCGGGTAGACGCCGCCACGGGCGGTGGCCACGTACACCTTCTTGTTCTTCAGCAGGCCTTCCGGACCGGTCTCGGTATAGCGGAAGGTCACGCCGGAACGGGCGATCGCATCGAACCAGTTCTTCAGCTGCGCCGGCATGCCGAAGTTGTACATCGGGGCGCCGATCACGATCACGTCGGCGGCCTGGGCTTCGGCGATCAGGGCGTCGTCCAGGGCCACACGGGCGGCCTGTTCGTTGCTGCGCTGTTCCGCCGGGGTGAACAGGGCGCCGACGGCGGCGCCGTCCAGCAGCGGGTGCGGCTGGGCGCCGAAGTCGCGACGAACCACCTTGGCGTCCGGGTTCGCGGAGACCAGTTTGTCGACGATCAGCTTGGTGACGCGGGTCGATTCCGAATCATTGCCGCGGACGCTGGAGGTGATGTGCAGGATGTTCATGTTGGTGTCCCTTTCCAAGAAAGAAGTGTTGATGGACACACTGTAATGGTTCCATAATCGGGCCGGAAGCCCGTAGAATGGATAACATTATTCTGCTGATGGAACAATCATGGACGTGGAACCGAATGACCTGCTGCTGTTCGCCCGGATCGTCGAAGCGGGCAGCTTCAGCCGCGCCGCCGAGCGCGTGCAGCTGCCGAAATCGACCGTGTCGCGCCGTATCGCGCTGCTCGAACAGAAGCTGGGCGAGCGCCTGCTGCAGCGGACCACGCGCAAGCTGATGGTGACGGAATTCGGCGCCAGCCTGCTCGAGCACGCGCGCAAGGTGGTGGAAGAGGTCGAGGCGGCCGGCGCCTTGGCCCAGCACCGCCAGGCCGCACCCAGCGGCAAGCTGCGCCTGTCGGTGCCGGGCGACTTCGCGAATATCGGCCTGCACGAGGTGATCGCGCGCTTCATCGAGCGCTATCCCGCCGTGTCGCTGGAGATGGACTTGTCGCCGCGCCGGGTCGACCTGATCGCCGAGAACTACGACATCGCGATCCGCATGGGCGACCTGCCGGACGATTCCTCGCTCAACGCCCGGCCCATCAACGTGGAGTATTTCGGCCTGTATGCCTCGCCGGCCTACCTGGCGCGCCATGGCCTGCCCGAGCATCCGGACGACCTGCCAAAGCATGATGTGCTATGCCTGCTCAGCCGCAACGGCGGCGCCGTGCCCTGGGTGCTGAGCCGTGGAAAACTGCGCTGGGAGCGGCGGCTGCAGGCGCGCCTGACGGCCAACTCGCCCGAACTGCTGGCCAGGATCGCGGCGCGCGGCGCCGGCATCGCCGGCAGTTCGCTGACCTTTGCCCAGCCCTACCTGCGCACGGGTGAACTGGTGCGGGTGCTGCCGGAGTGGGATCTGCCGACCGCCAGCGGCTGGGCGGTGTTCCCGGGCCGCCGGCTGATGCCGGCCAAGACCCGGGCTTTCCTGGATGTGATGGAAGAGGCGTGCCGCGAGCGCGGCCACGGGAAGAGCGTCAGCCCGGACGGTTCCCCATGACTTCGCCGAGACGTACCAGACGCTCCGGCGCCCAGTCCTTGTTGAAGGCGATCGTGCCCTGCTTGAACAGCATGACCACGGTGGAGCCGAGCAGGAAGCGGCCCATCTCTTCACCCTTTTTCAGCACCACCGGCTGCGAGTCGTAGGTCCACTCGCAGATGCGCGGCATGCGCGGCGGGTTGACCACGCCGTGCCAGGCGGTGGCCATGCTGCCGACGATGGTCGCACCAACCAGGGTCATGACGAAGGGGCCGTGTTGTTCCGACTCGAACACGCAGACCACGCGCTCGTTGCGGGCGAACAGGCCCGGCACGCCGCGCGCCGTGGTCGGGTTCACCGAGAACAGCTTGCCCGGCACATAGATCATGCGCGTCAGGCGGCCGTCGCAGGGCATGTGGATGCGGTGGTAGTCCTTCGGGCTCAGGTACAGGTTGGCGAAGTGGCCGTGCCGGAAATGCTCGGCCAGCGCGGCGTCGCCGCCCACCAGTTCGGCGGAGGTGAACTGGTGGCCCTTGGCCTGGAAGATGTGGTGGTCGTCGATGTCGCCGAACTGGCTGATCGCGCCGTCCACCGGGCACACGAAATCGGCCTGGGCCAGCGGACGCGCGTCCGGGCGCAGCGGGCGCGTGAAGAATTCGTTGAAGCTGCTATAGCTCGCGATGTCCGGGTTCGCCGCTTCATCCATGTTGACGCCGTACTTGCCCACGAACCAGCGGATCAGGCGCGTGGTCATGGCGCCGCCCTTGGCACCGGCCACGCGGCCTGCGAAATTGGTCAGCGCCGTTTTCGGCATCACATATTGCGGTAGAACTTTTAGACGGGACACTTTTACGGGCCTCTCGGTGTGAAATCGATCGCGCATTATAGCGGCCTTGTTGCAGGGAAATGTACAGAAATGCATGAGGGCCGCCTCAGGCGCAGTGTACTCCACTGTGCCAAGCCGGGGCGTATGCATCGAAAACTTGCCACATGCATATTCGATTCTTGGAGACAGCCGAAGTTGCGTCTGAGACAATTGCTACTCCTATCACTTTTGAAGTAACCATGTCCTCCATCTTCCGTCCGTTCCGCCTGACCGCACTCGCCGCCGCGGTCAGCCTCTGCCTCCCGGCCCTCGCTGTATCCGCACAGGAGGCCCAGGCTCCGAAAGCCGACGCCAAGGCCGAGGGCGGCAAGAAGATCTCGCAGGTGGAAGTGAAGGGCACGGCCGACACCTATGACGCGCGGCGCGACGACACCGCCACCAAGATCGTGGTCAACAGCGAAGAGATCACCAAGTACGGCGACACCAATGTGCTCGACGTGCTCAAGCGCGTGCCGGGCATCACGGTCAACAGCAGCAACGGCCGCGGCGGCGAGATCCGCATGCGCGGCCTGGGCGCCGGCTACACCCAGATCCTGGTGAACGGCGAGCGCGCACCGGCCGGCTTCTCGATGGACTCGCTGGCGCCCGACTCGATCGAGCGCATCGAGGTGCTGCGCGCGGCCAGCGCCGAGTTCTCGACACAGTCGGTGGCCGGCACCATCAACATCATCCTGAAGCGCTCGGTGAAGAACCGCCTGCGCGAACTGAAGCTCGCGGCCCAGGGCTCGAGCAACGGCTACGGCCCGAATGCCAACCTGCAGATGTCGGACCGCGACGGCGCCTTCTCGTACTCGCTGTCGGCCAACGCCTTCCAGGACCGCTTCGAGTTCGAATCCTGGGGTACGGAGACGGCCACGGCGCTCAATGGCCAGACCACCTCGCTGCGCACGCTGCGCCTCCCGCAAAAAGGCCAGGTCACCGGCTTGAACCTCGGCCCGCGCCTGAACTGGACCCTGGGCCAGGACAATATCCTGACCTCGCAGACCTTCCTGAACTACCACCGCTTCAAGAACCGCTTCAACCAGGACACCACCACCCTGATCGGCGCGCCGCCGCCTTACCCGGACCTGTTCAACGCCTTCGAGAGCGAGAACGGCTTCCTGCGCTCGGACCTGAGCTGGGCGCGCAAGTTCGAGTCGGGCGCCAAGCTCGACCTGAAGGTCGGCGTCAACGCCGGCAACAGCGACAGTAGTTCGCAGCGCACCGCCGCCACCATCGCCGGCGTGCCGCTGCTGGACACCACCAGCCAGCTGACCGGCCGCGACCGCGGCCTGAACAGCACCGGCAAGTACAGCCGCACCATCCAGAAAGGCCATACCTTCGCCTTCGGCTGGGACGGCGGCGTGGATACCCGCGACGACGAACGCAATGAGATCAACCGCGTGCGCGTGAGCGGCAGCCTGCCCCAGTACGAGGTCTCGGAAGCGCGCGTGAAGCGCCTGGCCGTGTTCGCGCAGGACGAATGGAATATCACGCCGGCCTGGTCGATGTACCTGGGCGCGCGCTGGGAAGGCATCCGCACCCGGGTCACCGGCAATACCTTCGGCCGCGGCGAGTCGAGCTCCAATGTCTGGAGCCCGATCATGCAGACCCTGTACAAGTTCCCGAGCAAGAGCGGCAAGGGCGGGGGCGACCAGCTGCGCCTGGCATTGACCCGCACCTACAAGGCGCCGGGCGTCGGCAGCCTGACCCCGCGCCGCCAGGTCAGCGAAAACAACAGCCCGACCGAGCCGGATTTCCGCGGCAATCCGAACCTGAAGCCGGAACTGGCCTTTGGCATCGATGCGGCGTATGAGCATTACTGGGCCGAGGGCGCGCTGCTGTCGGTGAGCGTGTCGCAGCGCCGCATCGACGACTTCACCCGCAACCTGACCTTCTTCGACGGCGAGCGCTGGATCCAGACCCCGAGCAACCAGGACAGCGCGCTGACCCGCTCGCTGGAGATCGAGACCAAGTTCCCGCTCAAGGCCGTGATGCAGGATGCCCCGGCGGTCGACCTGCGCGCCAGCATCAACCGCAACTGGTCGCGCGTCGAATCGGTGCCGGGCCCGGACAACCGCCTCGACCAGCAGACCCCGCTGACGGTCAACCTGGGCGCCGACTACAAGGTAGGCGCCTTGACCACGGGCGGCAGCTTCGCCTTCCGCAAGGGCGGTCCGGTGCGGGTGTCGGTGAATCAGCGTGCCTATGTCGCGCCGCGCCGAGAGCTCGACTGGTATGCGCTGTGGAAGTTCGATGCCAAGCGCCAGCTGCGCTTTGCGATCAGCAATATGTTCCACCAGGACTTCGTCAACGACAACACCTACGAGGATGCACGCTTCGGTTCGCAGAACCGCAGCTTCACCTTCCCGCAAGGGGTGCGCTACCGCGCGACCTATGAACTGAAGTTCTGATCGTCCCTGTCTCGACCCTGAGCCCGGCCGTCGAGCCGGGCTTTTTCTTGTCGATGGAAGCTTGTATTGCTATGAGTTAGCAATAAAACATTCTCTCGAGCGTTTACATTCTTCCATTAAATGGAATATAGTTGTTCGCATTAATTGAACAATTACTTCTGGAGACTGGAGAATGATCTTGCCGAAACCCCGATATCTTGCTGTCCTCGTCGCTTGCTTGTGTGCCCCGGCATTCGCCCAGCAATCCGACACGGGCGAGTCCATCCAGCAGGTCGAGGTCAAGGGAGCGGGTTACGACGCGCGCCGCGACGACACCGCCGCGCGCATCGTCATCAAGAGCGAGGAAATCGTTCGCTACGGCGACACCGCCGTGGCCGACGTCCTGAAGCGCATTCCCGGCGTCACCGTCACCACCGGCAGCGGGCGCAACACCCAGATCCGGATGCGTGGCCTGGGTGGCGGCTATACCCAGATTCTCGTGAACGGCGAACGCACCCCGGCCGGCTTCGCACTCGACACCCTGTCGCCCGACATGATCGAGCGCATCGAAGTGCTGCGCGTCGCCACTGCCGAGTTCTCCGCCGAATCGGTCGCCGGCACCATCAACATCGTGCTGCGCAAGAAGGTGCACAAGCGCCAGCGCGAGGCCAAGCTGGGCTACCTGCTGTCGAGCGACTTCCGCGGCCCGACCTTCAGCACCCAGGTGGCCGACCGCGGCGACAAGTCGTCCTGGTCGTTCTCGGCCAGCGGCAACCACGACAGCCTGTCGCGCGACTGGAGCGGCCGCGAGGAGAACATCCGCCCCGACGGCATGAGGGACATGCTGCGCACGACCTACGCGCGCGAGGAGGGCCGGATGAACCGGCTGAACCTGAGCCCGCGCCTGAACCGGACCCTCGACAACGGCGACACCCTCGCATGGGAAACCATGTTCAACAGCGCCAGCTTCCGCAACAACGGGCATCCGGTCGTCACGACCTTGCTGGGACGGCCGCCGCAGACGCCCGACCTGCAGACCTTCGGCGAGTTCGACGACCGCACGCTGAAGTCCGACCTGCACTGGACCCGCAGCCTGGCGTCGGGCACGAAGCTCGACACCAAGCTAGGGGCCGAATGGTCGTCGCACAAGCGCTTCGTGCGCCGCAGCGGCCGCGATGCGGCGGGCTTGCCCGAGACCGAGGGCAGCACGCTGTCGGACACCCATGCGCGCGGCCTGAACTCGACCGGCAAGGCCACCCGCAGCATGGAAGGCGGCCATGTGCTGGCGATGGGCTGGGACCTGCGTGTCAATGCGAGCTCGGAGATCCGCGCCGAACGCGACCGGGTCCGGCGCTTCGCACCCGGCCACCTGCCCGACGAGGACTTCCGCGCCAACGTCAGCCGGGCCGCCTTCTATCTGCAGGACGAATGGACGATCGATCCCCGGTGGTCGGTCTACCTGGGCACGCGCTGGGAAGGTGTGCGTACCCGCGTGTCGGGCAATGCCGTCGAATCGACACGGGTGCGTTCCAGTGTGCTGAGCCCGATCCTGCAGAGCCTGTACAAGATCCCGTCGAAGGATGGCAAGCAGAGCGACCAGCTGCGCCTGGCCCTGAGCCGCACCTACAAGACCCCCGACCTGGGCAGCATCGTGCCGAAGCGCTCGGAATGGGAGAACAACAGCGCCACCGAGGCTGATTACCAGGGCAACCCGAACCTGAAGCCGGAACTGGCATGGGGCATCGACGCGGCCTATGAGCACTACTGGGCCGAAGGCGCGATGGTCTCGGTGAGCGGCGCGCTGCGCCGCATCGACGACTACACCAGCAACCGCATCTATTTCGACGGACTGCGCTGGATCTTCACGCCCGTCAACGACGACCGCGCCCTCATGCGCAGCCTCGAGATCGAGACCAAGTTCCCGCTCAAGGCGCTGTACGCCGGGGCGCCGGCCGTCGACCTGCGCGCCAGCGTCAGCCGCAACTGGTCGCAGGTGGAATCGGTGCCCGGCCCGCACAACCGGATGGAACAGCAAATCCCGCTCACGGCCAACCTCGGCGCCGACTACAAATCCGGGGCGCTGGCGGCGGGCGCCAGCGTGGCGCACCGGCGCGGCGGCTATGTGCAGGTGGCGGCCAACCGAGGTTTCTACCGCACCGCCCGGACCGACCTGGACGCCTACGCGGCCTGGACCTTCAATCCGAAACTGGTCTTGCGGCTTGCCCTGTCCAACCTGCTGGGCGAGGACAGCGCCTTCGAGCCGAGCTACTTCGACCCTGTCGGCGGGCTGGAAAAGCGGCGCTGGGACTACCCCGGCGGCATCAAGCTGCGCACGACCCTGGAAATGAAGTTCTAGCTCAGGCGCAGCAGTGCCGCGCCGCCCGCGAACACGATCGAGGTTTCGCGCGGCGCCGCGGCCGAGGGCAAGCAGCGGCCTGGCGCGCAGGTAGGGACCAGGGTGCCGCGCAATCGCTTGCGGCATGCCAGCGTCACGCCCACGCCGCTGAGAACCAACAGCCGGGCCGTGTACGCCGCCGGCGCTCCCGAACGGCGCACGCCCGGCGCGGCCGCCAGGACGCTTGCCGGCATCAGGCGCGCATCTTTTCGCTCTGCTCCCGGGCGTGGGTGTCGTGTACCCGGTGGGTGCGGAAGTAATGCCAGGCCACCAGGACCGCCAGCGCCTGCAGCGCGGCGCACAGCAGGAAATGGCTGCCGATGCGCCAGTCGCCCGGCGGCAGGTGGCTGACGGTGGCCAGGATGGCGGTGCCGAGCAGCGGGGTGATGATCACGCCCAGGCTGCTGATCGACTGCAGCGAACCCATGAGCTCACCCTGCTGGTCGGCCGGGGAAGCCTTGGACACGATCGCCTGCAGCGCCGGGGTGGCGGCGAAGGCCAGCACGTTGCAGAGGATCAGGGCATACATCATCCAGCCTTGCGTCGCCAGGCCGTAGCCGAGGAAGGCGAAGGCGCCCGAGGCGATCCCCATCAGCGCCAGGCGGACTTCACCGAAGCGCCGGATCAGCACCGCCAGCAGGCCTGCCTGCACCACCGCCGACACCAGCCCGACGCAGAACATGGCGATGCCGTTGTCGCGCGGCGTCCAGTCGAAGCGGAAGGTGGTGTAAAGCACCCAGGTGGACTGCAGCATCATCTGGCCGAAGGTCACCAGGGTGATCACGAGCACCAGGCCGCGGATCTCCTTGCGGCGCACCAGGCGCAGCAGGGCGCCGAGCGGATTCAGGCGCGCCCAGGCAAAGGGCGGGCGCTGGCCCGGCGCGAGCGATTCCGGCACCATGAAATAACCGTAGACCAGGTTGGCGGCGCCGAGCAGGGCGGCCACGTAGAAGGGCAGGCGCAGGTCCTCGTTGCCCAGCAGGCCGCCCAGCATGGGGCCGAAGATGAAGCCGAGGCCGAAGGCGGCGCCGATCTTGCCGAAGCTCCTGGCGCGGTTTTCCCTGGTCGAGATATCCGAGGCGTAGGCGGAGGCCACCGACATGCTGGCCGAGGACATGCCGCCGATGATGCGCCCGACGAACAGCCAGAACAGGGATGGCGACCAGGCGGTGACGAGGAAGTTGATGCACATGCCCGCCATCGAATACAGCAGCACCGGGCGGCGCCCGACGCGGTCGCTGAGTGCGCCCAGCGCCGGCATGAACAGGAACTGCAGCACGCCGAAGGTGGCGGCCAGCACGCCGAACCACAGGGCCTGGTCGTCGCGGGCCGGCACGAATTGCCCGACCAGCAGGGGCATCACCGGGACGATCAGCCCGATGCCGAGCATGTCGATGAAGATGCAGACCAGGACGAAGTTGAGGTTCCCCGGAGTGGTCTTCGTGGTATCGGACTTCGGCGCGGTCGGACTGGTCATGGGTGTCTCGGAGGGCTGAGGTCTGGCAATCTTAACATTGAGCAAGCGTTAGTCGGATGCCGCAACGTCGGATACGCCGCTCTCGGCGGCAAACTCCGCGCGGAAGGCCAGCAGGCGCGCCAGGCGCTCGCCGGCCAGCGCGCGGCCCCCTTCGGTCTGCATCATCTCCGGCAGCTTCGCCAGCTTGACCATGATGTGGTCGAGCGCGTAGCTGCGGTCGTCGAATTCGCGTGCCAGTCCCAGCGGGTCGTCCGGATGCGCGAGGCCGCTGCCCATGCGGCCGGCAATATAAAACATGCGCGCCAGGCCGACGGCGCCGAGACCGTCGAGGCGGTCGGCGTCCTGCACGATCTTCGCCTCCAGCGACTCGGCCGGGATATTCGCCGAGAAGCTGTGCGCCTCGATGGCGTGCGCCACCGCGTCCAGGCGCTCGGGCGGGAAGTTCATCCACGCCAGCTGGTGGCGCGCCAGCTGCGCCGAGCGGCGCGAGGCCTGGTTGCGGTCCGGGTCGTTCTTCGGCAGGTTGACCAGGTCGTGCAGGTAGCAGGCCGCCATCACCACCAGGGCGTCGGCTTCCGGATGCTGCGCCAGCAAGGCCCGGGCATTGCGCCAGACCCGTTCGAGATGGGCGCTGTCGTGGGCGCCGTCGCCGCCGCTGGCGCCGGCGGCCATGGCGGCAAAACGCGGGCGCCAGGTGGCGAGGTCAGTCTTGGGTGGATCGTCGGTCGGATTCATGGGGGTCATCGGTGGCAGGGAGCGGCACGGCGCGCTGCGACAGCGCGTCCGCCTGGCTGTTCTTGTGGCGGGGTATCCAGCGCAGGCCGGCGCCGGGCAAGCGGCCGAGCAGGGCGCGCGCCCGCGCGCGGTAGGCGCGCAGCGCCAAGGCGCTGGCGCTGTCGGGCGCGTTGACGTCGTCGATCACGACCTGGCTGTCGCCATGGACCACGAGCGTGTCCGCGCCATGTTCGAGCGCCGTTTCGAGGACGGCGATCAGGGCCAGGTATTCGGCTTCGCTGCTGTTGCCGTAGCCGGCGGCCCGCGACAGTTCGATGCGCAGGCCGCCGGGGCCCTCAAGGACCGCACCGATGCCACAGCGGCCGGGATTAGGGTGGGCCGAGCCGTCGAACCAGGCGCGCCAGGCGGGCGCGACGGCCGGGCCCGCATTGCGCCGGGCCAGCGCCGCCGCGGCTTGGGCGCGGCGTGCGGCGGCGCCGTGTTCGCTGCGCAGGCGCTCGGCGGCGCGCGCCGCCAGCAATTGCTCCAGCCCGGCGACGCCGGCGCGTTGGGTCAGGGTGGCATGCAGCGCTTCGCTTTCCGGCATCCCGGTGCGGGCGGCGAGCTTGCGGCTGGTGGCGAGTTCTCCCTTGAAGGCGGCGGCGAACAGGACGTCGTGGTCTGGCATGGGCGCAAGGATAGCAAAAAAGGCAGCGGAAGCTTCGCCACTGTGGGCCTTTTGCTCGCGCAGAAGAAATTTCTCGGCTGTCTGTTGCACATCCGCGGCGGCACACCGCGCGCCTAAGCGCCGGATCCCGGTCGACGTCGCCCCGCCGGACGAGCTGGACGCGCTCGACCGCGACGTCGAGAAGGAAGGCTCCCGGACGTGCTGGCAGCCAAGCAGCTGGAAGACGCGACCTTCCCGAAGATCATCACCTGCTCGACGCCGAAGCTTCAGGAATTCTCGCTCGACGCCGAGCAGCTGAAGGAGCGTGACGAGCCCTACAAGCTGGGCCCCGTGCGGACGGGATGCGCGCGGCTGCTGGTCGGCTGCGATACCCAGGACAACCGGATCGAAGTGATGGTGCGCGGCTATGGGCGTGGATGCGAGACCTGGAAGATTGACCGCCGCAATCTCTACGGCAAACCGAGCGAGGACCAGGTGTGGGAGGACGTTGCCGAGTACCTGTTTGAGGTGGACTTCACGCACGCGGGCGGCCAACGGCTGCCATCTACGCGTACTACACCCAGGCGGTCTACGCCTTCGTGCACAAGCACGCCGCGCTGGGCCGGAAGAATTTTTTTTCGGTCAAGGGGCGCTCGGGCCGTGAGAAGCACATCAAGGACGGCGTCGAAGGTCGACATCGACTGGCGCGGCAAGACCAAGAAGCGCGGCCTGTTCCTATGGCAGGTTGGTACCAACCTGGCCAAGGACCTGATCTATGGCCGTCTCCAGATCACCAAGCCGGGACCCGGCTACATGCATTTCTCGAAGGAGTCGACGGACGAGTATTTTGCGCAAATGGCAGGCGAGGCTCGGGTTGATCGGCGACCTCTTCAGCCAGCAGGCTGCAGCCGCAACCGAGCCGGTGAGGCCCACCACCGGCGCAGCACAAACCGCCGGCACCGGCTGCACCGCCGGCGCTGTACAAAACAGGAGTGCGGGCAATAGATTCGCGTCCGACGATTGGTCCAGTAGCGTGAGTACAACATCAGCCGCTCACAATTTTATCGATTCATCAAGGGAGATTGGCAAGTCGGCCATATTGTGAAAAAGTAATATTGTTTTCTGTGACAATTAGGAAGGATTGGTCGAAAATTTTGGTTGTAGAGTGGAATGCCTGGCGGATGAGTCAGAGCGTTCCTAATCTACGGAGTAAAAGTGCCAATCGTTGTTAATGGTTCACCAACATCTGCAGACTTAATTAATGTTGCTATTGCTGTTAATTATTTAATACAAAGTCCTACAGCCGCGGCCGCGCTGAACAGTCAAACATTTAACGTTTTCGTAACAACAGGTCCGACACACATGTTCCGCGACGGAGCCGGTAACCACCAGATATATTGGAATCCGAAAGAGGCATTAATAGTTATTTCTGCCGATAATTCGGTGGGGGCTCAATCAGCCGCGTTGGGTCTGCTTCACGAGATTTATCATGTTAAAGGCAATATTTTGGGCGACCGTAGTGATACTGCGGTTCTACCTCAAGAACATGCCGCCGCACATGAATTGGGGGAGCCTCCACGCAAAGATTACACTGCAGAAAAAGGTACGCTAATAACAGCATCTCCAACGTTGCACACTAACTCTACTACTGGAAGATGGGTCCAAACGAACCTAGATGATACGGTCTCAGAAGGTTGGACTTATCAACAAAGCTCTGCTCCGCCAAATCTCGGATGGGGATCAGGTGGTAGTGGATCGACAAGCGGCGGAACGGGGGCTCCTCCGTCGGATGTCGGGGGGATTTCAATTATCCCTTCAACTTATCCACCGCTAAAGAACGATGCTAGTTATCCAGTACATCCTGTCATCAACAATCCTTCGATTGTCATTGGTGACCCAGAAGGTGAGTTTGCGTACTTTAATGACGCTTCAGATCATGGAGCGATGCATGATACAGTTCACGAATACTCAGACAAGCTAATCGATGTTGTTGGTACACCAACGTTGCCCCCATTGCCACTGTAACTTACAGTAGTCGTTGACAATCGAATTGTAGGAGGCCTCATGCGAAATTACCTAAGTCTTCTTTTGTTATTTGTATTATCCCCCCTGGTACTAGCGCAGCAGGCAGTAGAACAAAAAAGTCACATGTCAGGAGAATTGCCATCGACTGTGGGAACAATGCCGAATCTGACTCCGCGGTTGAAAGCGCAGAACGAGAGCTTCCAGTGGGATGAATTTAAACATCGCAACGTGACAATGTGGCAATGCAGAAATGAAAAAACACTTGAGGTAGTCTCTAAACGATTCTGTGAAGGGAAGGAGCAAGTTGACGAACGATGGCCTGACAAAGTTCCGCGTAATTATGCTGGTCAACTTATTGACTAATAATTCACTACATCAGTACAAATGCTCGCCAAGTACCTCGAGGCCGAGCAAGCCATCCTCGCTGGCAAGACCATCTCCTTTCAGGGCCGCTCGATGGGCATGGAAGACCTGGCAGAAATCGCAAGGGACGCCAGGAGTGGGAGGGCTTGTCGCCCAAGAGCGCCGCGGTGCCAGCCGCCGTCCGTCGATCGGCGGCATGTCGTACTCCGTGGCTCAAGGCAGCGTCGATCCAAGCTGGAGCGATCAGGCTGGCGAAACGCTCGAAGTCCTGCAGTGGCGGCTCGGTCGCATAGACTTGGTCAAGGTGGAGAGCCATAATAAAAAACGGATTCACGTCGTACGTGAATCCGTTCCCGTTGTTGGACCGTTGCTACAGGCGATCAGCGGCGGTAAGGATTCTCCGGCCGGCTGTCGTAGCGGTTCGGTACCCGGTCGCCGTCGACGTCGCGGTCGTAGCGGTTGGGGACACCGTCGTTGTCCAGGTCGCGATCGTAGCGGTTCGGCACGCCGTCGCGGTCGGTGTCGCGGCGGCCGCCACGCTCGTAGCGGTCGGGCATGCCGTCGCGGTCGCGGTCGCGGTGGTAGCCATACCCATATCCGCGGCCGTCGCGGTAGTAATCGCGGCCGTCACGGTAGCCGCCCGCGTACACCGGGGCATAGCCGCGGCGCTCGTAGCGGTCGGGGATGCCGTCGCGGTCACGGTCCCAGCGCCCCGGCTCCATGTACCAGCCGTTCTGGCGCTGGTGCCAGCGCGGCGGGGCATATACATACCCCGGGCGGGCGGAGACCCAGTGACCCGGCACCCAGGCGTGGCGGTGGCCGCGCCATTCCCAGTAACCCGGGGACCAGACATGGCCGTGGCGCGGGCCCGGCACGTGTTCATAGATGGGCGCCGGCGGGGCCGAGCCGATGTAGAGTTGGAAATCGGTCTGCGCCATGGCCTGTGTCGGCGCGAAGGCGGCGCCAAGGGCGATCAGGGCAGCGAAGGTAAGCGTGCGTTTCATGTCGGGTCTCCAGATCCAAAAACGGATGACCCACTATATCGCCGGCGGACGGCGGGAGGGAGCACTGAAGCAGATGCTTACAACTGAAACAGATGGGGCGGCGCGCGGCGCAGCGGGCTGAAACATATCGCGGCGCCACGGGCCGCCCGCTGTCGCGCCGGGGCGACAACGGGCAGGCCTGCGGCACTCATCCGCGCGCCCCGGTGGCCTGCTTTTCTTCGGCCGACAGGCGCTTGGCGCTGACCGTCACGGTGGCCATCCGGTCGCCGCTGGCGACCATGGCGGCGTCGGCGCTGTAGGTGCGGGCCTGGGCTTCCGGGATGGCATCCATCAGGTAGCTGCCCGAGACGGCGAGGCTCATCGCGACGACGAACACGGCTTCCATATGTTTCATGACGTTCATGGTATTTCTCCTTGCGGGTGGGTGGTCGATGTGTGCACTGTAGGCCAGGGCATTCCTTGGCGCGAGCCGATTGCGACGAGACGCGGAAAACGCGGGACGACCTGTCGAAAAGCCCGTGCGAAGCTGCACGCGCCTGAGGTGCATGGATGGGTTTCAGCCGCCCCCCGCTAGTCATCCGCGAAGCGGCCTGGCCGGGCCGCGCCAACCAGGCAGACCGATGACAGCGACACTCGCCTCACTGATGGGTTTCATCGCCGCCGGCAGCACCGCGCGGCGGCGTGCGCGCAACCTGCGCGCCGGTGCGCGCCCAGCGCCTGCGCAGCGGCCGGCCCTCGATCCCTGGCTGCTGCTGGGCTGCGCCGCAGCGCTGCTGGGCGCCGTGGTGCTGGCGCTGGCGGCGCGTTCGCTGTCGGCGGCCGGCGGCGCCGCACCGTCCGGCCACGCCGTGCTGTCCAGGCTTCAGCCGCTGCTCGGCGGCGTGAGCATGCGCGTGGCGCGCGAGCCCGGCATCGCGCTGGTCCGGCACGGCGCGGCTGCGCTGTTGGTGGCTTCCGGCATGCGCCTGGAGGCGCCGCTGCGGATCGACCTGTGCACGCAATTGGCCGATCGTCAGCGCCCGCGCCTGCTGCCGCTGCGGATCGGCTATCCCTTCGCCGAGCTGGCCGGCGCGGCGCCGCGCAACCCGCTGATGGCCGCGCCGGGTTCCGCCATGCCGCGCATGGAACTGCGCGGTGATGCACGGGAAGCCCTGCGGCTCGGCTGGAACGCCGGCGCGGGCAGGGCGGCGTGGATCAGTGACGCCGGCCAGGGCGTGGTCACGCGCGGCGTGCGCGGCGAAGGCCTGCTGGGCAGCTCCGGCTGGCTGGTATGGCAGGACGGGGCGCTCAGGTTCACGCGGCGCGCGAGCAGCACCTGTCCGCAGGCCGGCGAACTGCTGCTCCAGCGCGCGGTCGCGGGCGTGGCCGGGGTGGGCCTGGTGCAGGCTTTCGGGGACGGCGTGGCCCTGCCGGCGCTCACGCTGGCAGCGGGCGACTACCAGGTGCCGGCGGCCCGGCCGCGCGGCCTGGAAGACGCCCTGCTGTTCGAACAACTGCAGGCGCGCGGACTGGTACGCCTGGGCCGCAACGGCCTGGCCGAGCTGGCGCCGCGCGACCTGGCCGCCTGGCTCGCCGCAGGGCCGGACCGGCGCGCGCCGCTGCCCGGCTGGGAACAGCTGCGCCTCGACGATGATGGCCGCGAGCTGCTCGAGCGCCTTTATTACCGCGCCGACGGCGCCTTCGTGCGCGAGCAGCTGCGGGTCTTCAACAGCGAACGCAGGCTGCTGGCCTGGCGCCAGCGGCCGGGCAGCAATACGGCATGGCAGGCCAGCGTCGGCGGCGTGCCGGTGGCGCAGGACGACGGCTTGCCGGTGGGGGCGATGCGCCTGTTCGCGCGCCTGCCGGAAGGCTGGGCGCCATGGCGCCGCATCGGCGCCTGGGACGGCGGCGGCCAGGCCGCCGGCGCGGTGCTGGTGCTGGACCGCCCGGAACGCAGCGAGCTGCTGCTGGCCGGGCGCCTGCGCCGGGTTGCAGGCGCCACGGCAAGCGTCGTCGATGCCTGCGACGGGCGCGCCTGCCCCGATCCCGGCGCCGTCCAGCGCGTGCTGCTGGAGCCGCTGCCGGGCGCGCGCCGCATCGTGCTCGAGCTCGAACCGCTCGACCTGGCGCGCCTGGCCGGCAGTGCGGATGCCGCCTACCGCCACCTGCGCGCCGAGGGCGGGCGCCTGGCCTGGCACGCGCTGCCGGCGGCGGACGGCGCGCCACGCACGGCATTGGCCGAGGTCAGTCTCGGCGCGCGCGATGGCACAGCCCTGTGGACCGATGGCAGGGTAAGCAGCGCGGCCCAGGCGGCCGGCCTCGGAACGCTGCTGGGCGTGCACCGCGAGCATGGGGCTAGCGTCGCCGGCATGCTGGCGCGGCTGCCGGGAAGCAGCCACACGGCCCGCCTGAGCCTGGACCTGGGCCTGCAGGCGGCGGCGCAGGCGGCCCTCGATTGCGTCGGCCTGCGCGAAGGGAGTTGGGACGGCAAAGCCTGCAGCGGCGCGCGGGCCGTGGCGGCCGGGCGGCAGGCCGGCCTGGTGGTGCTCGACGCCGGCAATGGCGACGTGCTGGCGGCCGCCGGCGGCGGCATGGGGGTGGTCGAGGCCGGGCGCTGGGCCGAAGTGCGCGATTTCGACCGTGCCGATCCGGCCCGCAGTCCCTTGCGCCTGCCGGCCTTGCAGCACGACGGCGGGGCGCAGCGCGCCGCCGGCTCGACCTTCAAGGTGGTCACCGCCCTCGGGCTGGAAGCGGCGGCGCGCGGCGACGCCCGCTTCGAACGCCTGTTGCAGGGCATGCCGCTGGCGGAGATCGACGCCATGGCGCGCAATGCCGGCTATGGCTTCCGCACCGGCGCCCCGGCCTATCCGCTCGAGGGTGGCGCCCGCATCACCAACTTCCGCGAACAGCTGGCCGGCGCCCGCGCCGTCGAAGGCCGCCTGGGCCTGGCGCAGGCGATGAGCCACAGCGTGAACACCTGGTTCGCCTGGACCGCCGAGCTGGGCGACCGCAGCCTGGGCGGCCGCCCGCAAGGCGGCGCTCCCGGCGTACGCGAGCTCGAGCCCGGCGCGCTGGATGCGCTGCGTCCGGTGGCCGGCATGGCGCGCCGCCTCGGCTTCGGTACGCCGCTGCGCCTCGACGGCGGCCTGCTGCCGCAGGACTTCCGCTGGTCGGCCTGGGACGCACTGCAGGCCAGCCCCTCGCTGCTGGACCCGATTTCAAGCCGCCACGAGGTGCGCCAGATGGCGATCGGCCTGCGCATGCAGGCGACCCCGCTGCAGATGGCGCTGGTCGCGGCAGCGGTCGGGCAGGGCCGGACCGTGACGCCGCGCCTGCTGCTCGAACTGGACGGGCGCGATGCGGCCGTGCAGCCGGGCCCCGGCCTGGGCGTGCGGCTCGACCGGGTGCGCGCCGGCATGAAGGGCGTGGTCGATGGCGGCACCGCGGCATCCGCCTTCCGCGGCAGGGAGTTCGACCGCCTGCGTCCCGGCCTGTTCGGCAAGACCGGCACGGCGCCGACCGGCGAGGACGGCATGGCGACGGTCTGGTTCATGGGCTGGCTGGAGCCGGGCAGCCTGCCGGGGCAGACGCGCCGGCTCGCCTTCGCCGCCTTCGTCAGCCAGTCGCGCCTGACCGGGGGCGCCCATGCCGCGCCGGTCATCGCCGCCTTGTTGCGCTCCATGCAAGATTCCGGACAGGCCCGGTCCCCTGAACAGAAGGGGGATTGAGCCTCATCTGCGCGCCTCGTTTTTGTGTTTGTATGGCATCATCTGTTGACAATCCGCCCCGGGCGGATGGCCATCGAGGATGAGGAAGGTATGCGTTTGCCGGGAACCCGGTACCAGGAGCACGGTTGGGAGCAGGTCCGCAAGTTGCTGGGTCAGTGCTCGCTGCAGGCGCTCGCCCGCATCGACCCTGCCCGGCTGGCCGGGCCGCAGGCCGACGCACTGCTGGCGGACTACGTGGAGGCGATGGCGCAGCTGCTGCAGGCCGGCGGCGGCCGTGGCGAGCTGCCCGGCAACAGCTACGGCGACAGCGTGCGCGAGCTGGCCCTGAGCCTGCTGCTCGAACTGCAGGCGCGGCCGGCCGACTGGGCCGCCCTGTGCACGGCGCTGGCCGGCGAGCACGCGCGCATGGGGGCGTTCTGGACCCTGCCCGGCGGCGACGCGCTGCTGCGCAAGAAATTCAACGACCTGTTCGCCGTCCTGCGCGACAAGGTGGACAGCGACAACTACCAGGCCGCCTGCGGCCGTCCCTGCAGCCCGAACCGGATGTATGCCTACCGCATGCTCGACACCGCCTACGGCGAGCTGGCGCGCCTGTTCGCGGCCTGGCGCGAGCACCGCGCGCAGGTGGGGGCGATCCTCGGGCGCGTGCTGGACGCCGAACCGATCGAGGCGCGCCAGTTGCGCAGCATCGCCGACTGCCGCCCCGAGTGGATCCTGCGCTGGAGCGCGACGCTGGAACAGTTAACGGGCGCGGCCGGGCCGCTGCACACCCGTTCCAAGCGCTTCGCCAGCCTGAAGGACAATCCGGCCAGGATCGGCGCGATGCTGCGCGAGATCGGGGAATACGAAGCCCTGTCGGCCAACGGCGACCGCGATTGGCTGCAGGATGCGCACGACGCCGGCGCCTGGCTGGACGACTACTGGCGCGTGCTCGGCGAATCGGAAGAGGCGAGCACGCCGGGCCCGGACCGCATCCTCGAAGCCCGCCAGGATGAACTCGACCTTGCCGCGGCGGACGAACAGGACGCATCGGAGCCGGAGCCCGTGCCGCTGCTGGACGAGGCCTTGGCCCAGCGTGTTTCACTGTCCCCCCGCTACCTTCAGGAAGCGGCGGCGGCCCAGGAAACCGGCAGCTGGGCGCTGCGGATGATGGCGGGCGATTCGCTGCCGGTGCGGCTGGCGGTCTACCTGAAGCTGCTCGGGCCTTTCGAGGACAGCTACCCGTCCGAATGGCTGGACCCGGCCAGCGGCGAACTGCCGACCATGCAGCAACTCGCGCTGCTGGACGGGGTCTCGCTGCCGACCCTGCGCAAGCGGCGCGACGCCGCCATAGGCAGGATGCGCTGCGGACTGGGCGTGGCGGCCGGCACCAAGGAGGATACGTGATGGACATGACGGAACTGGACCGCAAGTTGCAAGCGCAGCTGCTGGCGGGACGCCGGGTCGAAGGCGACCGGCTGATGCTGGACGATGCCGTGCTGCTGGCGGCGCTCGACGGCAGCCGTCCGCTGACGGACGGCGAGCGGGCCGCGTTGCAGGCATCGCCCCTGACTGCGCGCCGCCTGCGCACGCTGGCCGAGGCGCGCCGTGCGCAAGCGGCGCCACGCAGCTGGAAGGGCAGCCGCGGCATGCTGCGCGCGGCCGACGGCGGCACGGGCTTCGAGACCCTGGTGACCGACGATGGCGCCTGGCGCCTGCACGTGGTCGAGGGCCGGGTTATCCTGCAGCTCGATCCGCAGTCGCCGTTCGCCGCCGGCCTGCTGCACGGCGGGCAGCTGCTGCGCGTACTGGACGGCGCCGGCGCCACCGTGCTCGAAGGAGTGCTCGACGGCGACGGCGAATGCGAAGGCCCCTGGCCTTTCGCGGAGGCGCCGGCCCGCCATTTCCAGCAGCACGGCGCGGTATTCACCGTGGAGCCGGCCCGGAACTAGCATGCTGAACCTGTTCACACGGCCCTTCCGCCAGCCAGCCCCCGATCTCACCGGCCTGGGCGCGCGCTTCATCGCGCTGCCGCTGGCGAAGGGCTGCACGGTGCCGGCCGGCTGCTTCGCCGTGCTGGCCAACCGGGAAGGGCGTACCCGGCGCCTGAGCGAAGGCGCGCGCCTCGCGCCGGTCGACGGCGAGACCGCCTGGTGCGTGCACCCGGGGCCGTATGGCTGCGAGCTGACGCCCTTCGCCGCCGCGCCGGAAATCGGCCTGCGCGTGAGCATCGCCATCGATACGCCGGACCCGCGCGAAACCCATCAGCGCTTCGACCTGTTCCTCGCCAGCGAAGCGGAAGCGCAGCTGGCGCTGGACGCTTTCATCGACGCGCTGCAGTCGGCCCTGCAGCGCGAATTGGCCCAGGGCAACCTGGACCTCCCGCCCTGCACCAGCTTCGAGGAGTGGAATGCCTTCCGCACCGGTTTCAACCAGCTGCTGTACACGCGCTTCGGCGTGATGGTCGACGACTGCGTGCCGGTCGACCTGGGCGCGGCGCGCGACCTGGCGGCGCTGCTGGCGGCGCGGCTCGCGCTGCAGCCCGCCGCCGCTTCGGTGCTGCCGCCGCCCAAGGAAGCCTTCGACCCCGCCCGCGAGGATGCGAAGGCGCTGCGCCGCCTGTTCCTGGAACTGCCCGGCCTGATGTGCGGCCTGCGCCTGGCCGTGCTGCCGGCCGATTGCGCGAGCTTCCGCCGCCACCAGGAACTGCTGCGCCGGCTCGACCTGGTCAGCCTGTCGGTGGGAACCATGCCCGCGCTGGCGCTGGCCGCGCCCGGCCTGCCGCTGGCGGGATGCGAGCAGCTGCGCCGCGCCCGCCACAGCCGCCGCGCCGCCGCCGCGCTCGATGAAGCCTGGGCCCTGCTGGCGCGCATGAAGCTGAGCGAAGCCGTGGCGGTGCCGGCGCTGCTGGAAGAGCTCGACCGCATCGTCGCCAACCTCGAATGCGACTGCGCCGCGCGGCGTGAAGTCTACGGGGAGGGCGCATGAACGCAGCCGCCGTCACCGTCCGCAGCATCGCCCCGGACGGCTCCTTCCTGAGCGTCACCGCCAGCCTGCGTCCGCGTGCGGGCCGCGCCGACGTCAAGTGCAGCGTGCCGGATGCGCCGGCGCTGGCCCAGCGCATGCAGGAAGTGGTGCGGCTGGCGCGTCATACCGAGCCGCGCCTCGACAGCCGCGACCAGGTGGTACTGGGCCTCGACCGTGCCCCCCTTGCGGACAGCCGCGATTGGGAACTGGCCTGCGTGCTGGCCGACCGCATGGTGCGGGGCGTCTGGCAGCCGCAGCGTCCGGTCGTGGCGAATGGTTGGTCCGACGCCTGGCAGCTCGGCCGCATCGACGGCCATGGGCTGGGCCAGGTGCCGGTCGGCGTGCTGGCCGGCGGCGCAGACGGCCTGCCGCACCTGGGCGCCCTGACCGGGCACCCGGATCCGGCGGCCGCGGTGTCGGCGGCGCGCGCCTGGTTCCCGCTGGTCAGCGGCGGCGCCGGCGACACCCTGTGCTGGGTCGAGGTCAGCGTGCGTCCCGCGCCGCATGAAGGCGACGAGGAGGCCAGCATCGCGGCCCCCGGCGTCGATGCCGCCCTGCAGGCACGGGTGCGCGCGGTCTTGGGCGCGGCGCGCCATTTCGACGGCCGCGGCCTGGGACAGTGGCGCAGCACGGTGCGTTTCGGCGAGGCGCGCTTCCAGGGCGGCTCCTTCGAGCTGGCCCTGGTGATGGCCGACCGCATGGCGCGCGGGCGCGAGTTCCTGGCGCGCGGGCGGGTGCTGGCCACCGGCCAGTCCACGGCCTGGCATGCGGGGCGGGTCGAGACGGTCGAGGGCAGCGAGGCGAAGTGCGCGCTGCTCGGGCGCGAAGCCGCGCCGGGCGACCGCATCCTGGTGCCGCGCGCCTGGGAGGCGCTGCTGCCGCCGGGCTGGCGCGAGGACCTGAAGGCACGCGGGGCCAGCCTGGCCTGCGTGGACAGGATCGGGATCATTTGAATCGCGCCCCGGTTTGCTAGAATCGATGGGCAGTTTGTTGCACGGAATGAAACGGAGTCGACGATGTTCCAGATGTTCGGAGTGAAAGGCGCCAGCTGCCCGCGCTGCGAGCGCAAGCAGGGGGGCGATGCGCGCTATTGCGCCGGCTGCGGCCTCATCCTCGGCGCGCCGCGCAACCGGCCGGTGCTGCGCGAGAACCGCTGGGTCGCCGGCCCGGACGAACTGGCCGTGTTCTTCGGGGTGCGCGAACTGTCCGGCATCTTCGTCAAGACCCTGCGCGTGCCGGCCACGGCGCGCGCCTACATCCTGCAGGGCGACAAGGCCACCGAAGTGCCCCAGGGCGAGTACGAGATCGAGGGCTTCTTCACCCGCCTGAACCACTTGCTGCGCGACCAGCATGCCGAGATCCTCGTCACCCGCACCGGCGCGCTGCCGGTCGACTTCCGCTTCGATGAGGTTCTCACGTCCGAGCAGCTGGCGGTCAGCGTGCGCCTGGCGGTCAGCCTGCGCATCGAGAACGTGCCGGCCTTTGCGCGCCATTTCATGACCATGCCCGGCACGATCGGCGTGAACGAACTGCGCGAACTCCTGGCGGCGCCGATGCGACAGCTGGCCGAGGAATTCGTCGGCGCACGTTCGATCCGCGAGATGGCAGGCAATCGCGCACTGCGCGAGCAGCTGGACGAGCGCCTGCAGGGCGGCCTCAGGCTGCTGCTGGCCGAGTACGGGCTGGCGGTGGTCAAGGTGGACACGGTCGAACTGCGCCACGACAAGTACGACGCCAACCGCGCCAGGGTCGGCAGCCTGTGGCTGGCCGCCGACGAGCGCCACGTGCAGGTCGAGCACGCGAAGCACCTGGACGACCTGTATGACGCCGAGGAATGGCAGCGCCTGCGGCGCGCCGAACAGGCTGCGCGCGTGCGCCAGCGCGAACGCGAACTGCGCCAGGACGACGCCATCGCGCGCGCCGAGCTCTCACTGACGGGCGCCGACCGCGCCCATGCGGTGCGGGCGCGCCAGATCGAACTGTATGCCCGGATCCTCGACGCCACTTCGCGCAAGCAGGCGCTGGAACGGGGCGCCGGCGACGTGCTGGCGGAACTCGAGCACGAACTGGCCAAGAAGGGCGCACGCCGCCTTGATGAAGCCCAGGAATGGAAACACCTGCGTGCCCTGGCCCAGGTCCGGATGCGCAGCGAGCTCGAAGTGGCGCAGCAGGATGCCCGGCAGAGCCAGGCGATCGCACGCCAGCGCTTCTCGCAGGGACTGCTGCAGCAGCAGATCCGCTACAAGCTCGAACAGGCCGCCCTGATCGAGGATGGCGCGCGCAAGCAGGAGCAACTCACGCGCCTGCGCGCCGATGAAGCGGATGCCGCGCGCCGGGCCCGCGCGATCGACGAGGAAGAACACCTGGCACACCACCAGAGCCTGGCGCTGGCCAATGCGGCGCGCCGGCGCGAGGCCGAACGCCTGCAGGAGTGGGAAGATGAGCAGGCCCGCCAGCGCATCGACAGCACCCGCACGGCGGCCCAGCAGGACAAGCTGCTGCGCACCATCGAACTCGATGCGCGCCAGGCGCAGGCGCTGCAGGACGTGCAGCTCGACGGCGAGGAGCGCCGCCATGCGCTGGAACTGCGCCGCCTGGAAGCCTTCGCCGCGATGGACGATACCGCCAAGCTGGCGCTGGCGGCGGCGCCGAACGCGGCCGCCCTGAACGATTTCATGAAGACCCGGGTGCACGCGACCATGGACGCCGACCAGCTGGCCGCGCTCGCCAAGCTCGCGAGCGAAGGCAAGCTGACCTCCCAGGAGGCCTTGTTGCTGGTGCGCGAAGAGCAATCACGCCGCGAGCTCGAGGTCGACCGCGACCGCCGCCACCAGGTCGCACTGCTGGAAGCACAGGCACGCTTCGGCGCCGGCGTTGGGGCGGCCGTGCGCGCCTGCGCCCACGGCCATCCGGCACGCGCAGGCGAAGCGTTCTGCGGCACCTGCGGCGCGGCCTTGCCCCATTGATGCAAGCAATGCAGACCGCCATCGACAAGATCCGCGAATTGCGTGCCCTGCACGAGGACGGCCTGCTGAGCCGGACCGAGTTCGACGAGCGCAAGAACGCGATCCTCGATGCGGCCTATCTGCCTCCTCCGGCGGAGCTGGAGGGGGCGCCGGCCCGGCGCGAGCGCCCCGGCACCGAGCTCGGGCTGATGGCGGGGCAGGAACTCGGCCCGCAGAACCGGCGCTACCGGCTCGAGCGCCTGATCGCCCACGGCGGGATGGGCCAGGTCTGGCAGGCGACCGACCTCGCCACCCAGGCGGAACTGGGCCACAGCGCCCAGGTGGCCCTGAAGATCCTGCCGCCGCAGCTGACGCAATCGGCGCTGCAGTCCAAACTGCTGATCCAGGAAGCCACGCGCGCGCGCCGCCTGGCCCATGAGAACATCGTGCGCGTCTACGAATGGGCCCAGGACCCGGCCACCACGAGCTATTTCATCATCATGGAATGCCTCGATGGCGAAGACCTCGACAGCCTGCTGGCGCGCGAGGGAGGCTTGCCCTTCGAACGCGTGCTGGACCTGCTCGAACCGGTGGCCGCCGCCCTCGACTATGCCTGGGACAAGCATGGCCTGGTCCACCGCGACATCAAGCCGGGCAATGTGTTCCTCACCAGGCGCGGCGAGGTCAAGCTGCTCGACTTCGGCATCGCGGCGCGTGCCCGTGCGGGCGGCAGCGGCGGCGCCGTGCTGGAGGCGCCGGCCAGTTCCGGCACCGCCGGCTACCGCGCACCCGAAGCCGGCAGTGCGCATGGGCAGCCGGCGCCGGCGCTGGACGTGTATGCGGTGGCGATGATGATCTACCAGATGCTGGACGGTGCGCTACCGCCGGATCCCGCCGTGGCGCCGGAGGCGCTGAAGCCGCACCAGTGGCAAGCCCTGCGCGCGGGCTTTGCGCACGATCCGGCGGCGCGCCCGGCGAGCGTGCGTGCGCTGCTGGACGGTTTGCGCAATGCCGCCGGCCCGTCGCCCGAGGAGCTGGCGGCGCAAGAGGCGCTGGCGCGCGCCGAGCAGGAACGCCGCGAACGCGAGCTGGCGGCGCGGCGCCTGGCCGAGGAGCAGGCCCGGGCCGCGGCCAAGGCCGTGATCGACCGCCAGCGCCGCGAGCAGCAGCGCCTGGAACGCGCCGCCCAGGAAGAATCGCGGGCGGCGCGCAAGGAAGCGCTGCGCCGGCAATTGCTGGCCAAACGCGAGGAAGAAGCCGCCAAGGCGCGCCTGGCGCAGGAAGAGGCCCAGCGCAAGGCGGCCCAGGCCAGGCTGGCCGCGGCCTACCTCGCCGAACAGAAACGCGCGCGCGAACTGCAGGCGGCGCGCAGCGCCGCCGAGCTGCAGCAGTTGATCCCGACGCCGGGCAGCCCCGTTGCCGATGGCGACGGCGTGCTGTGCGATCCCTTCCTCGAAGGCGGAGGCAGCGGCCCCGCGCTGGTGCTGATTCCGACCGGACGCTTCCAGATGGGTTCCCACGAACACGAGCGCAAGATCGCGATGGCGTCCGGCGCCCAGCAGAAATGGCTGGAGCGTGAGACGCCGCAGCGCTGGATCGGCGTCGAGCGCCCGTTCGCGCTGGGGCGCTATCCGGTCACGGTGGGCGAGTGGCGCGAGTTCGTGCAGGCCACCGGCTGGGAGCCGCAGGGCGAAGTCGACTGGCTGGCGCCGGGCTTCCCCCAGACCGACGCGCATCCTGTGGTGGGCGTCACCTGGCACGACGCCCAGAACTACCTGGCATGGCTGTCGGCCGGCACCGGCAAGCGCTACCGCCTGCCGAGCGAAGCCGAATGGGAATATGCCTGCCGCGCCGGCACCCGCACGGCCTTCAGCTTCGGCGACACCATCAGCCCCGAGCAGGCCAACTACGACGGCCGCTTCAGCTACAACGGCGGCCCGCGCGGCGCCTACCGGGGCGGCACCACGCCGGGCGGCATGTTCCCGCCCAATCCCTGGGGCCTGTGCGACATGCACGGCAACGTGTGGGAGTGGGTGCAGGACGTCGTTCACGACAGCTACGAGGGCGCGCCCCTGGACGGCAGCGCCTGGGAAACCGGCGGCGACGCGGCCCGCCGCATCCTGCGCGGCGGCTGCTGGCTGTACAACCCGCGCTACCTGCGCTCGGCCCTGCGCAACGGCTTTTCCAGCGTGCTGTCGAACGACATCGTGGGTTTTCGGGTGCTGCGTGAGCTGATGTGAGGCGCGCGGATGGTGTACATTAAGAGCGCCTAACAATTCCCCCGATGGCTGCGTTGCATCGTCTCGCCGTACTGGCGTACTGTCTTCGACGATGCGCCTTGCCCTCGGGGTTTTGTTAGGCGCTCTAAAACGCATCATCCAGCACAGAGGAATCGCCATGCCCATTGCCCACCTGTTCAAATCGCATGACAAGGACCTCGGCGGCGGCTTCACGGTCCGGCGCATCCTGCCGGCGGCCGCGCGCCAGTCGGTCGGGCCCTTCCTGTTCTTCGACCACATGGGGCCGGTGGAGGCCCAGCCCGGCGCGCGCCACGACGTGCGCCCGCATCCGCACATCGGCCTGGCGACGGTCACCTATCTGTTCGAGGGCGCCATCATGCACCGCGACAGCCTCGGCACCGAGCAGCGCATCGAACCGGGGGCGATCAACTGGATGACGGCCGGCAGCGGCATCGTCCATTCCGAGCGCACGCCGGAAGACCTCTTGGGGCGGGTGCGCCGCACCCATGGCCTGCAGCTGTGGGCAGCGCTGCCGCACGAGCACGAAGAGGCGCCCGCCGCGTTCTCGCACACCAGGGCAGAGGACATTCCGGAAGTCGAATTCGAGGGCGCCACCGTGCGCGTGCTGGTCGGCAGCGCCTTCGGCCGCAGCTCGCCGGTGCCGACCTTCAGCGACACCCTCTACCTCGACGTGCAGCTGGCGCCGGGCGGCTCGATCGCGCTCGGCGGCCTGCCCGAGGAGAGCGCCGTGTACGCGCCGATCGGTGCCATCGAAGTCGACGGCGAGGCGATCCCGGCCAACACCATGGCGATGCTGGAGCCGGGCCCGCCGGTCCGGGTGTCGTCCAGCGCCGGCGCGCGCTTCGTGCTGGTGGGCGGCGCGCCGCTCGACGGGCGCCGCTACATCTTCTGGAACTTCGTCTCCTCCAGCCGCGAGCGCATCGAGCAGGCGGCGCGCGACTGGGAAGCGAATGCCTTCGTGCCGGTGCCGGGCGACGACGAACGCATCCCGCTGCCGGCCTGGCCGGCGGCATGGCGCCACGAAGAGCGCCGCGATTAGCTGATCGGTTCGATCCGGTAGGCGCAGCGCCGCGCCCCGGCCAGCTGGTGCTCGACCCGCTCGACCCGCACGCCGGGGCCCAGCACGCGCCGGAACACGTCGAGTTCCGAGCGGCAGAAGTTCTGGCAGCTGCGCGCGGCGGCGCAGATCGGGCAATGGTTCTCGACCAGCAGCACGCTGCCGTCGGGCGCCACCTGGGTCTCGGCCATGTAGCCTTCGGCGTCGCGCATCAGGGCCAGCGCCGCGGTCCGCTGCGCCAGCGGGGCTTCCGGATCGACCGCGGCGCGGTAGGCGGTTTCGCTCGCCGCTTCGCGGGCGTCGATCAGGCGGTCGATGGCGCTTTCCCCGAACAGGGTCCGGACCTGGGCGATCAGGTCGACCGTGAGCGCCGCATGGCGGTCGGGGAAGCGCGCGTGTCCGAGTTCGGTCAGCTGCCAGAGCCGCACCGGGCGGCCCACCTTGCCCGCGGTGTCGACGTGGCTGACCAGGCCTTTCTCTTCGGCCGCTTCGAGCTGGCGCCGCACGCCCATCGAGGTCAGGTGCAGGGTGTCGGCCAGTGCCTGGGCGGACTGCGCGCCCCGGGTCTTCAGCAGCAGCAGTGTTTGTTCAGCCGTATTCATTGGTGCTTCCTATGCGAATTCCTGATGTGCCGGCGCAGCCTGGCGGCTCCAGCGCCGCATCGAGAGCGCCGCCCATGCCGCCAGCAGGCCGCCCGCAACCAGCACCAGCCGGGTGTCGACCAGGGCCAGCAGCCCACCGGCAAAAGCCATGAGGATGTGGGCGAGGCAGAAGGTGGTGGACAGCAGGCCCATGACGGCGCCCTGGCCATGCCCGGCGAAACGCTCGGCCGCCCAGGCCTGCAAGGTCGCATTATAAAAGGCATGCGGCAGGCCGAACAGGATGATGGCCGCCATGCCGACCTGCAGGCTGCCGATCCCGACGCACAGCAGGGCGAGCGCCACGGCGCCGGCGTGGCAGCTGGCGCGCAGGCGCGCGTCGAGCGCATGGGCGCGGCCTGCGAACAGGGCGGTGACGGTCATGGTGCCGCACATGAGCATGTTCACCAGGGCGATGCCGGCCGCGTCGTAGCCGCCGGTCTCGACCAGCCACAGCGGGAAGAATTCGTAGAAGCCGGCCACGCCGCAGGAGTAGGCGAGGTGGATCAGGAACAGGGTCTGCAGCGGTCCGTGGCGCAGCAGGGTGAAGGCATGGCCTTGGCGCGCCAGCGACCACCAGCGGCGGCCGCTTGCCGCCTTGCCGCCCGCTTCCGGTTCCAGCACCAGCATCGCGAGCAGGGCGCCCAGCAGCAGGCCGCCGGTCGCGATGGTGAAGGGCAGCGTGATGCTGTAGCCCGCGCTCAGGCCGGACAACAGGGGGCCGGCGAGCCAGCCCAGGTGCGAGGAGCCGTTCAGCCAGGACAGGGCATGCTTGCGCAGCGGACCGTCGAGGCGTTCGGCCAGCAGGGCGCGCAGGATGGCGCCGTTCCCCTCCAGCACACCGGTACCGAAGCGCGCCGCGATCAGCAGCGGATAGGACTGGATCAGCAGCGCGTAGGCCGTCAGCAGGTGGCCGGCGGCGGCGCCGAGGGTGGTCAGCAGCAGGATGCGGCGGCGTCCGAGAGTATCCGACACGGAACCTAGCACGGCGCTCCCGAGCAGCATGCCGGCCGGGTTGACCATCAGCGCGATCCCGAACAGCAGCTTGGGCGGCAGGCCGAGGAAGCTGGCCAGAGCGCCCGGCGCGGCGGCGGAGAACAGCGGCGGCAGCAGCGGATAGGCCAGCGATGCGCCGATCGTCGACAGCAGTGCGAGCAGACAGGCGCTCCCGATGAGCAAACCGTTTTTCATACAAATCCCTGGCAATGAGGTATTGCCGGAAGTGTAAGGAAGCTCAGCCAATAAGTAAACGAAAATGTTTATTTATGATGTCCGGTCAGAAGGACTTGATGCGGGGCTAGGTGGCGCACCCCGCTATCGGGCCGGCGTACAGTGGTCATCCCACACGTGGGTATGTCCAGCACATGAAAGGACGCGCCATGAAAATCCCAGACCATCTCAAGATCCCGTTCATCGTCTTCGCGCTGCAGGCGGCGCTGTTGGCGGGGGCTTCACTGATTTTCCTGGTGCTGCGCCCGCCCGGATCCTGACGCCTTGACGCCGGTTCAGGCGTCGAGCCAGGCAGCGGGCAGGCCAGCAGGCAAGCCGCGGCGGCGCTCGCCGGCGCGGGGTGTAGGTGTGCGTGTTTCGAGACGCGATTCGGGATAGGGCTCGGCGGCAAAGCGCAGCTGCGGGCCAAGCCCGTGCAGGCGCTCGATGCCGGCGCCCGGCGCCAGCGGGGTCTCGATGCCGGTGGCCGGATCGAGGTGCCAGAAGCCGCCTTCGCGGTGGAACAGCACCGGCATGCCGGCCGCGCGCGGCTGCGCGGCGATGTCCGCCCGGCCGGGATCGCGCGTGGGATCAGTATCCGGCGCGACGAGGTAGAAGGCTTCGGCCCGCGCCCCCGCGTCGACACGGTGCAGGACCACGCCGTGCGGCAGCAGGGCCGTCACTTCCAGCTCGACCACGCCGCGGATGCTGGCGGTCAGTGCAATCCGCATGCCGAGCCGCAGCGGCGCCGGCGCATGCTTGCCCGGCCAGACGCCGTCGAGCAGCAGGCCATAGCGCGACACGTCCTCGATCTCGAAGCCATGCCGGCCCTGGCGGATCAGCGCGTGGCGGCCGGACAGGCGCCGCGTCAGCCCGCCGCGCTCCTCGCCGTGCTCGCCGTAGTGTGCCAGCAGCAGGTCGGCGTCCGGTTCGAATTCCTCGAAGCGTCCCAGCACGCACTCGTCGAGCGCAAACAGGCGCAGGTGGCGCTGGGTGCTCGAATCGGGTTCGGCATGCACCAGGCAGGCGCTGTCGGCCGGACAGGGATGGATGCCCGGCCTGACCGGCACGTCGATCTCGATCAGGTCTTCGTCCCAGGCGATGGTGGAAATGCCCAGGTCGACCTTGCCGCCGCCGTCGCGCGGATCGCGCAGGTCGAGCTGGGCAATCGACGCGTTGCGCGCCGTGACGTCGATGTCGAGGCTGCCGCCGCCCGGCGCCTGCACGCGGGCGATGCCGGCGTCGTCGGCAGTCACGCGCACGTTTTTATGGGTGGCGAGGAAGGTCTGGTGGATCTCGCCCAGGCTGGCGTCGGGGCGCGGGACCAGGATCACCGGCGAGCAGGTCCAGGTCCGCGCCGCCGCCGGCTGCTGCGGATGGCGGCTGTGCAGCTCGATGTCGATGCGGTACTGGCCGTGTTCCAGTCCACGCGAGGAAAATTCGAGGAATACCGGCCGCCAGTCGCCGCGCGAGGTGCGCTGGAACAGATAGCTTTCGCCGTCGCGCAGGCGCAGGCCGGAACGCACCAGCATCCGCACCTCGGCGGCGCAATCCATCGGCATGCCGCGCAAGTCCAGCTTGATGGCCTGGCGGCCGCCGGCCGCGCGCGGGTCGAAGCCGCTGATGTGCAGTTGCGGGCGCTGTAGCGGCGGGGCGGATTGCGGGGCAGCTGCCGGCGAGCGTTGGGCGCGCAAGGCGCTGATGACGTCGAAACTCGGGGGCAGCCCGCCGACCGTGGGCGGGGAGGCCGCCGCCTCGGCTGGCTGGGCATGCCCGTGCGCGCAGGTTTGCTCGCCTGGCACGACCCAGACGGTGCAGTGCGGATGCTCGGGATTGCGGCAGCGGTTCATGGCGCGGTGGCGGGTTCGATTACGTTCGACAACATGGCAAGCTTACGCTGTTTTCCAGCCCAGCGGCGCGCCGCATTCATTGATTAGCAACATTATTTTCTGTTTGGAATTTTTAATCCAGGGCCTCGCCCGGCAGCGCGGTCTCGTCGGCATGGCCCTCGGCCTGCGGGCGCAGCGGACGCAGCACCAGCGCGGTCAGGTTGTCGGCATGCAGCCCGTCCGGCGGGGCGCTGTCGAGCGCATCGAACAGGCTTGCGACCATGCCGGCGGCATCCGGCGCCCCGGCCAGCAGTCCCGGCCAGCGTTCGACGAAGCGCCGCGGCTCGGTGCAGGACCAGAAGCCGTCCGTGGCCAGCAGGTAGACGGCATCCTCGCGCACAGGCAGGATGCGCCGGTCCGGCAGCGCGCTCAGCCAGGACGGCAGGTTCAGCGGCGTGAGCGCGAACAGCGGGTCGGACAGGTGGGCCGGATTGCTGAAGGCATTCCCGAGGATGAAGGCCTGCGCGATCTGCGGTGAATGGGCGCCATGGACCTGGCGCCACCAGGCATCCTCGTCGAGGCGGCCGGCCAGGGCCGCTGCGGTGGCGGGGACGTGGTCCACCGTGAGCGGCACGGCCTGCTGCGGGCCGATCTCGTACAGGCGCGAATCGCCCACGTGATACAGCAGGGGCGGGGCGCCGGCAGGCAGTTCCAGCATCGTGAGGGTGGTGCCCGGACGGGCGCCGGCCTCGCAGGCGAAGTGGCGCTGCAGCCCGGCGTGCAGGGCGTCGAGGTGGCGCCCCAGTTCGGGCGCCGTGCGGCAGGGAGGAATGCCCAGCAGGCCGGCGGCGACCGCCTCGGCCGCCTCGCGCCCATGGCCATGTCCGCCCATCCCGTCCAGCACCGCCACCCGGCCATGGCCGGCGGGCCAGCCTGCCAGCCGGGTGCGCCGCAGTTCCTGGCCGAGCAGGTGAACGGCCTGGCCCGCGACATCGATGACGACGAAGTTGTCCTGGTTCTCGGGCCTTTGGTGCGGACCGCTGCCGCGCCGGCTGGCGACGGCGACCTCGTAGTACGGCGCGAACTGGAAAGCGGACAGGATGTCGGAGGCGACGGGCATGGGCTGGATCGTGATGGCAATCCAGCTACTTTACACCTGAACAAGGCGGCTTGAAGCGCCGATCAGAGGGGATTTTTCCGGCTTCCAGCCACCAGGATGAGGGCATTTGCCAGTACGCAGACCCCGGCAGCGCCGAGTGCGGCGCGCACGCCCCAGGCATCCGCCACCTGGCCCCAGACGATGCTGCCGCCCACGTAGCCGCCGGACATGACGAACAGGTAGATCGACAGCGTGCGGGCCCGGATCTCGGCCGGGAAGGACAGCTGGGCCGCGGCGTTCAGGGTCGAGACCGTGGCCGACCAGGCCATGCCGCCGCACAGGATCATGGGCACCAGCAGGGCCAGCGAGCTGGCGAGCGACATGGTCAGCAGCATCAGGCCGTACACGGCGAGGGCGCCGGCCAGGACGCCGGACTTGTCGAAGCGGACCCGCACTTGCGGCAGGAAGAAGGCGGCCAGCACGCAACCGCCGCCCAGGCAGCCCATCAGGGTGCCGTAGGTGCCGGAGTCCATGCGCAGCACCTCGCGCACGAACACCGGCAGCAGGCTGGCGAAGGCGATGGTCGAGAAGAACACCGAGCAGACGTTGCGCAGGATGCGGCGGTAGCGCGGGCAGCCGAGGGCAGTCTTGACGCCGAGCAGGAAGCGGGCGCGGAAGCCTGCGCGTTCGGGCGCCTGGGGCGTGTGCTCGCGCCACCAGCACCAGTACACGCCCAGCAGGCCGGCAAAGGAGAGGGCGTTGGCCAGGAACAGGGCGCTCGGCCCGATCCAGCCGAACAGCAGGCCGCCCAGCGCCGGGCCGATGATGGCGGACAGGTTGTACGAGAGGTTGTTGAGGGTGGCCGCGGCCTCCACTTCGTCCGGTTCGACCAGCCCGGACATCGCGGCCTGCCAGGCCGGCCAGACGAAGGCCGTGCCGACCCCGATGCAGAAGGTCAGGACCAGCACCGGGGTGGCGGCCACCAGCCCGGTGGTCACCAGCAGTGCCATGGTGGCGGCGCACAGCGCCATGTAGAGGTTGCAGTAGAACAGGAACTTGGGCCGGTGCACGGCGTCCGCGACCACCCCCGCCAGCAGGGCGAACAGGAAGATCGGCACATAGGCCGCGGTCTGCACCAGCGAGGTGATCGACGCCGACCCCGACAGCGAGGCGACCAGCCAGGCCGAGGCGAAGGTCTGGGTCCAGGTGCCCATGTTCGACACCATGTTGGCCAGCCAGATATTGCGGTAGCGCGGGTGGCGCAGCGGCCGGGTCAGGGGCACCCTGGCGCGGCGCGCAGGAACGGAAGCACCCAGCGGAACGGCGGCGCCGGGCTGGTTCCCGGCAGGTGAGGCGGCGCTGGTGCTGGAGTCTGGCATGGTCTGGACAGTGTAGGTGGCATCGCTACCTACGGTCAATAAAATTGCCGTACGGAAAATCTTTTCTATGATATTGTGGCGTTCCCAAAACACGTTTGCCATGACAGACATGCTGATCCGACCGCTGGTGGCCACGGACATCCCAGCCGTGGCTGCGTTGCTGCGCGAGCTGGCGCGCGAATACATCGTGCACGAATCGCCGCCGGAGGGCGCGTCCACCTTCCTCGCCGAGAACGACGAGATGGGCGTGCGCGGCTTTCTGGCGCGCGGGCATGTGTATCACGTGGCAGTCATCGACGGCGCGGTGGCCGGCTTCGTCGCCGTGCGCGACCGCAGCCATCTGTTCCACCTGTTCGTCGGCAAGCGCTGGCACCGCTGCGGGGTGGCGCGCGCGCTGTGGGAAGCGGCACGCGAGGCCGCGCTCCAGGCGGGCGGCGACGGCAGCTTCACGGTGAACTCCTCGAATTTCGCGGTCCCGGTCTATGAGTCCTTCGGCTTCGTGCGGGTCGGCCCGACCCAGTGCGCCAAGGGACTGTACTTCAACCCGATGCGCCTGGCCGTTTCAGAAGAAGCCTGAACGCGGACGCCGACCGCTTTCGTCGGCCCGGCGCAGCCACAGGCTGCTGGCCCAGCCATCCAGCCGGTGGCCATCGACCACTGCGCTGACCTGCCACCAGTCGCCCCGTTTCGCGCCGGTCGCGGTCACCTGCGCCCCGGCCGGCAGCACGGCCAGGCGGCGCGCATGGATGCCGGTATCCTCGCGCAGGTTCAGGTGCGTGCGCACGCGGTAATGCGCGCCGGCGGCCGGCGCTTCCGGGCCGGCGGCATGCATCCTGGTCGGCGGGGCCTCGTCAGTCTGGACCAACGCATGCAGCAGTCCACCCAGCAGCGCCGTCCCGCCCACCAGCACAGTCAAGGCGCGCGCATTCGGCCGGCGCCACCACGCACGCGGCGTGAGCCAGGCCGCCAGGCACAGGGTCAGCAGCAGGCCGGCGCCATAGGCTGCGATGGTGGTCAGGCTCGGCATGGCATTCCTCAGGCATCGAAGCGCAGCACGTAGTGGCCGGCGACCAGGTGGTGGCCGGACGGAACCACATAGGGCTGGTCCTGGCTCGCGTCGACGATCTGCGCCACCAGGCGCAGTTCGGGATCGAGGTGGAACAGGGCCTGGGTCTCGGACAGGCGCACCACGCGCAGGCCCTCGGCCGTGGCTTCCCAGCTGAAGGCATTGCGCGACAGGCCGAGCCGGTCGGCGCTGTTCCCCGCGCTGCCGTCGGCGTGGCGCAGGAAAGCGGGGCCATCGAGCACGCGCAGCGCGGCCAGTGCCGGCATGCCGCGTCCGAACACCAGGCGGGTGCCGGCTGCCGCGGGCTGCACCGGTCCCTTGGGAACGGCCAGCAGGGCCGCGTAGCGGTCCGCCATCTGCGGCGGCACCGCGTGCAGCTGGACGCTGGCGCCATCGAGCGGCGCGAAGCGCGCGGGGACGCCGACGCGCTGGCGGCCCGCCGCGGTGATCGCATGGACCTCGTCGGCATCATCCACCAGGAAGCGGATCACGCTGTCCTTGCCCGGCGCGGCCGGGGCGAGGCCGGCGCCGAGGCCGATCTCGAGCGCGGCGGCGCCGGTGTCGCGGTAGCGGCTCAGGCGCGGCAGCGCCAGCGCGGCCAGGGTGATGCGGTGACGCGCGACCGGCGCATAGGTGGCATCGTTCTCCGGCGCCAGCGGCGCCGCCGGCAGCACGGGCGCCGCCAGCGGCATGGCGGTCATGTCGCTGCCGGAGGCGGCCGCGCGCGGCTTCCAGACCGCGGGCGTGCACAGGGGCGGCGCGCTGGGCGCCCTGGCCGCGGCCGGCGCCCCGACGCGGCTGATCTTCAACAGCAGGCGCTGGCCGCCGGTTTCCTGTTTGCCGCGGATGACGTAATAGCCGTTGGCCTCGTCGAAGCAACAGTCGAGGCTGTCCTTCGGCCTGACCTGCACCTCGACCGGCGCATCCGGCCCGTCGTTGACCAGCAGGATGCCGCCCTCGTCGCCGAAGGGCCAGCCCGGCACCGCGAAGGTGGCGGCCGCTTCATCCTGGCCGATCAGGGTCAGGCGCTGGTTCGGGTAGACCGCGCATACCGGCTGCCAGACCGCGCTGTCGCGCAAGGCCGTGACGGTGTACAGCAGCTGTTCGCCCGGGGCCGGCAGGTAGACGGCATGGCCGAACTTCACCTTGACTTCGCCCGCGTCGACCGCGTCGGTGCCGACCACGTGGTAGCGCACCTCGTCGCCCTTCAGCAGGTCGCCGAAATCCTTCTGGTGCAGGGCCGCCAGCGAGGCCGCCAGGTCGCGCACGCGCGCGCCGCGGGTCAGGTGGCGGTCGTCGTCGACCTCGTCCTGGGGCAGCATCAGGGTGACGTGGGAGAAGCAGCGGGTGGCGGCGCGGCCGCGCTGTTCGCGCGGCGAGCGCTCCAGCAGGTCGCGCAGCAGCGGGCGGCGCGAGAACAGCGCCAGGCCGGGCGCCTGCCACAGCGCCTCGGCATTGAACACATCGCCTACCTTGGCCAGGATTTCGTGTTGGACGTAGACCGGCATCTTGGATTCTCCTCGAAAGATTGAACGCTCGCCATGCCGAACGCTAGCAGGGGGCAGATGAAAAACAGCAGGTGCGAGCCGCCGCTTGACAAGAAACTCATCGGCTGGCCCATGATGGGGAACAGCGCCAGGTTGGTACCCCAGGACAGCAGGAAGTGCCCGGCCAGGAAGGCCGCCCCGCCGGCCAGCAGGAAGCACTGGAAGCGCCCGAGCCAGGCGCGCCGGAAGTCGCCGGCGCCGGCCGCCCCGGCCCAGGCCGCGGCGGCCGCATGCAGCAGGGCCGCCAGCAGCGCGGCCTGCAGGGCCCACAGCAGCAGGCCGCCGGCCAGGCCATGGCGGTTGATCAGGAAGGACGGGGCGAAGTCGTCCTGCACCGCCGGGATGCGCAGCGCCTCGCCGGCGGGCCCGCCCAGCGAGGCGATGCCGAGCAGGCCGTCCGCGCCCAGCCAGCCGCCCGCGCGCACGGCGCTGGCCCCGAGCAGCATCTGCTGGCCGGTATGCGGGTGGGCTGCCGGGTCGGCCCAGACCTGGAAGCGTTCGGCGTAGAAGCCGCCGGCGAATCCGGGCGCGGCCGCCTGCAGCGCAAGGGCGCCGCCCAGCAGCGCGCAACACAGGCCGCCCGCCAGCGCCGCCTGCAGCCGGCGTCCGGTGGCGAGGCACCAGGCCAGCAGGGTGACGGCGCCCCACACCAGCAGCAGGATCAAGGGCGAGTAATCGTCCACCTGCACTAGCGCCACGGCCAGCAGCAGCACGAACAGCAGCACCGGCGCCAGCATGCGCAGCCAGTCGCGCCAGTTGCGGCGGCCGCCCGTGGCGGCGGCGCCGGTCGCCAGCGCGAGGCAGTGCGCACTGAGGGCGGCGAGGGCGAGCTTGGCGAATTCCACCGGCTGGATGTCGAACACGCCGGTCTCGTCGCCGAAGGCGACCTGCAGCACCAGGCCGGCCAGCGCGCCGAGCGCCAGCGCCACCAGCAGCCACTCGGTGCCTGAGCGCGACAGCATGCCGCGCGCCAGGCCGCCGAGCAGCAGCAGGCCGAGTGGCAATCCCGCAGCCAGCAGCACGCAACTGGTCTCGACGTGGCGCAGCCAGGCGGTGTCGCGCGCACCCAATCCGAGTTCCAGCTGGACCAGCAGGCCGGCGCCGAGCAGGAGTACGGCCGCGACGGCGAGCACGGACGGGCGGCGCGGCCACAGCAGCGCATGCCAGAGCGCGGCCCAGGCCAGCAGCAGGGGCCAGCCAATGCCGGGTGCGTTGCCGCTGCGCTGCATCACGAGCAGGAGCAGCGCCATGGCGGGGAGGGCGCTGGACAGGGAAAGCCGCACTGCCGCGGCGGCGCTGCGTACAGGACCGGAGAGCTGCAGGCCGGCCGCACCCGCCAGCAGAAAGAGCAGCAAGGCGGCGCAGCAGGCCAGCGCGGACGGCGGCGCCAGGCGCCATAGCGAGCGCTCGGTCCAGGTCCAGTGCACGCCGGGCGGCGGCGCGGCCTTGGGCTCGGCGAACAGCACCACCTGGCCCGCCGGCTGCAGGATCAGGGCGCCGGCGCCGCGCGCCAGGGTGAAGCGGGTGCGGCCCACCGCGATCGCATCCACCCCGTCGAGTGCGTGCTCGCACTGGGCGGCGTCGGTCCAGGCGCCGCCATCCCGCAGCAGGACCGGCTGCGCACCGCGCACCTCCAGCGCCAGCCCGCCGAACGCTGCGCGCGCCAGGCTCAGCTTGCCGGTGTCGAGACCCGGCACCGGCAGGCGGTTGCCGCAATAGAGGTGGCCGCCAAACACCAGCGGCCGGCGGAAGGCGAGGGCAGACGGCGTGATACGGTTCCATGCGCCGGCCAGGCGCGCCGCCATGCCAGCATCGGGGCAGGCCGGCTGCGCTTCGCCGTCGCGCAGCAGCAGCGCGCCATCGAATTCCCAGGCGTGGGCGCCGCCGCGCAGGAGCGCGCGGTCCTGGTCCGCCTCGACGACTTCGAAGACCCTGGCGCCGGCCTGCAGGCGCTGGCCCGCGGCCAGGGTGATGCTGCCGGTGCGCAGGCGTTCGTCGCCGCGGGTAAGTACTGCGGCTTGCGCCGGGCTGGTATTGCGCAGCCACCAGCGTCCCCCTGCATCGCGGCGCACGATGAACTGCTGCGCGGCGGCGCGCGCCGCGGCCAGTTCGGCGTGGCCGAGCGTGGCCGATGCGCCGGGTGCGAGGCGCAGCGTGATCGACCCGGGCAGGTAGCGCGGGGGCGCCAGCAGCATGGCCAGGAGCTGCAGGGCGCAGAGGCAGGCAAGGGCGAGCGCGGCGCCGGCCAGGCGCAGTTTCATGCCGCCCTCGCCAGCGCTGGCGTCATCGCTTCACGGACCGCGCACAGCATCCGGCTGATCTCGAGCGCGTGGGCTGGACGGCGGTCCGGTGCGGCTGCCAGCAGGGCGCGCAGCAGGGCGCTTGCCTGCGCTCCGGCCGCGCCGAAGGCCTGCGCAAAGCCGGCCGCTTCGTCCGGGTGCAGGGTCGCCGGCAGGCCGCCGTGTTCGCGGCGCAGGACGGCGGCGCCTGCGCGGCCGTGGCTCGCAAAGGCCTGGCCGCAGGCGGCGCCGTAGCGCAGCGTGCGGCCGCACACCAGCCAGTAGAGCAGGGCGCCGAGCGCGAAGTAGTCGCTGCGCGGGTCGCTCAGGTACTCGCCGCGGGCATGCGGGAAGAACTGCTCCGGCGCCTGCCAGCTGGCCGTGCCTGTATAAGCGTGGGTGCTTGCTTCGCGCAGCGCGCGGCTGGTGCCGAAATCGGCCAGCTTCAGGTTCCCGCTGCGGCGGTCGAGCAGCAGGTTGCCGGGCTTGAGGTCGAGGTAGCGGAACCCGGCCGCATGCACCTTGGCCAGGGCCTGGTTGACCTGGGCGGTCCAGTCGAGGGCCTGCAGGGCGTCCGGCAGTTGTCCTGTGGCGCGCCGGACGCCGAGGTGGGTGGCCAGATCACCGTCGAGCAATTCCAGCGCCATCGCCGGCAGGCCTTCGTGGACGCCGTTGTCGAGCAGGCGCACGATATGGCGTCCATCCCAGGGGGCCAGGCGGCTCAGGAAATGTCCCTCGGCGCGGGCGGCGTCGCTCCAGTGGTGGCGCAAGGCGGCGGGAGCGCGCGCCATCTGCGCGCTGTTGACCAGCTTGACGGCGACGCTGCCACCCGGGGCCTCGGCGCGCCACACCACGCCGTAGGCGGAGCCGCCCAGGGTTTCGCACAGCCGGTACTGGCCGCGCGCCATCGAAACGATTGTGCCTTGCTGGACCATGCCCGCCTCCGTGACTGGCGCCGTGCGCCCTCGGGGAGTCCAAGCGGGGGGAAGGAGAAAAGGACGGGAAAACAGTGGATGTAAAAAAGCCGCGCAGTGCGCGGCTTTCGTGGTCAGCGGCCGTAACGATCCCAACGGTCACCGCGGTCCCAGTCGCGGCGCTCATGACGATCGTGGCGTTCCCAGTCGCGGCGGTCGTGACGGTCCCAGTCACGGCGATGCTCGACATAGACCGGACGCGGCTGCACATAGACCGGGCGCGATTCCACATAGACCGGACGCGGTTGCACGTAGACCGGACGCGGCTGGACGTACACCGGGCGCGGCTGGACGTAGCCATGACCATAACCGCGGTTGTCGTATTGGCTGTAATGACGGTTGTCGTAGTAGCGGCGGTCATCGCGGGTCGAGATCGAGTTGCCGAGTGCCGCACCCAGCACGCCGCCCACCAGGGCGCCGCTGCCGCCGCCGGCGCTGTGGCCGATCGCCGCGCCGACCACGGCGCCGATTGCAGTATTCCGGCCACGGTCGTCTGCCATTGCCGCTGGGGAGACGGCAACCGCGGCCAGGACCACCGCACCAACAATTGTAGATTTCAACATGGCTTTTCCTTTGGCCTCTGCGGGGATCAGGATGATCGAACGACGCCAGGCATGGATCGCACTATAGACGCCGCCGTTCGCGCTGCCATCCGTTAATACAGATTATTACAAACGGACATCTATGCGACACAAGCGAAGCGGCCCTTGCAGAGGGGCGGGCCTGCCCCATCTAACACTTGTTACCGTTTTCCGCCGCCGAGCGTCCTTTCGTGAACCGTTCCTTCGCCACCATCCTGTCCCTGCTGGTCCTGCTGCAGGTATATATAGGCATGCGCCTGCTGCCCGACCTGGCGCTGGGCCTGCTGTTCAATGTGGCGGGTGTGCTGCTGCTGGTCCTGCTCACCGTGCTGGTGCCGGTCGGGCTGATGTCTGCCTCGCTGCGGCGGCGCCGCTGGTCGCCCCTGGTGTCGTGGCTGGGCTTGCTGTCGATGGGCTTCTTTTCCTCGCTGCTGGTCACGACCGTGGCACGCGACCTGGTGCTGCTGGCGCTGCGTCTGGCCGGGCAACCGGGTCCCGGGCTCGTGCGCGGCAGCGCCGCCGTCGTGCCCTTGCTGGCCCTGGCCGTCACCGTGCTGGGCTTCGTCAACGCGCGCCGGCTGGCGCGGGTGGTCAAAGTCGAGGTGCCGATCGCCGGGCTGCCGCCGGCCCTGCACGGCTATGCGATCGCCCAGGTCTCGGACATCCATGTCGGCCCGACCATCAAGCGGCCTTATCTGAATGCCATCGTCAACCGCGTCAACAAGCTGGGCGCGGACGCGATTGCCATCACCGGCGACCTGGTGGACGGCAGCGTGCACCGCCTGGGCCTGCACACCCAGCCGCTGGCCCGCCTTTCCGCCCGCGACGGGGTGTTCTTCGTGACCGGCAACCACGAATACTATTCGGGCGCGGAAGAGTGGATCGCCGAGGTGCGCCGGCTCGGCATCACCGTGCTGCTGAACCAGCATGTGATCCGGCGCCGCGCCGACGCCACCCTGATGATCGCGGGCGTGGCCGACTACACGGCCCACCATTTCCACCCGGCGCACAAGAGCGATCCGCACGCTGCCGCGGCCGGGGCCAGGCTGGTCCCCGACGTGCGCATCCTGCTGGCGCACCAGCCGCGCAGCGCGCCGGAGGCAGCGGCCGCCGGCTTCCACCTGCAGTTGTCGGGCCATACCCATGGCGGCCAGTTCTTCCCGTGGAATCTGTTCGTGCCGCTGCAGCAGCCCTTTGTCGCCGGCCTGCATCGGGTGCGCGACATGTGGGTGTACATCAGCCGCGGCACCGGCTACTGGGGGCCGCCGAAGCGCTTCGTTGCGCCGTCGGAAATCACCCTGGTGAAACTTGTGCCGGGCTGAGTCTGTGTAAAGACGCCAACATTTCTCCCAAAAAACTTTCCGGATGCGCTATCGTTGGAATCCCCAGCCCTTACCAAGGATTCGACGCATGAACCGCAGCAGCCGCCATCTTCCCGTCCTGACCGTTCTCGCCGCCGCGCTGTTCAGCAGCGCGGCCCTGGCAGCCAGCCCCGGCAACGACCCCGTGGCGCTCGCGAAGATCCGCGACACGGCGATGCAGAGCGACTATGCCTGGGAACGCATGGCGGACATGACCGACCTGATCGGCCCGCGCCTGTCCGGTTCGCCCGGCGCCGCCGCGGCGGTGACCCAGGTGGCCGAAGCGATGCGCAAGCTTGGCGCCAAAGTGAGCCTGCAGCCGGTGAAGGTGCCGCACTGGGTGCGCGGCGCCGAGACCGGCGAGCTGGTCGAGTACAGCGGACGCCCGCAGGGCATCACCCAGCGCGTGGTGCTGACCGCGCTGGGCGGTTCCGGCGCGACCCCGGCCGCCGGCCTGACCGCGCCGGTGGTGGTGATCCGGAGTTTCGATGAGCTGAAGGCGCGCGGCGCCGAGGTGAAGGGCAAGATCGTCCTGTTCGACGTCGCCTTCGACCAGCACCAGGCCGACCGTGGCCTGGCCGGACAGGCCTATGGCCAGGCCTCCGCCTACCGCCGCGACGGCCCGCGCCTGGCGGCCGAGCTGGGCGCGGTCGCGGCCCTGGTACGCTCGGTCGGCGGCGCAGCCTACCGCCTCCCGCATACGGGCTCGACCGGCCTGCAGGACACGGCCCGCATCCCGGCCGCGGCCGTCACCGCGGAAGACGCCATGCTGATGAGCCGCCTGGCGAAGCGCGGTCCGCTCGCCATGAAGCTGGTGCTGACGCCCCGGAACCTGCCCGACGCCGACAGCTACAACGTGATCGCCGACCTGCCGGGCACCGACAAGGCGGACGAGATCGTGATCGTGTCCGGCCACCTGGATTCCTGGGACCTCGCGACCGGCGCCCACGACGATGCCGCCGGCGTCGCCAGTGCGATGGCCGTGCTCGAGACCCTCAAGAAACTCGACTACCGTCCGCGCCGTACCATCCGCATGATCGCCTGGATGAACGAAGAGAACGGCACCCGCGGCGCGCGCGGCTACCTGGCTGCCGAGCAGGCCAATGCCGAGAAGCACATCGGCGCGATCGAGAGCGACAATGGCGCCGGCCGTCCCTTCGGCCTGCGCGCCAGCGTGCCTGCCACCTCGAGCAAACTGTTCGCCCCGCTGCAGGCGGCGCTGCAGCCGATCGGCGCCGGCATCTTCCGGCGCGAGGACGCACTCTCGACCGGCGACCTATCCGGCTTGGAACGCGCGGGCGTACCGAGCTTCGCGCCGCTGATCGACACTTCGGCGTATTTCGATTACCACCACACCCCGGCCGATACGCTCGACAAGGTCGACCCCGACCACCTGCGCCGCCACGTGGCCCTGATGGCGGCCACGAGCTGGTTCCTGGCGAACATCGAAGAGCCGATCGGCCGCGCGAACGCTCCCGAGCGCTGATCGACACGGACCGCCCGGTTCCGGCAGCACGCCGGAACCGGGCCGGCCTCAGGGCACGGCGATGCGCCGCACCGCGCGCGCATGGCCGCGGTAGGGGCGGCCATAGATGGTCTGGATGCCGCTGGCGAAGTTCTGGCCCCAGACCAGCTGGGTGCGCGTTGCGTGCGGCTCGCTCGACCAGTACCAGTTGCGTTCGAAGGCTTCGCGCTGGTTGGCGAAGAGCAGGGCAAGTTCGCGGCGCGTCGGCAACACCCCGCCGCGCCCGGCCGCCCAATCGACGGCGCTCGGCCAGCTGACGTCGACCGCTTCGCCCGGCAACAGCACCAGGTGGTAATCAGGATCTTCTTCCTTGCCCAGGATTAGTCCCGCATAGGCTTCGCCTTCTTGCAGCAAAGCCCGCACTTGCATGTACTCGCCCATTTAACACGTCCCTTTAGTTGGTAGCCAGTCTTTAAGACCGCTCCAGGCGGGCAATGGTTGCGTGCGGCGCTTCGATCTAGCTCATGCAAGTGTTTGATTTCCATGAGGAAAGTTCTCTTAAGGGATTAATACTCTTAGAAAATTTTTCTTCAAAAAGATTGAACTATGGAAGTTTCCACCGCTCAAATGGTTACATTCACTTGATGAGGCATGGAATCTTCATGACACAATTCAGCGCTCTCGCTTCGAAGTTTTGCATCAATGCCCTGCTAGAAGCGGTCCCCGCCGCAAGCACCGCCGGCGCCGGCCGGGCGGCTGAGGTGACGACCCGGGCATTCCAACTGGCCGGCTACGACAGCAATCCGCCGCAAGCGCAGACCGCGCCGCAGGTCGCCGCCGCAAACGCCCCGGCCTCCATCAGGCAGTAACAAGCAGTTCCATCCCGCACAGGCGCTCACACCGCCGGTGCACCCTAAGGGCGTACGCAGCGTGTGCGCCTGATCAAGCAACCAGGAACATGCCACCGACCTTTTGCAGGTGGCCGGCGTACCGGATTTTCCGGTGCACGGGGCTCCTTTTGCCCGTGATTCCAAGCCCTGTCGGGCACACAGGAAAACACAAATGACCAAGACTTTCGCTTTCGCTCCGAACTTCCGCCACAACGCCGCCCTCTGTGCGACCGCCGCCGCCCTGCTGGGCGCCTTCGGCGGCGCCGCCGCCGCGACCCCGGCCACCGCCTATAACTACTACGTGGCGCCGACCGGTTCGGACACCGCGGCCGGCACCAAGACCGCACCGTTCAAGACCCTGGCGCGTGCCGCCAAGGCCGCCATCAAGCCGGGCACCACCGTCTGGGTTGCTCCGGGCACCTACGCCGGCGGCATCAAGACCACCGGCAACGGCACCGCTTCCAGCCGCATCTACTGGGTCTCGACCACCAAGTGGGGCGCCAAGATCGTTCCGCCGGCCAGCTCGACCAACAAGACCGCCTGGGACAACCGCGGTCACTACGTCAGCATCATCGGCTTCGACGTCGACGGCAGCAAGATCGGCAGCGGCACCAAGTGGACCCTCGGCATCTACACCGGCGGCTCGTACAACGTGATCCAGGCCAACCACGTGCACCACATGGCCACCACCATCCCATGCAACAGCGCGGGCGGTTCGGCAATCGGCGTGGACAGCTACTTCAAGGGCGTCAAGGGCGACGTGATCGGCAACGTCGTGCACGACATCGGCCCGGCCGGCTGCACCTACGTCCAGGGCATCTACCACTCGACCTCGGGCACCATCATGAACAACGTGGTCTACCGCGTGGGTTCGGCGGCGATCCACCTGTGGCACGACGCGACCGACGTGAAGATCGTCAACAACACGGTGAGCTCCTCGGTGTTCGGCATCATCGTCGGCGGCGGCGACTATTACTTCACCTCGGCCGGTGCGAACAACGTCCACGTGCACAACAACATCGTGTTCGACAACCAGTACGGCATCTCCGAGCAGGGCAAGACCGGTACCGGCAACACCTACAAGAACAACCTGGTGTTCCAGAACCCGAAGTACAACTTCCGCCTGCTGAACGGCCTGGCCCACACCAACACGATCAGCTCGAACCCGCTGTTCGTCGGCTACTCGCGTACCGCGGCGACGCCGAACTTCAAGCTGAGCACCAGCTCGCCGGCAATCGGCCGCGGCATCGCGACCTACGCACCGTCGACCGACATCGAGGGCCGTGCGCGTAGCGCGACCACCGGTATCGACCTGGGCGCGTACCAGCACTGAGCAGAGCAGTAGCAAGCCCGCAGTACCAAGCAAGTAGTACCAAGCAAGTAGTTCCATCCCGTGCAGGCGGCCTCCGCCGCCTGTACACCCCGAGGGCGTACGCAGCGCGTGCGCCTGATCAAGCAACCAGGAACACCGACCTTTTGCAGGTCGCCGCTGTACCGGATTTCCCGGTGCACGGGGGCTCTTTTGCCCGTGATTCTAAGCCCACCCGTTTCGGGCAGACAGGAAAAACACAGATGAACAAGACTTTCGCTTTCGCTTCGCACATCCGCCACCACGCCGTCCTCTGCGCCACGGCAGCAGCCCTGGTCACCGCCTTCGGCGCCGGCAATGCAGTCGCCGCCACCTCGGCCACCGTGCCGACCCTGGAAGCCGCGACCACTGCGCAGACGGAACAGATCCGCCAGCTGTACCTGGATCTGCTGGGCCGTGAGCCGGATGCCGCAGGCCTGGCCTGGTGGACACAAGCGCTAGACAATGGCGTCACGATGGAATTCATCGCCTCCCAGCTGAAGGCAAGCGACGAATACGCAAAGCGCAACACGAATACCGGCTCGGCCGCGGCCGGCGGCATGCCGACCATCCCGGCCACCACCTACAACTACTATGTGTCGCCGACCGGCTCGGACACCGCGGCCGGCACCAAGACCGCACCGTTCAAGACCCTGGCGCGTGCCGCCAAGGCCGCCATCAAGCCGGGCACCACCGTCTGGGTTGCTCCGGGCACCTACGCCGGCGGCATCAAGACCACCGGCAACGGCACCGCTTCCAGCCGCATCTACTGGGTCTCGACCACCAAGTGGGGCGCCAAGATCGTTCCGCCGGCCAGCTCGACCAACAAGACCGCCTGGGACAACCGCGGTCACTACGTCAGCATCATCGGCTTCGACGTCGACGGCAGCAAGATCGGCAGCGGCACCAAGTGGACCCTCGGCATCTACACCGGCGGCTCGTACAACGTGATCCAGGCCAACCACGTGCACCACATGGCCACCACCATCCCATGCAACAGCGCGGGCGGTTCGGCAATCGGCGTGGACAGCTACTTCAAGGGCGTCAAGGGCGACGTGATCGGCAACGTCGTGCACGACATCGGCCCGGCCGGCTGCACCTACGTCCAGGGCATCTACCACTCGACCTCGGGCACCATCATGAACAACGTGGTCTACCGCGTGGGTTCGGCGGCGATCCACCTGTGGCACGACGCGACCGACGTGAAGATCGTCAACAACACGGTGAGCTCCTCGGTGTTCGGCATCATCGTCGGCGGCGGCGACTATTACTTCACCTCGGCCGGTGCGAACAACGTCCACGTGCACAACAACATCGTGTTCGACAACCAGTACGGCATCTCCGAGCAGGGCAAGACCGGTACCGGCAACACCTACAAGAACAACCTGGTGTTCCAGAACCCGAAGTACAACTTCCGCCTGCTGAACGGCCTGGCCCACACCAACACGATCAGCTCGAACCCGCTGTTCGTCGGCTACTCGCGTACCGCGGCGACGCCGAACTTCAAGCTGAGCACCAGCTCGCCGGCAATCGGCCGCGGCATCGCGACCTACGCACCGTCGACCGACATCGAGGGCCGCGCACGTAACGCGACCACCGGTTTCGACCTGGGTGCCTACCAGCACTAAGGAGTCCGTGCAGGCTTTTTTTACGTTTGGTAAAAAATCAGCCGGCCAGGGGCAGGGCCATCTGCGGGTCCTGGGCGCCAGCCCGGTTCACGGCGGGCGTCACCTTGTACCATTCGAAGGCGTCGCAGGGCAGGGCGGCGCGGCGCGCCAGGTCGAGCGCTTCTTCGGGCGAGAGCGCGGGATTGAGCCAGAGTTCGGCGTCGGCCGCTTCCAGCACCACCGGGCGGCGGTCGTGGATGTCGAGCATGCCTTCGTCGGCCGCGTCGGTGACCAGCACGAAGCCGGCCTCGGCGCGGTTCTCGGTAAAGCTGCCGAAATTCGCCAGCGCCAGGAAAAACAGCGGCGCACGGTCCTTGCGGTGGATGTGCCAGGGCTGCTTCTTTCCCTTCTCGCCGGTCCATTCGTACCAGCCCTCGGCCGGCACGATCGCGCGGCCCTTCTTCAGCAGCGGTTTCCAGTAGCGGTTGGTGAGCTTGTCCATGCGCGCATTGACCATGATCGGCACCTTGCCCTCGGCCCAGCGTGCGCGGTAGCTCCAGAACACGTCGTCGATACGGCGCTCGCCGTCCTGTAGGTGCATCACGGGGCGATAGCTGCCCGGCGAGACATTCCAGGCCGGCGTGGATTCGCTGTCGTAGACCGCGTCGGTCCATCCGAACACGCTGGCGTAATAACGAGCCGTCTGGCTCTGGTCGAATCGTCCACACATGCTTTCATGGTAGCGCAGGCGCGCGCAGGGCGCGGCACGCTAGCGTCCGGATGAGTTCGCGTGCCCGTGGTGCGGGTGGTATGCTCGCGGTTAAATCGAATCGAATGGAGAAGGCTGATGGCGACAGGGTGGTGGAGCGTACTGAAAACGGTGCCGTGGAGCGAAGTGATCAATGCGGCGCCGCAGGTGGCGACCGGCGCGCGCAGGCTGTGGGACACGGTGGCACGCAAGTCCGGCAGCGCGCCCGGCATGGCTGCGGGGGCGGGCATGGAAGCGGAGCCCGGAGAAGACATGTTCGGCCACCTGCTCATGCGTGTCGAAAAGAACGAGATCACGCTGGCCGACCTGCGCACCCAGATGCTGCAGGCCTCCGAGATCATCGCCAACCTGGCCGACCAGAACGCCCAGCTGATCGCCAAGATGGATGCGGCGCGCAACCGCATGCTGTGGCTGGGCGTGGCGACCGGGGTGTCGGCTATCCTGACGCTGGTGGCGCTGGCGCTGGTCCTGGCGCGCACCTGATCCGGCATGAAGATCGTCCTGATCCTGGCGACCCTGTTCGTCTTCGTGTCGATGCTGCTGAACGCGGCCCGCCGGCGCGGCAAGCTGGACAGCAAAGCCGACCGCGCCGTCGCCGAACTGGCGACCTCGATGCGCATTTTCGTCTATGGCCTGCTGTTCTTCGTGGGCCTGGTCTGCCTGGCGGTGGCCTACGAGTCCATCTACTGAATTCCTCGCCGCATGTTTGTGCGAACAGGCTGACAAACTCGCGGGAGAAAACGGCGCTTGCAGGCCGGGAGAGCCGGCCCTATGTTGGTTACGTTCTCTGGTGGATAGTTCCACCTCTCTCCGCGTGTCTCCAGCTCAGTGTTGACTGAGTTCTTGGCCGCTGCCGATTTCTCGGCGGCGGTTTTTTTTGCCGATGTGGAGCGTGCAGCTTACCTGGCGGCCTTGCGACGGCGTGCACCTAGCAAGCCGGCGGCGCCCAGTGCCATCAGCGCCATGCTTGCAGGTTCCGGTACGTCAGCAGGAGGGCCTGCCGTGAAGACCGCACGGAATTGGGTATCCCCACCGGTAGGGCGCCAGACACCATCGCCGGCGACGCGCTCCCAGTAGAAGTCGCCGCCGGCATAGGTTTGCCCGACAAACGCGAAGCCGCTCGTGGCTGCGCCCCCATTCCCAAGGCCCGCGGTATTCAGGAAGGCGATATATTGCTGCCCTTGCGTCAGGGCGAGCCCTGGCGCGTAGTCGAGGCGCGTTGAGCCCACTTGGTTGCTCAGGCTCGTCACGCCGCTCGTGAACAGTGCCGAACCGGCCTTGTTGTTGCCCGACCAGGCGTAGATGCTGAATTGGACGTTCAGCGGGCCATCTTGAACGACGGAGGGGTTGAAGGAAAAGCTGCTCAGGTAGGTTTCAGCACTGTCCACCGTGAAGACCTGGCCGAAGGTCTGGCCGCAACCGCCGGCAATGCCGAGGCAACGGAAGTCCCATCCTGCCTGATTCATGGTGTCAATGACCCCGGCGTTCGCCGCATTGGCGGCAGCGAACATTGCAAGGCCCAGAAGTGATGCTTTCATGTCGGACTTCCTAGTTGAGTTATTGTAGTTATTGTGATTAAGCAATATTCATGCCAGCAATTGCTTCCCTCTAGGAATGCATTGTTGTTCTTCCGGGATGTAAAATTTTCCGACAGGAGTGTCGATGGGAGCAGGGGAGTGGAGGGGGAAAGCGTCGTCACTCCCCGTTCAGGAGCCGACTCCACTGCACAAGGGAACGCGTAAGGAAGTGGTGCGGGCAGCCGGAATCGAACCGGCACGCCTCACGGCGGCAGATTTTAAGTCTGATGCGTCTACCAATTTCGCCATGCCCGCGTCGGCCGGCATTGTACTACGTGCGGAAGTCGTCGTGTTGCTGGGTAGGCATCGCGCACCGGCCGGCGCTTAAGGCGAGGGCGCAAGCACTGCGAGCTCATGCCCTTGCTTGTCCAGCGGCGGCGAGTCCCCGCGCGCCGCGATCTCGCGATCCGCCCGCTCATACACACGATTGCTGTGGCGCCACCACAGCACACCCGCCACCACCCCGGCGGCGACCGCGATCGGCGTCGGCGTGGACAGCAGCACCATCAGGTTGTTGACGGCCGCGCCGGTCCATGCCGCGCCCGAGCTTTTGATCACCATCCGCTTCTCGTCTTCCGGCAGCTGGTCGGCCAGTTTCACCAGCCCGATCTTGGCGCCGGTCAGCGCGATCAGCCCGGCCGGCGAGGTCGCGATCAGCGGATTCATTTCGAGCGCGCCGGCCGACAGCGCCAGTCCGGTGGTAATCCCGTCCGCCATCGCGGCATGCATGGCGTTCTTGTCGAGCCTTTCCATCCGCTGCTCGGGGGAACGCACCGTCTCGGCTGCCAAGTCCTGCGCCGCTCGGATTGGCGGACTGCCGCTCGCGCATCCAAGGAGGCTGGGGACGACGAGCAGGACGGCGGCTGCAGCCCTGGCCAGGCGTTGTGCGAGTGCGGTGCGTAGATTTGGCATGATGCAACTCCTTGCGATGTCGGTGCGATCGGAATCCGCTGCCTGTTGGCACTGCTAGCTGGCAATGATAAATTTGGCAAGCTTAATAATCAGTACATACCCTTTTGATAAGTCGGTCATGCGCAGGCGCAGCACACCAGATGAGGAATCTCAGGCAGTTTTCCTTGCTTATCTTGTACGCCGCTGTAGCATTGTTGAGTTGCTGCAAGGGTGCATGAGAATGAGACAAGGGAAGACAAGCATGCTGGTGCGCAGGGAAGCCGCCATTCCCTATCTGGACGGGTGGCGCGGCCTCGCCATCCTGGCCGTTCTCGCGGGTCACTTCGGGCCGAGGCCCTTCGTCGATCCGCTTGGGCAGTTCGGGGTGCAGATGTTCTTCGCCCTGTCCGGGTATCTGATCGGTCAATTGCTGTTCATAAAGAACGTCGGCTTGCCCGACTTTTTCTTCAGGCGCTTTTCGCGGGTCGTCCCGACCTTCGTGCTGTTCATCGCCGCAATGTATCTGTACACCGCGTATGTCCGGACCGACGCCTATCGGCCCACGCTGGAGGAATTGCTCGCAGCGCTGTTCTTCGTCCGGACCTATCTACCAGCCGAGATCGGTATCTGGTCCGGCACATGGCCAATCGGTCATCTCTGGTCGCTGAACGTCGAAGAACACAGTTACCTGTTTCTTGCGCTGCTCGCATTGGTAGCAAGGTGGTGCAGGAGCACGCGTGTCGCCAGCTTCCTGCTCGCATCCGGCGTCGCGGCAAGCGCCTTGATCTACTACCGTTACGCAGGCTCGCCGCCGGCAGGGGCATCCCCGTGGAGCTTGCGCAGCGAATGCGCGGCTGCGGGCCTGCTGTTTTCGGCGCTGCTGTGCCAGGTGCGCGAAGCCCGGCCGACTGCCGCGCCGCACACGGCGCATCCCGTCGTTCCCCTCGTGTTCTTTGTTCTCGGGACCTACCTGATTTCCGCCTACCGGCTGAACGGCGGCCAGACCGTGATCGGGCCGATCTGCCTGGCGATCGCGCTGAATTTCCTGTCCTGCCTTCCGGAACCGGCGAAGCAGCTCTTGTCCCATCGCCTGTTGATCTGGTTCGGCAAGCGCTCGTTCTCGCTCTACCTGTGGCAGCAGCCCTTCTACAGGGCCGTGGCCGAAGGCGAACTGCCGGCGGTCGCCGGCGCTGCCCTGGGCCTGGTGGCCGGGGTCCTGTCCTTCCACTTGTTCGAGGATCCGGTGCGGCGAGGGCTGAACCGCGCCTGGAGCCGGCGTGGCGTCGCTGCCGAGGCCAGCCCCGAGGCGGCCAAGGCATCCTGATGCACTCATCCATTGGACCTCTCGCCGGTATGGTGTAGCATGCCGGACGGCGGCTCAATTCGTTGCCGCAGCAGCAAGAGGACATCAATTGAACATCACCATCAACGACGAACTGCGTGCCTTCGTCGACCCACTGACCGACATCGAATACGCCGCGCTCGAGCGCAGCCTCCTTTCCGAGGGCTGCCGCGACGCGCTGGTGCTGTGGCGCGACACCCTGATCGACGGCCACAACCGCTACGAGATCTGTCAGAAGCACGGCATTCCCTTCCGTACCGTCCACAACAACAACTTCGCGTCGATCGACGACGTGATGCTGTGGATGATCGACAACCACCTGGCGCGCCGCAGCGTCTCGGACTTCCAGCGTGGCGTGCTGGCCCTCAAGAAGAAGGAAATCGTCACCGCCCGCATGGCGGAGAAGATGGCGGAGGAGCCGCCCAAGCCGGAAGCGGACGACCTGGATTCGCGCCCGCCGCCGCCATGGAATACCCGCGAAGAGGTGGCCAAGGCGGCGCGCGTGTCGGCCAATACGATCAGCCAGATCGAACGCATCCAGAAGGCCGCGACCCCTGAGCTGCGCGAGGCGGTGCGCACCGGCACCATCTCGATCAATGCCGCCGCCAACGTGGCCCAGCTGCCCGAAGACATGCAGAAGGCCGCCGTCGCCGGTGGCCGCAAGGAGCTGCAGCAGGCCGCGCGCCAGGTGCGCGAGCAGAAGATGGCGACTCGCCCGAAGAAGGAAGTGCCGGCGGGCGATCCAGCCGACGAGCTGGCCGCGGCGCGCGCCGAGATCGCCTCGCTGAAGGACCGCGTCGCGACCCTGCTGACCGAGAACGAAGTGCTCAAGCAACGCCTGGTCCACGCCGGCGTATCACAATAAAAAAGAGGCCTTGCATGACGATCAGCCGCCGCGTTTTTCCGATCTTCCTGGCCTGTGCCCTGGGCGCCGCCGTCCCCGCACTGGCGGCCCCGGCCGCTGCGCCCGCGCTGAAACAAGCCCCCAGCGCGACCGAGCTGGCGCGCTGGAAGAAAACGGCGGAGCGGGTGACCATCATGCGCGACAAGTGGGGTATTCCCCACGTGTTCGGCAAGCTGGATGCGGACGCGGTATTCGGCCTGCTGTACGCCCAGGCCGAGGACGACTTCAATCGCGTCGAACTGAATTACATCAATGCGATGGGCCGCCTGGCCGAGGTCGAGGGCGAGAAGGAAATCTGGCGCGACCTGCGCATGAAGATGTACATCACCCCCGCCGACATGCAGGCCAGGTATGCCGCCAGCCCGGCCTGGCTGAAGCAGCTGATGAACGCCTTCGCCGACGGCCTGAACTACTACCTGCACACCCACCCGGACGTGAAGCCGAAGCTGATCACCCGCTTCGAGCCCTGGATGGCGCTCAGCTTCAGCGAGGGCAGCATCGGCGGCGACATCGAATCGATCGACCTGAAGGACCTCGAGCGTTTCTACAAGGCGCGTCCGCAGGCGACGATGGCGGCCAAGGTGGCTGCACTCGACAATGCGCTGGACGCCGAGCCGCGCGGCTCGAACGGCTTCGCGATCGCACCGAAGCTGTCCGCTTCCGGCAATGCGCTGCTCCTGATCAACCCGCACACCTCTTTTTACTTCCGTCCCGAAGTGCACATGGTCAGCGAAGAAGGCCTGAACGCCTATGGCGCCGTGACCTGGGGCCAGTTCTTCATCTACCAGGGCTTCAACGACAAGGCCGGCTGGATGCACACCTCCGGCGGCGGCGACGTGATCGACGAATACCTCGAGACCGTGGTCGAGCGCGACGGCAAGTTCTTCTACAAGTACGGCAATGAAGAACGCCCGCTGCGGGCGAGGGCGGTCAGGCTGCCGTATAAAACCCCGTCCGGCGCGATGGCCAGCAAGACCGTCACCGCGTATTTCACCCACCACGGCCCGGTGGTGCGCGAGCAGGACGGCAAGTGGGTGGCGGTGAAGATGATGGACGAGCCGCTCAAGGCGCTCACCCAGTCCTACACGCGTACCAAGGCGCGCGACTACGATGCCTTCTACAAGGCGATGGAACTGCGTACCAACTCCTCGAACAACACCGTGTACGCGGACGCCAAGGGCAATATCGCCTACTTCCACGGCAACTTCATCCCGATACGCGATCCGCGCTTCGACTGGAGCAAGCCGGTGGACGGCAGCACCCCCGCCACCGAATGGCAGGGCCTGCACGCCATCAAGGAAACCATCACCCTGTTCAACCCGGCCAGCGGCTATATCTCGAACACCAACAACTGGCCCTTCAGTGCTTCGGGCGCGAGCAGCCCGAAGCGCCAGGACTGGCCCGATTACATGTGGTCGCTGCCGGAAAACGCCCGCGGCCGCCATGCCGAGCGCGTGCTGAAGGACGCCAAGGGCTTCACCATCGACAGCCTGATCGCTGCCGCCTACGACAGCCACCTGACCGCCTTCGAACCCCTGGTGCCGCAGTTGCTCAAGGACTACGATGCGCTGCCCGCGAGCGATCCGCGCAAGGCCGGATTGGCGGCCCAGGTGGCGGCGCTGCGCGGCTGGGACCTGCGTTTCGGCCTGGCATCGGTGCCGACCTCGCTGGCCATCTACTGGGGCCAGGACATGGTGGCACAGCACGCGCCGCGCGCCCGCGCCGCCAGGGTGCCGACCGTCGATTTCATCAGCACCAGCCTGAACGCCGAAGAGCGCCTGGCTTCCTTGCAGCGGGCCTCCGACAAACTGACGGCCGACTTCGGCTCCTGGCAGACGCCCTGGGGCGAGATCAACCGCTTCCAGCGCATCAGCGGCGACATCGACCAGCAGTACGACGACAGCAAGCCGAGCTGGCCGGTGGGTTTCGCCTCGGCCAACTGGGGCTCGCTGGCTTCCTTCGGCATGGTCGCCAAGCAAAAGACCAAGCGCATCTACGGCGACCGCGGCAACAGCTTCGTCGCGGTGGTGGAATTCGGCCCGCGCGTGCGCGCCAAGAGTATCCTTGCAGGCGGCAACAGCAACAACCCGGCCTCGAAGCATTTCGCCGACCAGGCCGAAATGTACAGCCGCGGCGAATTCAAGGACGTGCTGTTCTACAAGGAAGACATCGAGAAGCACCTGGAGCGCAAGTACCATCCCGGTGAGTGAGGTTGTATGCGCATGAGCGAGCGGCACAAGATGCTGGCGGGCGAGCCTTACCACGCCAGCGATCCCGAACTGGTGGCCGAGCAGATTTCATCAATTTCAATTGCGTGATCCTCGACATGGCCCCGGTCTCGATCGGCGCCGATACCCGCATCGGCCCGGCGGCGACCCACGACGTTCCGGCCGGTGCCCGCGTGGCCGGCAATCCGGCCCATGGGCAGGCCGGCGGAAGCGGCCGGATGCCTGGTGCTGGGGCAGGGGCGCTTGTTATAATCCGGCAATTATCCTTAACGACAACGCAGTTCGGGGCAGCGCCGTGGCAAAACTCTATTTCAGGTATTCGGCGATGAACGCCGGCAAATCGACCGCCCTGTTGCAGGTGGCGCACAACTACGAAGAGCAGGGCCAGAAGGTCAAGCTCTACACGGCGGCGATCGACGACCGCTACGGCGTCGGCCTGATCACCTCGCGCCTCGGCCCGCAGCGCCAGGTCGACCTGTTCGACAGCGAGACCGACTTCCTGGCGAGCGCGCCGCCGGTCGCCTGCATCCTGGTCGACGAAGCCCAGTTCCTCAGCACCGCGCAAGTGCAGCAGCTGCACCAGGTGGCGCAGGTGCGCGGCATCCCGGTCATCTGCTACGGCCTGCGCAGCGACTTCCGCGGCGAGCCTTTCCCCGGCTCGGCCTACCTGCTGGCGCTGGCCGACGACATCGAGGAAATCAAGAACATCTGCAGCTGCGGCAAGAAGGCGACCATGAACATCCGCGTCGATGCCGAAGGGCGGCGCATCCGCGAGGGCGAGCAGGTCAGCATCGGTGGCAACGAAAGCTACCGCCAGGCCTGCGGCCGCTGCTTCTACGCCCGCTGAGCCGCTGCCGGCCGCCGGTCCTCCATGGGCGACATGCTGTTGTACCTGCTTCCCTCGGCCGCGCTGGCGCTGCTGCTGTGGATCGGCTCGGGCGCCCATCCTTTCTTTTTCCTGTTCACCGCCGCCGGCACCCTGTGCCACGAACTGGCGCATTTCTCGGTCGGCCTGCTCACCAATGCCGAGCCCATCGGCCTGAGCGTGATCCCCAAGCGCATCAGGAAGCCAGGAAAAGGACACAACTGGGAGCTGGGCTCGGTCACCTTCGCCAACCTGCGCTGGTACAACGCGGCGCCCAGCGCGCTGGCGCCGCTCCTGGTGCTGGGCCTGCCTTTTGCCGTGGCCTGGTGGCGCACCCGCCACGGCCTGGTGTTCGAGCCGCTCGACCTCGCGCTCGCCTTGTTCCTCGCGCCGCAATTCCTGTCCTTCTGGCCCTCGCCGGTGGACTGGCGGCTGGCGGCGCGCTCCTGGCCCTGGATTCCGGTGCTGCTGCTTGCCGGCCTGACCAGCTTTTACCGCGCGGAACTGCTCCAGCTTGTCAAAGGGTGAATGCCTGGCTTATGCCAGCCTTAATTGACGGGCGTAAATCAGCAGATGCTGGCTCTGCCTCCCCCAAGCTTCCTGTAGAATGGCCCACGAAGGGCGTATTGACCGGCTTGCCTCGCCGGTCGCGCCGAGGCACTGTATTTTCGTTTCGGAGAGACGACGAATGAAGAAGCACCACCTGATCATGGCCGCCATGGCCTTCGCGATGTCCGCCCACGTGGTGACTGCCCAGCCCGAGAAAGTTGCCGCCGTTGCGCCTGCCAAGGCTGCCGGCGCCGGCGCCGGCTCGGCTGCCGCCACCCTGCAGATGAAACCGCTCGCCGAGCAGACCCAGGCGGCGCTGTGGGCCTCGCGCGTGCTCGGCCGCTACCACTACAAGGCGGTGCCGCTCGACGACGCCATGTCGGCCAAGATCTTCGATAAGTTCTTCGAGGGGCTCGACAGCGAAAAGCTGTACTTCGTCCAGACCGACGTCGACCAGTTCGCGCCGATGCGCACCAAGATGGACGACGCCATCAACAACGAGAACCTCACCGTTCCGTTCGCCATCTACAACCTCTACCAGCAGCGCTTTACCGAGCGCATGAACTACGCGCGCCAGTTGCTCAAGACCAAGCCCGACTTCACCCTGGACGAGTCGATCGAACTCGACCGTGAAAAATCGCCCTGGGCCAAGAACGAAGACGAGGTCCGCGAACTCTGGCGCAAGCGCGTCAAGAACGACTGGCTGCGCCTGAAGCTGGCCGGCAAGGAAGAGAAAGCCATCCGCGAGACGCTCGACAAGCGTTACGAGAACTACGTCAACCGCATCCGCAAGCTGAACAACGAAGACGTGTTCCAGATGTTCATGAACGCGTATGCCACCGCGATCGAGCCGCACACCAACTACCTTGGCCCGCGCTCGGCCGACAACTTCGACATCGCCATGCGCCTGTCGCTGGAAGGCATCGGCGCCGTGCTGCAGTCGCGCGACGAATACACGGTCATCCGCGAAATCGTGCCGGGCAGCCCGGCTGCGCTGTCGGGCAAGCTGAAGGTGGGCGACCGCATTACCGGCGTGGCCCAGGGCAACGGCCCGTTCACTGACGTGCTCGGCTGGCGCATCGACGACGTGGTGCAGCTGGTGCGCGGCGAGAAGGGTTCGACCGTGCGTCTCGACGTGCTGCCGGGCGATGCCGGTCCGGACGCCAAGCACGTCACCGTGACCATGGTGCGCAAGAAAATCAGCATGGAAGAGCAGGCCGCCAAGAAGTCGATCATCGAAGTCAAGGATGGGGCCTTCAAGCGCCGCGTGGGTGTCATCTCGCTGCCGACCTTCTACCTCGATTTCGAGGCGCGCCGCCGCGGCGACAAGGATTACCGCAGCGCCACCCGCGACGTGGCCCGCATCCTCGGCGAGCTCAAGAAAGAGAAGGTCGACAACGTCCTGATCGACCTGCGCAACAACGGCGGCGGTTCGCTGACCGAGGCGATCGAACTCACCGGCCTGTTCATCGACAAGGGACCGGTGGTGCAGCAGCGCGACGCCCAGGGCCGCATCGAGGTCGAGTCCGACCAGCAGCCGGGCCTGTCCTGGGACGGTCCGATGGGTGTCCTGATCAACCGCGGTTCCGCCTCGGCGTCGGAAATCTTCGCGGCCGCAGTCCAGGACTACGGCCGCGGCATCGTGATCGGCGAGCCGAGCTTCGGCAAGGGTACCGTCCAGACCCTGATCGACCTCGACCGCTTCTCGCCGGCCGAGAAGGTGCGCTACGGCGAGTTGAAGATGACCATCGCGCAGTTCTTCCGTATCAATGGCGGCACCACCCAGCTGCGCGGCGTGACGCCGGACATCAAGCTGCCGGTGCTGTCCGACCTCGAGAGTTTTGGCGAATCGTCCTACGACAACGCACTGCCCTGGGTGGCGATCAAGCCGGCCAGCTATTCGGCGGCGGGCGACCTCAAGGAGCTGATTGGTCCGCTGCAGAAGCGCCACGAAGCCCGTATCGCCAAGGACAAGGAGTTCCAGTTTCTGCAGGAAGACATCGCCGAAATCCTGAAGATCCGCAAGGAGAATGCGATTTCGCTGAACGAAGCGGTGCGCCGCAAGGAACGCGACGCCCAGGATGCCCGCGCCAAGCTGCGCGAAGCACGCCTGGCCGGCGCCAGCGGCACCAACACCGACGAGCCGGCCGCCAGCCCGGCCGGCAAGGAAGCGCGCGGCAAGGTGCCGGCGCCGACCAAGCCGGCCAAGGCCGTGACCGCGGTGCGCGGCTCGCCGCGCCAGGACGACGGCCTGCAGTACGACGAGCGCGACCTGCAGGCGGAACTGGCGGCGGAAAAGGCTGCCAAGGACGCCAAGGACATCCTGTTGCAGGAGGCCGCCAATATCCTGGCCGACGAGGTGGGGATGTTGCGTACCGATACCCGGATGGCCTCGCGTGCCATGCCTTATATGGCGACCCCGCGCGCCGGCAATTAATTTCCGGGCGCCTAGGGCGCCTGTGCTGAACCGGCAACATGGCCGGGTCTTGCGAAAGCGGGACCCGGCCATTTTCGTTGGCGCCGTCACCGTTGCCTATGGATGACTCCGATTGCGATGCGCAGCAATTATTCAACAGAAGTATTCCGTCCGCCATCGAGTGCACATGGATGGCGCAGGCTTTGCCGCGACGGACCCGCTCGTCCGCGCTCAGGTTCACTGCCTCGTGGGCGACGGATCATGGGTGAGCTCAGCAGTTCAATCCTCATCCATCGCTAACGATGACAGCGCCTTTCGTTGTTGGCTCAGGTAGTTGTAGGAATTGTCCGATTGATATCGAAAGATGGTCACAAAAATGGATATTCGGTAATAGCGAGTAGGATCATTCCTACCGATTTTCGGGCGTTTTTCTCGATTTCGTACCCCGCGCACGGTTGAGTTACGCTCAAAATAGTCTTTCTTTAACTTGTGATAGCATAACTCTACGGTTGTAAGAAGAACAATTGAACACCACCCAAGGAGTTATCGTTATGCTAATTCGCCGCCTCGTGATCGCTAGCCTTTTGGCCAGCGCAACCGCAGCCCACGCCGACACCATTTCCACTCAGGCCGCGCCGCCATCCGGCGTCGTGTCGGGTTGGACTACGGGCAATGGAACCGATGTGCTGAGTTCCGGTGTCCTGCAGGGCAACCTGAACCTCGTCGCCGGCGTGGCGCACACCGCCGGTGCCGGTGTGAGTCTCGCTGACGTGCTCTACGGAAAGGTCGCAGGCACCATCGGCAATGTCGACGGCCAGACCACGCTCTTCTTCCAGCGCGGCATCGAGGCGAACTACCTGCTGGCGTCCGGCCACGGCATCCTGGCGGCCACTGCCGGTCCGGGCATGTCGGTGGTGGGATCGGCCAACGGTGCGGTCCTCTCGAACGGCGTGACCAAGGCGCCCGGACTGGTCGCCGGCGGCGGCAGCAACCAGGTCGTCTCCAGCGGCGGCGGCGGCACCTCCGGCAATGGTTCGCAAAGCACCGGCTCGACCGGTGGCGGTAACAACTCCAGCGGCACGAACGGCGGTGGCGCGGGCAACGGCAGCACCAACGACAGCGCTTCGAAGGACACGGGTTCGACGGGCAACGGCAGCCAGGCCGGCGAAAACGGCAACCGGCCGGAAGTGATCTTCCTCCCGCCACAGGCCAACAAGCCGAACGACAACGGCTTGGCCATTCCGCTCCTGGAAACCCCGGAAGCGACCGTGCCGGAACCGTCGAGCATCGCGCTGATGCTGCTGGGTATGATGGGGGCATGTGCGGTCACCCGCCGCCGCACGCGCTGATCACGGGCAGGGTGCGCACACCCTGCCTCGCTTCACAATTCTTGACTGTACGGCAAAACTGTCGGGTACAATCCTTGTGAACGATCGTGCTTTTCCAGGCGACGATAACAAGGAGACGACATGGACCTGCACTACACGGACGAGGACCTGGCCTTTCGCGACCAGGTCCGCGCCTTTCTCGATTCCCATCTGCCTAAAGACCTGCAAGCCAAGGTGCTCAAGCACCTGCGGCTGAGCAAGGACGACTTCGTCCGCTGGCACAAGATCCTCGCCGGGCAGGGCTGGGTGGCGCCCGGCTGGCCGGCCGAATTCGGCGGTCCCGGCTGGACGCCGGTGCAGCGCCACATTTTCGAAGAAGAATGCGCCCGCGCCGGCACGCCGCGCGTGATGCCTTTCGGTATCGACATGGTCGCGCCCGTCATCATGGCTTTCGGCAGCCGGCAACAAAAAGAGTATTTCCTCCCGCGCATCCTGTCCTGCGAGGACTGGTGGTGCCAGGGCTATTCCGAGCCGGGTTCCGGTTCCGACCTCGCTTCGCTCAAGACCACGGCCGTGCGCGGCGTGGACGGGGACGGCGAACACTACATCGTCAATGGCCAGAAGACCTGGACCACGCTGGCCCAGCACGCCGACATGATCTTCTGCCTGGTCCGCACCGACCCGTCGGTGCGCAAGCAGGAGGGTATTTCCTTCCTGCTGATCGACATGCATGCGCCCGGCGTCACCGTGCGTCCGATCATCATGCTGGACGAAGACCATGAGGTGAACGAAGTCTTCTTCGACAATGTCCGGGTGCCGGCGGCCAACCTGGTCGGCGAGGAAAACCGCGGCTGGACCTATGCCAAGTACCTGCTGGGTCACGAGCGCACCGGCATCGCGGCGGTCGGCCGCAGCAAGCGCGAGCTGGCCTTCCTCAAGCGCCTGGCGCTCCGCGAGCAGAAGAACGGCCGCCCGCTGCTCGGGGATCCGCTGTTCGGCGCCAGGGTCGCCGAGCTCGAGATCGAGCTGATGGCGCTCGAGATGACCGTGTTGCGCGTGCTGGCCAAGGGGAACAAGGCGCCGGGACCGGAAGCCTCGGTGCTGAAGGTGCGCGGCACCGACATCCAGCAGGCGCTGACCGAGCTGATGCTGGAAGCGGCCGGCCCGCTGGCGCTGCCTTTCGACCCGGCCTACCTGGAGGGCGAGAGCGAACGCAGCGTCGCCGGCGACGACGATGCGGCGCCGCTCGCGTCCTATTACTTCAACTACCGCAAGACCTCCATCTACGGAGGCTCGAACGAGATCCAGCGTAACATCATCGCCCAGATGATCCTGGGGCTGTAAGGAGAGATGCCATGAACTTCGATTTCAAGGAAGAACAGCTGCAGTTCGCCGATGCGCTCAAGCGCTGGATCGGACGCGACTACCGCTTCGAGCAGCGCCGCGCCATCGTCCGCTCCGAACAGGGAACGTCCGATGCGGCCTGGGCCACGCTGGCGGAGCTGGGCATGACGGCGCTGCCGGTGCCGGAACAGCAGGGCGGCTTCGACGGCACGGCGGTCGACCTGTTCGTCGTGATGCGGGAACTGGGCCGCGGCCTGGTGGCGGAGCCGTATTTCGCCACCGTGCTCGGCGCCCACTTCCTCAAGCTGGGCGGCGCCCACGGCGCCTTGCTCGAACGGGTCGCCGCCGGCGACCTGAAACTGGCCTGCGCGCTGGGCGAACGGCAGTCGCGCCATGACCTGCGCGACATCCTCACCCGCGCGGAGCACACCGGCGCCGGCTGGCGCCTGAGCGGCGCCAAGAGCGCGGTGGTACACGGGGCCGAGGCAGGGGTGATGGTGGTGTCGGCGCGCAGCGCCGGCGGCCAGCGCGACGAAGCCGGCATCACCCTGTTCGCCGTGCCGAAGGATGCGCCGGGCGTGCAGGTGACGGGCTACCGCACCCTGGACGGGCAGCGCGCTGCAAATCTCCGTTTCGACGGCGTCGAACTGCCCGCCAGCGCCGTGATCGGCGCTCCGGGCGCCGGCTGGGACATCCTGGATGCGGCGGCGGATCATGGCGCCGGCCTGCTGTGCGCCGAGGCGCTGGGCGCGATGGAGGCGCTGTTCGATGCCACGCTGGACTACCTGAAGACGCGCCAGCAGTTCGGCGTCCCGATCGGCAAGTTCCAGGCGCTCCAGCACCGCATGGCCGACATGGTGATCCACCTGGAGCAGGCGCGTTCGATGGCCCTGCTGGCAGCCGTGAAGCTCGACGGCGGCGACGGCGCGGAGCGCCGCCGCGTGGTGTCAGCGGCCAAGTACCGCGTCGGCCAGGCGGCCCGCTTCATCGGCCAGCAGGCCGTGCAGCTGCACGGCGGCATGGGCGTGACCGACGAGCTGGCGGCGGCCCACTACTTCAAGCGCCTGTCGATGATCGAGCTGACCCTGGGCGACCGTGACCACCACCTGGCGCGCTTCATGGCGCAGCCGGGCTTCCGGCAGGCTGCCTGAGGAGGGCACATGACGCGTCAATGGTATTTCGAGGATTTTTATGCCGGCCAGGAGATCGACCTTGGCGAGCGACCCGTGACCGAGGAAGAGATCATCGCCTTCGCGCGCGAGTTTGACCCGCAGCCCTTCCACGTCGACCGCGAGGCGGCCGCCGCCTCGATCTACGGCGGCGTGATCGCCAGCGGCTGGCATACCTGCAGCATGATGATGCGGATGGTGGTCGACGGCATGATGTGCGGCGCGTCGAGCATGGGTTCACCGGGCCTGGACGGCGTGCGCTGGCTGCGCCCGGTGCGCGCCGGCGACACGCTCAGGGTGCGCTACCTCACCACCCAGGTGAAGGCCTCGAACTCGAAGCCCGATCGCGGCGTGGTCTGGTCGAAGTGGATCGCCACCAACCAGCACGGCGAGGAAGTCTGCACCATCGAGGGCATGGGCATGTTCGGGCGCCGTCCCGCGGGAGCGGACGATGCCTAGATCGATCCCCTTCGCCGACCTGCCGCGGCTGGTCGGCACCGAAGTCGCGACGTCTGGCTGGTTCGCGGTCGGGCAGGAGCGCATCGACGCCTTTGCCGAGGCCACCGAGGACCGCCAATGGATCCACGTCGATCCGGAACGCTGCGCGCGCGAGTCGCCCTTCGGCGCGCCGGTGGCACACGGCTTCCTGACCCTGTCGCTGCTGCCGGCGATGCTGGAGAACGCGCTCGTCATCGAAGGCATGCGCATGGGGCTGAACTATGGGCTGAACCGGGTGCGTTTCCCGGCGCCGCTGCCGGGCGGGAGCCGGGTGCGCGGGCGCTGGCTGCTCGCGGGCTGCGAGCCGATCGAGGGCGGGGTGCAGTTGACGTGGAGCGTGACGATCGAGCCGGAGGGCGAGGGCGCCAAGCCGGTCTGCGCCGCCGAGTTCCTGGTGCGCGCCTACGCCTGATGTACGGTGGTCGGCAGCGCCGACCACCGTACGCTTGTCACGACCCGTACTTCGCCAGCTCCAGCTTCGCCACCGCATTCCGGTGCACCTCGTCCGGTCCGTCCGCCAGCCTGAGTGCCCGGTTCCCCGCCCACTGGTAAGCCAGCGGGAATTCGTCCGACACGCCCGCCGCGCCGTGCGCCTGGATCGCCCAGTCCAGCACGTCCTGGGCCACGTTGGGTGCCAGCACCTTGATCATCGCGATCTCCGCCTGCGCCACCTTGTTGCCGACCGTGTCCATCATGTACGCGGTCTTGAGCGTCAGCAGGCGCGCGGTGTCGATCCGGATGCGGGCTTCGGCGATGCGTTCGCGCCAGACCCCCTGGTCCGACAGCTTGCGCCCGAAGGCCACCCGGCTCTCGAGCCGCCTGCACATCAGCTCCAGGGCGCGCTCCGCCACGCCGATGGCGCGCATGCAGTGGTGGATGCGGCCCGGTCCCAGGCGGCCCTGGGCGATCTCGAAGCCGCGGCCTTCGCCGAGCAGCATGTTGGCGGCCGGCACCCGCACGTTCTCGAACAGGATCTCGCAGTGTCCGTGCGGTGCGTCGTCGTAGCCGAACACCGGCAGCGGGCGCACGATGCGGATGCCCGGCGTGTCGGCGGGAACCACGATCATCGACTGCTGGCGGTGCCGCGGCGCGTCCGGGTCGGTCTTGCCCATCACGATGAAGACCTTGCAGCGCGGATCGCCCGCGCCGGAGATCCACCACTTGTGCCCATTGATGAGGTAATGCTCGCCGTCACACTCGATGCGGGTAGCGATATTGGTCGCATCCGACGAAGCGACCTCGGGTTCGGTCATGGCGAAGGCCGAGCGGATCTCGCCGCGCAGCAGCGGCTCCAGCCAGGTGTTCTTGATTTCTTCCGAGGCGTAGCGCTCCAGCGTTTCCATGTTGCCGGTATCGGGCGCCGAGCAGTTGAACACTTCCGGCGCCCAGGGCACCCGGCCCATGATCTCGCACAGCGGGGCGTAGTCGAGATTCGACAGTCCTTCAGGCGCGCGCGTGGAGCGCGGCAGGAACAGGTTCCACAGTCCGGCCTCGCGCGCCAGCGGCTTGAGGCCTTCGATCAGTTTCAATGGCAGCCAGCGCGTGCCCTTGTCGCGGGCATTGGCCGCGATCTCTTCGTTGAAGGCGCGCTCGTTGGGATAAATGTGATCAATCATGAAGGCGAGCAGGCGCGCCTGCAGTTCCTTGCAGCGCTCCGAATAGGCGAAGTCCATGTGCTTGTCCTTGCAGTAGGGGGGATCAGTTGCTGCGCGAGGCGAACTGCCACGCCATCTCGGCCATCGGCCGGGCCGCCTTGCCGTTCTCCAGGGCCTGGGCGCTCGCGGCGGTGCCGTCCACGTAGCGCTTCATGATGCCCTGCATGATGCCGGCCAGGCGGAACATGTTGTAGGCCAGGTAGAAATCGAAGTCCTCGGCGCGGATCGTCTTGCCGGTGCGTTCGCAATAGCGCGCCACATAGGCGTCCAGCGAGGGAATGCCGAGCCCCGCCAGGTCCAGGCCCGCGATGCCGCGGAAGCGTCCCGGCGGAATGTGCCAGCTCATGCAGTGGTAGGAGAAGTCGGCCAGCGGATGGCCCAGGGTGGACAGTTCCCAGTCCAGCACCGCCAGGATGCGCGGCTCGGTCGGGTGGAAGATCATGTTGTCCAGGCGGTAGTCGCCATGCACGATGCCGGTGTCGTCGCCGGGCGGGATGTGCCGGGGCAGCCATTCGATCAGGCGCTCCATCGCCTCGATCGGCTCGGTAACCGAGGCCTGGTACTGCTTGGTCCAGCGTTCGATCTGGCGCGCGAAATAATTCCCCGGCTTGCCGTAGTCGGCCAGGCCGATCGCCGTGTAGTCGACCGTGTGCAGCTTGGCGATCACCCGGTTCTGTTCGTCGTAGATGGCGGCCCGTTCGCTCGGGCTCATGCCGGGCAGCGACTGGTCCCACAGCACGCGGCCCTCGACGCACTCCATCACGTAGAAGGCGCGCCCGATGATGGCTTCGTCCAGGCACAAGGCATATTGGCGCGGCACCGGGAAGCCGGCGCCGTGCAGCGCCGTCATCACGCGGTACTCGCGATCGATCGCATGGGCCGAGGGCAGCAGCCTGGCGGCCGGCCCGGGCTTGGTGCGCAGCACGTAGCGCGTGGCGCCGACGGTCAGGCGGAAAGTGGGGTTGGACTGGCCGCCCTTGAACTGCTCGACCAGCGGGGCGCCGCCGGGATAGCCCTCGACATGCGCCGCGAGCCAGGCGCCGAGGGCGTCGACGTCGAAGCGCTGGCGTTCGGACACAGGCTTGGTGCCCATCATTTCCTCGTACATGGCGTCTCCATTGTTGTGCTTTGTTCTTTATTCTAGCGCGGAAGCGTACGGCCGTGCTATTTTTGAATGCGCCTATCTGCCCTTGCTGTATTGGGCGAACAGCTGCTCCATGGTGGTGGCGCGCGCATCCGCTTGCAGCGGCCCCGGCGGGACGTAGTTGACGAAACGGATTACCCAGTCGGCCGGGTGGTCGCCGACGTCGAGGGCATTGATGCAGCCGGCCGCCTGGGCCAGCCCGCCCAGGAACAGGCGCTCGCCGGTCAGTGCAAGCGATAAAATCGCGCAATTGACGCCGCCGTGCAGTACCAGCAGCAGCGTATCCCAGTCCCGGTCCGCGCGCAGCCGCGCGATGGCGGGATGGACCCGGTCCATCATCTCGCCCACCGATTCGCCGCCAAGGAAGCGCTGGTCCTCGTCGACCAGGCCCTCGAAGGCGCCGGTGAAGGCGCGCTTCAGTTCATCGGTCGGAATCGCGGACAGGCGGCCGCCGCGGATCTCGTGCAGGTCCGGCCAGGTATCAAGCTCGATCCGCTGGCCGCTCGCCGCCAGCACCCGCTGCGCTGTTTCCACGGTGCGCGGCAGGCCGGACACGATCACGCGGTCGAAGCGTACGCCGGCTTCGCGGAAGGCGTGGCCGGCAGCATCGGCCTGGACCTGGCCGGAAGGGTTCAGTGCCACGGTTTCGGGAAGATGGGGTCGGCCGGTGTCGTCGAAATAGGTGACGCTGCCGTGCCGCATCAGGTAGATGCGGCGGCGCTGCGCCGGCGTACGGGGCTCATCCATGAGGCGTCCTTGTCGTTTTTTCTTGGCCATCTTACACGCGATGCCATTTCGTCGAGGCGAAACGGCGACACTTTTCGTCACTATCGATAATTCCAGCAGTCAATTTTTGCAGGATCTGGCATAAAATATTCGTTGCAGGTAATAAAACAAGGGATGTCATGGCAAGGCCGGAAAAAATTCGCCTCGGCGAGGTGCTGATCCAGCAGAAACTGCTGTCGGAAGAGCAGCTCAACCAGGCGCTGGCGGACCAGAAGCGCACCGGGCGCAAGCTGGGCCGTGTGTTCGTCGAGAGCGGTTTCGTCACCGAAGACCAGATCTCGGGCGCGCTCGCGCGCCAGCTGAACATCCCTTATATCAACCTCAAGTTCTACAACATCAACGCCGAACTGGTGCGCCTGCTTCCGGAAACGGCCGCGCGCCGCTTCCGCGCCCTGGTGCTGGAAGACCGCCGCGAGACCCTGCTGGTGGGCGTGTCCGACCCGACCGACCTGTTCGCCTACGACGAGATCGCGCGCCTGCTCAAGAAGACCGTCGAACTGGCCGTGGTCAACGAGACCGAGGTGGTGGGCGCGATCGACCGCATCTACCGCCGCACCGACCAGATCACCGACTTCGCGCGCGAGGTCGAGCAGGACCTGGGCGACACCTCGATCGACTTCGGCGCGCTGGCCGCCAACCCGGGCCTGGAAGAGGCGCCGATCGTCAAGCTGCTGCAGTCGGTGTTCGACGACGCCTCCCAGGTGCGCGCCTCCGACATCCACATCGAGCCGCAGGACGGGCGCCTGCAGATCCGCTTCCGTATCGACGGCGTGCTGCACCTGCAGACCGAGGCCGACCTGAAGGTGGCCACGCCGCTGGCGCTGCGCCTCAAGCTGATGGCCGACCTCGACATCTCGGAAAAGCGCCTGCCGCAGGACGGCCGCTTCGCGGTCAAGGTGCGCAACCAGCGCATCGACGTGCGTATCTCGACGATGCCGACCCAGTACGGCGAATCGGTGGTCATGCGTCTGCTGAACCAGGGCGGCACCACGCTGCGCCTGGACGCGATCGGCATGCCGCCGCGGATCGTCGAGCGCTTCCGCGCGCTGGTGCAGCGTCCCAACGGCCTGGTGCTGGTCACCGGCCCGACCGGCTCCGGCAAGACCACCACCCTGTACAGCGCGCTGTCCGAACTGAACTCGGTGGAGAAGAAGCTGATCACGGTCGAGGACCCGGTCGAATACCGCCTGAAGGGCATCAACCAGGTGCAAGTCAACGACAAGATCGACCTGTCCTTCGCGCGCGTGCTGCGTTCCGCGCTGCGCCAGGACCCGGACATCGTGCTGGTCGGCGAGATGCGCGACCAGGAAACCGCCCAGATCGGCCTGCGCGCCGCAATGACCGGCCACCTGGTGCTCTCGACCCTGCACACCAACGATGCCGCATCGACCCCGCTGCGCCTGATGGACATGGGCGTGCCGCGCTACATGGTGGGCGGCTCGCTGCAGGCGGTGCTGGCCCAGCGCCTGGTGCGTGTGATCTGCGAAAGCTGCACCACCCCTTACCAGCCGACGCCGGGTGAAGTGACCTGGCTGCGTTCGGAGCTGGGCGAGCGTGCGGCCACCACGCCCTTTTTCCACGGGAAGGGCTGCTCGCACTGCAACGGCACCGGCTTCCGCGGCCGTACCGGCGTCTACGAACTGCTCGAGATGACGCGCGCCGTCACCGAGGCGGCCAACCATCCGGACCCGGGCCACTTCCTGAAAGTGGCGCACGCCGAGATGGAGGGCGAGACCTTGCGCCGCCACGGCGTCAGCCTGGCAGTGCAGGGCAGGACCACCATCGCCGAGGCGATGCGCATCAGTAACCAGTACGACGACTGATGCCCTACTTTTCCTACAAGGCGCGCAACGGCGCCGGTGAACTCCTGCAGGGCATCCTCGAAGGCGCCGACAGCGGCGCCGTCGCCGACCAGTTGTTCGGCAGCGGCGCCACGCCCATCGAGATCAACCCCAGCCGCAGGGGCCCGGGCTCGAAAGGCGCCGGCGGCGAAGGCTTGCTCGCGCGCCTGAACGAGAAGAAGGTCACGTCGATGGACGTGCAGCTGTTCAGCCGCCAGATCTACACCCTGCTCAAGTCGGGCGTGCCGATCATGCGCGGCCTGGCCGGCCTGCAGGAATCGGCCATCAATAAATCCTTCGGCAAGATCATCAAGGACCTGCGCGAATCGCTCGATGCCGGCCGCGAGCTGTCGGCCGCGATGGCGCGCCATCCCAAGGTCTTCGACACCTTCTACCTCTCGATGGTGCGGGTAGGCGAGATGACCGGCCGCCTGGAAGAAGTCTTCCTGCGGCTGTTCGACCACCTCGAGTTCGACCGCGACATGCGCGAGCGGGTCAAGACCGCGATGCGCTACCCGACCTTCGTCATGATCGCGATGGCGATCGCGATGGTGATCGTGAACGTCTTCGTGATCCCGCAGTTCGCGTCGGTGTTCAAGTCCTTCAATGCCCAGCTGCCGCTGATGACACGCATCCTGCTGGCGACCTCGAACTTCACGGTCGCCTACTGGCCGGCCATGCTGGCCATGGTGGGCGGCGCGGTGTTCGGCTTCCGCAGCTGGGTGGCGACAGCCAAGGGCCGGATGGCCTGGGACAAGCACAAGCTGCGCCTGCCGATCGCCGGCAAGATCATCCACAAGGCGACGATGGCCCGTTTCGCGCGCAGTTTCGCGCTGTCGACCCGCAGCGGCGTGCCGATCGTGCAGGCCCTGACGGTGGTGTCGCAGACCGCCGACAACGCCTACCTGAGCTCGCGCATCGAAGGCATGCGCGACGGCGTCGAGCGCGGCGAGAGCATCCTGCGCACCTCGGTGGCCGCCAATGTGTTCACCCCGATCGTACTGCAGATGATCGCGGTGGGCGAGGAATCCGGCTCGCTCGACGAGCTGATGGACGAGATCGCGCAGATGTACGAGCGCGAGGTGGATTACGAGCTGAAGACCCTGTCGAGCCAGATCGAGCCGATCCTGATCACCTTCCTGGGTGTGATGGTGCTGGTCCTGGCGCTGGGCATCTTCCTGCCGATCTGGGACCTGGGCAAGGCTGCCCTGCGCGGCGGGAAATGATGCGGCCCGGCCGCATCCTCGGAGCCACCCGCTTCGAGTTCATCGTCTGCGCCATCGTGATGGCCCTGCTGGCGGGGGTGCTGCTCGGACGACTGCTCGAGTGGCGTGCGCAGTCAGAGCGTACCGCCGCCTATCACGTGGTGGGGGCGCTGCGCACTGCCATGGCGGCACGGGCGACCCAGTTCGGGGCGGCGGGCGGCCAGGAAGCTTTAATTGCTTTAATGCAAGAAAATCCGATGACTTGGCTTGCCAGAAAGCCAGCCAACTATCTGGGAGAGTATTACTCGCCCGACTTGGAGAGCTTACGGCGTGGCGCATGGTTCTTCGACCGTACTGATCGGACGGTCAATTATGTGCTAAGTAGCGACACTTTTTCTTCTGGGACATCTAACTTGCTCAAGTTCAAGGTAGAATTATCCAGCTCGAATTATCCGACCGGTAGCAGCGGACGGAGCCGGAACCACGGCGCCCTGGTCATCGACGAAGTCGGGGCCGGAAAACAATAACCCAAGACCGCGGGCTCACCCGCACAATTTCTACGGAGAGAGTTACATGAACAAATATTCCAGCAAGGGCGCGCAGGGCGGTTTCACCCTGATCGAACTGATCGTCGTGATCGTGATCCTGGGCATTCTGGCTGCCACCGCGCTGCCGAAGTTCGCCGATCTGGGTGCCGATGCCCGTCTGGCTAGCCTGAAGGCCGCCAAAGGCGCCGTGTCGTCGGCTTCGTCGCTGGTGCATGCGAAGGTCTTGGTCAAGAACCACACCGCGGCAACGATCGACATGGAAGGCGTGTCTGTCAACCTGGCCAATGGTTATCCAAGCGCCGGTACTTCGCTCGCACAGGCTGCTGGTCTGAGCTCGAACGACTATGATTTCAGCACCGTTGCAGCAGGCGTACAAACCTTCAAGGTAGAAGGCGCAGCGGATAAGTCCAAGTGCGCGTTCACCTATACGCAGGCAACTGCAACCTCTGCACCTGTGATCGCAGACGTTACCGGCCTCGATTGCAAGTAATTTACCGCCCCAGCCTTGCTGGGAATTTCCACCCTGGACAGTGCTGATGAACCGATGAACCATCGTTTCAATATGGCGCGCCAGGGTGGTTTCACGATGGTCGAACTGATCATCGTGATGGTCCTCGCCGGTATCCTGGCTGCCGTCGCCGGCAGCCGCTTCTTCGAGCGCAGCGGTTTTGACGCCGATGCCTTCGCGGACCAGACCCGCGCCTTGCTGCGCTACGCCCAGAAGGCAGCCATCGCGCGTAACTCCCCTGTCTTCGTCCAGCTCGACGACGACCGCATCGCGCTCTGCTATGACAAGCCTCAGGGCAACTGCGCAGCCGCGAACCGGGTCGCCGCAACCGGAAGTGGCATCGGCGGCGCAGCCTCCGAGATACACTGCCAGGACGAGCGCTGGTACTGCCTCGGCCTGCCGCAGGGCGTGCAGGTCTCGCTGTCCACAGCCATGACCGAATTCAGCTTCGATGCCCTGGGACGCCCTGTCGCGACCAGCGGCAAGTTCGACGGCCTCGTCATGACCATCGCCAGCCCCGGCGAAAGCCGCACCGTGTCCGTGAACCAGGAAACCGGCTATGTCCAGTAAGCCGGTGCGCAAGACCTCCCAGGCTGGGCTGACCCTGATCGAGCTGATCATGTTCATCATGATCATCGGCGTCGCGCTGGCTGGCATCATCGGCGTCCTGAACCTCACCACCAAGGCCAGCGCCGATCCGCTGCGCCGCAAGCAGGCCCTGATGATCGCCGAGGGCCTGCTCGAAGAAGTCCAGCTGGCGCGTTTCACCTACTGCGACCCGACCGCCGACAAGGCCGGTGACGATGGGGTCAAGGGCAGCGCGGACTGTGACGTGCCCGAGAACTGGGGCCCGGAAGCGGGCGGCAAGCGCCCCTTCGACAACATCAACGATTATGCGGCCAAGGCCAACGGCAGCGCAAACCCGTTCAACGACATCAATGGCAAGCTGACCGACGCCAACGGCGAGCCCATGAACGTCGAGGGCTATACGGCCAGCGTCAGCATCACGCCGGAATCGATCGGCGGCATTCCCATTGCGAACGCGGCCTCGCCCGACGTCGACGTGCTGCGCATCCGCGTCGAAGTGCGCTACGGCGGCGAGACCATCGTGCTCGACGGCTACCGCACGCGCTACGCGCCGAATTTCCTATGAGGACAGCAAAGACTCCCCGCCGCGCGCGCGGCTTCACGCTGGTCGAGGCGGTCCTGGTGATCGTCATCATCGGCGTGATCGGCGCCATCGTCGCCGTGTTCATCCGCGCCCCGGTGCAGGGCTACGTCGATACCGCCGCGCGCGCCGCCGCGACCGACGAGGCCGACCTGGCGCTGCGCCGCATGGCGCGCGACCTGCGCCTGGCCCTGCCCAACAGCGTGCGGGTCAACGACGAGGGCAGTGCGGTCGAATTCCTGCTCACCAGGACGGGCGGACGCTACCTGACCATGGACGATGACGTTAGCGGATTCCCGGTCCTCGATTTCGACAATGCCACGAACCGCAGCTTCACCGCCGTGGGCGGCACCATGCGCCGCATCGTGCCGGGCGACTTCATCGTCGTCTACAACGTCGGCGGTGCGGCTACTCCGTCCGAAGACATCGAGTCGAACGCCTATCAGTACCGGTCCGGCGCGACGGGCAGGAACATCGAACGGGTCGCCGCCGTCGACTACACCGCGCCCGAGAACCCGATCGTGACGATGGACAGCAATCCCTTCGCCACCCAGGCCACGCCGATGCGTTCGCCCAGCGACCGTTTCCAGGTCGTGACCGGGCCGGTCAGCTATGCCTGCGAGCCCCTGAGAAACGGCGGCAACGAACTGGTGCGCTATTGGGGCTACGATATCGCGGCCGGCCAGAACACGCCGCCACAAGGCGGTCCGCAACGCGCGGTGATCGCTTCGCACGTAGCCGACTGCAGCCAGATCTTCCGCTACGGCAGCGACGCAACCCGGCGCAGCGCGCTGGTGATCCTGAACCTGGCGCTGCGGGTCGGCAAGGACAGCAATACTTTGGTGCGCCTGGTCAGCCAGGTCCACGTGGACAACACTCCATGAAGCCGATCGCCCAGCTTGTCCTCCGTTCGCGCCAGGCCGGTGTCGGCCTGGTCACCGCGATCTTCCTGCTGGTCGTGCTGGCCGGTCTCGGGGTGGCCTCGGTCACCCTGTTCACCTCGCAGCAGGCCAGCGCCAACCTGGACCTCGAGGGCGCCAAGGCCTACCAGGCGGCGCGCGCCGGCATCGAGTGGGGGCTGTACGAGCAGCTGCGCCATGGGCGCTGCGTGGACAGCACCTCCTTCGGCTTTCCCGCCACGAGTACCCTGGGCAGCTTCCGCGTGACGGTGGGCTGCATCCCGCTCGACGAGCTGAAGAATACCGATGGCGATCCGGTGATGCGCTGGCGCCTCCGTGCCGTGGCCTGCAACCAGCCGGTCGAAGGCGCCTGCGGCCAGCAAGCCCCGAACAATCCCGATTACGTACAACGCCGGCTCGAGGTAGAGATATGAGAACGCTGCTGAACTTCACCCGCCTGGCCATGTGCGCCGGCATGATCGCCGGTGCGGTGGCGAATCCCGCCGCAGCCGAAGCGCTGGCCCTGACTAAGTCTTTCGAAGGCAACGTCAACTTCGCCGGCACCCAGGCCAGCCTGCAGAGCAAGTCCGGGGGCGCCAAGGTGTGCGACCTGGCTGGCAGCGCGCAGGCCGGAATCTCGCTGCCCGCCAACGCCACCGTGGTCTCGGCGATCCTGTACTGGACCGGCACCGGCACCGTCGACACGGAAGTGCTGCTCGACGGCGCCAAGGTGAGCGCAGCGGCCAATCGCCGCTACAGCTCGTCCATCGACGGCTTCACCTATTTCGCCGCCGCCGCGGACGTCACCACCCAGGTCCAGGGAAAGACCAGCTTCACCTTCAGTGGCCTGGATGTCGACACGTCGGAGACCTACTGCTCGAAGAAGCAGAAGGAAAACAGCATGGTGGCCGGCTTCGCTCTGGCGGTGGTGTACTCGCACGCGTCCGAACGCTACCGCACGGTCAACGTCTACGAAGGCCTGCAGGCGATTAAGAACACCAGCGTCACGGTGCAGATGCCGGACTACACGCCACCGGCCGACAATACTGGATCGGGCAAGTTCGGCTACATCGTCTGGGAAGGCGACAGGACCGGCAACCAGAAGGGGGACCATGTCAGCTTCGCCGGCGTGCCGCTGAGCAGCGAGCCGTTCATTCATAAGGACAACGCATTCAATTCCAAGAGCGGCGCCAATTCGGACGAAAACTCGCTTGGGATCGACTTCGACACCGTCACCCTCGCCGCGCCGCCCGCGAGGGCGACCGACGCCAAGGCCGTCTTCACCACTGAAAGCGACCGGGTGCTGCTCGGCACGGCCATCCTCGCCTTGCCGTCGAAGCCGGCGGATCTGTCCATCAAGAAGAGCCAGTCCGGCGAATTCAAGCTCGGCAACGAGATCACCTACACCCTTGCCGTCACCAACGCGGGCGCGCGCGCCGACCCTAATGTGCAGGTCAGGGACACGCTGTCGGGCATGCTGACCTATGTGTCGGCGAGCGGCACCGACTGGACCTGCGCGCTGTCCGAGCGGACCGTGACCTGCAAGTACGGCAAGCCGCTCGCGGCAGGAGCCAGTGCCAGCGTCCAGATCAGGGCGAGAATCACGACCGACGGTAAGGTCAGCAACACGGCCGAGGTGTCCGGGACGGCCGACAGCGTGCCCGGCAACAACAAGTCGACGGTCGAGGGTGACACCGGCGGCCTGCCGGTCAGCCGGGACGCGTATGTGTTCACCACCGGTGCCTGCCTTGCAGGGACGGTCATCAAGCCTTCGGGAGAAGGCTGCGCCAGGTTTACGGGGCCGGTGATTGCCGGCAGTAAGACCAGGATCTTCATCACCAGTGCGCAGGGCGGCATCGCCAAGCCGGTCAGCACGACCAGCAAGAGCACGGTCGACGTTCGCTACAGCCTGGAATGCAATAACCCGACGTCGACGGCGAACCTCACCGCCACTTACGCGGGAAAGACCTTGCCCGCCTGTGTGAAGAACGACACGCCCGCGGACGCGAGTGCCGGAACCGCGGCCCTGCTGGAATTTGCCGCGAACGAGGTGTCGAAAGAGTATGAGTTCCGTTACGCGGATGCCGGACGCGTCACGCTGCGCATGCGCGACGCCGCCGGTAACGTCATCGCTGCCAGCTTCGTCTCGCGTCCAGCAAAGCTTGGCGTGGATTACCTGCGTGTGAACGACGGCGTTTCGAACCCGGGCACTGCCTCGCTGTCGGAGGCGGGCTTCGCCGAGGCGGGCGAGCCCTTCCGGGCCGTGGTGTATGCACTCGGCGAAGGCGGTATCAAGCTGCCGAACTTCGGCCTTGAAACGGGCGGATTCGCGGTGGCCGACAGGCTGTCACTTGCGGCGATAGGAGATGAGCTGCCGCTGGAGACGCTGGACGCCGCATGGGTATCCGAAGGGAAGCAGTTCGAAGCGAGGCAGTTCAAGCGCAGCTTCGCCTGGAACGAGGCCGGTACCGCCATGCTCAAAGCCAGCTTGGACGGCTACCTGGACAGCGCCGATGCGGTGGCTTCCGATAATGCGCTCGTCGGCCGTTTCTATCCGGCCTACTTCAGGACCGAAACCGACGAAGGCTTCGGCTGTCTCAAGCGCATGGGCTGCCCGGCGGACGCGCCGCAGCTGGTGACGCGCGCAAGCTTCTCGAAGCAGTCCTTCAAGGCCATCGTCCGCGCCTACGGACGCAATGGCCAGGTGCTGCAGAAGTTCAAGGACCAGCTGGTGCCCGCCATTACCCTGACCGCCGTCAGCATGCCTGGCGAAACCGGCAAGGAACTCGACAAGTTCTTCAAGGGCAGCGAGCCTGCCGCCACAACCGATCGCCAGGTCGCTTACCGTCTTGCCAATGGTTACGATGCCAAGGCCGGTACCCGCAACTGGACCGTGCCGACCGCCGTGCACGTGCGCGCCACCGCGCCGGAGCTGCGCAAGACCGCGGCCGGCGCCGCGCCGCACACCATCAGTTCGCTGCGCGTGGGCAACCCGTCGGTCGAAGGCGGCATGATGGTGATCAACGGCCGCCTCATGGTGGGCAATACGATCGGTACGCCGCTGGCGAAAACGCCGGTGCCGCTGCAGGCCCAGTACTGGAGCGGCAGTGCCTGGGAGGCGAACAGCGCGCTGGCCGAGCAGACCGTGCCGGTCATGGGGGCGGTGGAGTTTTCCGAATGCCGCCGCAGCCTGCGCCTGAGCACGGCGGCGAACGGCGCCTGTGACATGAGCGTCGTCATGGTCGCCGGCACCAAATCCGGCACCGAGCAGGTCGCGCTGCCGCTGCTGAAAAACGGCAAGGCCAACCTGGTCCTGGCGCCGGTCGGCGACCGGACCGGCAACGTCGACCTCTTCATCAATGGCGAGGAATACCTGCCGAGTACCTTCGGCAAAGTGAGCTTCGGGCAGTTCAAAAGCCCCGTGATCTACGTGCGCGAGATGTATTGACAAAAAATCGTGGCAAAGCGACCTAAAAAACTGCTTGTTTTGAGGGTCAAGTCCAGATTTTGTGATCCCTTGGAGCGCGGCTTGAATATAATCAAGCCTTTGCTGCACCGAAATCATTTCCGGGACCACAGACCGCTTGCATGCGTTTTTTTAAGAGAGCCAAGAAAAAAGATGGCTGGCTGACCATTGCTGTCCTCGATGACGCAGTGGTGGCCACCAGCATCAAGCCGGTCGCGGAGGGCATGCCCTTCGTGCGCTTCGCCCATTTCTTGCCCGGCAAGCCCGACGTAGTGGCCCTGGAAAAGGCCGCGCGCGAAGGGCATGCCAATGCCTACCGCTGCGTGACCCTGCTCGGCCCCGGCGAATACCAGGTGATCAGCCTCGAGGCGCCCAACGTGCCGCGCGAGGAAATGAAGACCGCGGTGCGCTGGCGCCTCAAGGACATGCTCGATTTCCCGGTCGACGAAGCGACCATCGACGTGCTCGACATTCCCGTCGATGCCAGCCAGGCCCGCGCCCAGCAGTCGGTGTTCGTGGTTGCGGCCCGCAACAGCGCCGTCAAGCCGCGCCAGCAGCTGTTCCGCGACGGGAAGGTCGAGCTCAGCGTCATCGACATCCCGGAGATGGCCCAGCGCAATATCTCGGCCCTGGTCGCGCCCGAAAGCCGCGGCATTGCCATGCTGTCCTTCAGCCCGGAAGGGGGCTTGCTGACCGTGACCTATCGCGGCGAGCTCTACCTGTCGCGCCGGATCGACGTCACCCTGGACCAGCTGCTCGAGCCGGACCACGAGCGCAAGCACGCCAGCTTCGACCGCATCACCCTGGAACTGCAGCGCTCGCTCGACAACTTCGAGCGCCAGTATTCCTTCATCAGCATCGCCAAGCTGGTGCTGGGGCCGTCGGGCGTGAGCGGCCTCGACGACTACCTGTCGAGCAACCTGTACACCCCGGTCGAGACGCTCGACCTGGCCAAGGTGTTCGACCTGAGCCGCACGCCGGAGCTGCTCGACGCTGCCATGCAGGGCCGCTTCTTCATTCCGCTTGGCGCCGCATTGCGCACGGAGGGCGCGGCATGAGCCAGCAGATCAACCTGTTCAACCCGCAGTTCGAGCCGCAGAAGAAGGTCCTGTCCGCGGCCATGATGGCCTTCTCGCTGCTGGTGCTGGTGGCCGGCGTGGCCGCGCTGGCCAGCTACGGCCGGGTGCAGACGGCGGCCCTGCAGGCCGAGGCCGATGCCGGCGCCAGGCGCCTCGAACAGAAGCAGGCGCGCCTGGCCGGCGTCAGCGCCGAGTTCGCGCCGCGCCAGAAGAACAAGGACATCGATGCCGAGATCGCCGAGGCCCAGGCCCAGCTGGCGGCCTTGCGCAACATCGCGCGCGTGATCGAGCGCGGCGAACTGGGCGACACCGCCGGCTATGCCGGCTATTTCAAGGCCCTGGCGCGCCAGAGCGCAACCGGCTTGTGGCTCACCAGCGTGTCCGTGTCCGGCGGCGGCAGGGACATCGGCATCCGCGGCCGCACCATCGACCCCGCCACCATACCGGGCTACCTGTCACGCCTGACGGGGGAGCCGCTGATGCAGGGGAAGTCCTTCGCCAGCCTCTCGATCAACCAGCCCGCTTCGGTCAACGGCCCGGACGGCAAGCCCGCCGCCGCACCCTGGGTCGAGTTCAGCCTGCAGTCGGTGCCCGAGGAGCCGCGCAAATGAAACAGCGTCTCCTTGCCCTGATGGCGCGCGTCGACGCGCTGACCCTGCGCGAACGCGGCCTGCTGTTCGCCGCCGTCGCGGCGGTCATCGTCTTCATCGGACACACCGCCGTGCTGGGACCGATCTACCGCGAGCACGCCGCGCTGCGCACGCAGATCAATCAGCAGCAGAACAACCTGATGGGCCTGGATGGCGAGATCACCGCCAAGGTGCTCGCCTACCAGGTCGATCCGGATGCGCCGGCGCGCGAAAAGCTGGAAGCCATCAAGCAGGAAACCGCCGCGCTGGGCGACTCGCTGCTGGCCATGGAACACGGCCTGGTGCCGCCCGAGCGCATGGCGCCGCTGGTGGACACCATCCTGCGCGCGAATGCCCGCCTCAAGCTGGTGTCGATGCGCACGCTGCCGGTCGAGTCGATGACGGCGCTCGGCGCGGCCCCCACCACTGAATTACTGTACCGCCACGGCGTCGAAGTCACCGTGCGCGGCAATTATCTCGACATGGTCGATTACATGAGCGCGCTCGAAGCGATGCCGACCCGGCTGTTCTGGGGCAGGGCGCAGCTCGACGTGGAAGAGTACCCGGCGTCGCGCCTGACGCTCACGCTCTATACCCTGAGTCTGGACCGCAAATGGATGAAGCTGTGAAAAAACTCACCCTGACAATCATCGCCGGCCTGCTGTATGCAGGCCTTCCGGCCGCCGCGCAAACCCTGGCCGACCCGACCCGCCCGCCCGCCGCGCTGGACACCAGCCGTCCCGAAGGCGCCGGCGACGGCTTGCCGCGCCTGCAGTCGGTGCTGATCTCGCCCCGCAGCGGCGGACGCCACGTCGCCGTGATCGACGGCGAGACGGTGCGCCTGGGCGACAGCTTCCGCGGCGCGCGCGTGGCGCGCATGACCCAGAGCGAGGTCGAGCTGGTACGCGGCCGCGAACGCCAGGTCCTGCGCCTGGATGCGGCCGCTGACGCCGTCGCAGGCATAGGTGCAGGTATGACCCGCGCGGCCCAATGACCAAGCCCTCCATGTCCAGGACCACGATGAACAAGCTCTCCCTGTTGTCGGGCGCCGTCGCTGGCGCGCTGCTGCTCGCCGGCTGCCAGAGCACCCCGCAGCACGAGACCTATGATGCGATCGGCAAGGAGATGGCCAGGGCCCAGGCCAAACCGGCGGCCGCGCCGGCCGTCGACGACGCCGTCGCCAATGCGCTGCTGCCTCCGCCCAGCGCGCTCGCCAGCCAGCTGCCCAAGGCCAGGCCGGCCCTCGAGGAACGCTTCAACGTCTCCTTCAACAACGTGCCGGCGCAGCAGTTCTTCCGCTCGATCGTGGCCGGGACCCGCTACAACATGCTGGTCCATCCCGAGGTCAGCGGCAGCATCAGCGCCAACCTCAAGGACGTGACCATCGCCGAGACGCTGGAAGCGATCCGCGAGATGTACGGCTACGACTACAGGATCGACGGCACCCGCATCACGATCCGCCCGCTGACGATGCAGACCCGGATGTTCCAGGTGAACTACCTGACCGCCAAGCGGCGCGGCAGCTCGAACCTGCGGGTCAGCTCGACCTCGGTCGCGGACGCAGGCAGGGAAGGGGCCGGCAATCGCAACAATACCAGCAACAGCCAGGGCAACGAGGGCTCGAATACGCCCGGCAATGCCAGCGGCAACGGCAACGCCCAGGTCGACAGCACCGATATCCGCACCACCTCCGACAACGATTTCTGGGGCGAGCTGAAGCTGGCGCTGGAAGCCATCGTCGGCTCGAAGGAGGGCGGCCGCAGCGTCGTGATCAGCCCGCAGTCGGGCGTGCTGGTGGTGCGCGCCATGCCGGACGAACTGCGCAGCGTCGACGCCTATTTGAAAGCGACCCAGCTGGCGGTCGACCGCCAGGTGATCCTGGAAGCCAAGATCCTCGAGGTGGAGCTGAACGACAGCTTCCAGAGCGGGATCAACTGGGCGTCCTTCGCCTCGATCAAGAGCTCGCATCCGAACCGCGTCTCGGGCGGCATGATTGCGCCGGGCGCCAACCTGGCGCCGCTGCCGTTCACCGGCGGCCAGCCGGGCGTCATCAACAACGGCCAGGGCCTGGCCGCCAGCACCGGCTTCTCGTTGTCGAACGCGGCCACCGCGGCCGGTTCGCTGTTCGGCTTCGCCTTCCAGACGAATAACTTCGCCGCGCTGATTTCCTTCCTGGAGTCGCAGGGCCAGGTGCACGTGCTGTCCAGTCCGCGCGTGGCGGCGATGAACAACCAGAAGGCCGTGCTGAAGATCGGGACCGACGAGTTCTTCGTCACCGGCGTCACCAACACCATCAACAGCAACGACAACGGCACCACCAATACGCCGAGCGTGACCCTGCAGCCCTTCTTCTCGGGCGTGGTGCTGGACGTGACCCCGCAGATCGACGACAAGGGCAACATCCTTCTGCACGTGCACCCGTCGGTGAGCCAGGTGTCGACCGTCACCAAGAACGTCGACCTCGGTTCCGCCGGCACCCTGACCCTGCCGCTGGCGGCGTCGGAGACCTCGGAGCTGGACAGCCTGGTGCGCGGCCAGAGCGGCCAGGTGGTCGCGATCGGCGGCCTGATGCGCCAGGTGTCGCGCGGCGACGTCGACCAGCTGCCGGGCGCCGACAAGGTGCCGCTGCTGGGCGCGCTGTTCCGCAACAAGCAACGCGTCAGCCAGAAGCGCGAGCTGGTGGTGCTGATCAAGCCGACCATCGTCGAAGGCGCCAACGACTGGAGCCAGGATTTGCTGGATGCGGGCCGGCGCATCGAGGCGCTTGACCCGCGGACCCGGGAGCGCAAGTAATGTACGCGGCCCACTTCGGCCTGCGCGAGCTGCCTTTCGGGATCACCCCGGACACCAGCTTCTTCTTCGGCAGCGCGCATTCGCAGGAAGCCTTGAACACCCTGCTGGTGGCGGCGCGCGGCGGGGAAGGCTTCATCAAGATCACGGGCGAGGTCGGCACCGGCAAGACCCTCCTGTGCCGCAAGTTCATGGCCACCCTGGGCGAGGGTTTCGTCACCGCCTACATCCCGAATCCCTACCTGGAGCCGCGCACCCTGATGCTGGCCCTTGCCGACGAGCTGGAAATCGTGCTCGAGCGCGACGTCGACCAGCACCAGTTGCTCAAGGCGATCAACCTGCGCCTGCTGGAACTGGCGGGCCAGGACCTGCGCGTGGTGCTGTGCCTGGACGAAGCCCAGGCGATTCCGGTGGAGAGCCTGGAAGCCCTGCGCCTGCTGACCAACCTCGAGACCGAAAAGCGCAAGCTGCTGCAGATCGTCCTGTTCGGCCAGCCGGAGCTGAACCGCAAGCTGGAACTGGAGTCGATCCGCCAGCTGGCCCAGCGCATCACCTTCCATTACCACCTGGGCGCGCTCAGCCGCGACGACCTGGATTACTACGTGGCGCACCGCCTGCGCGTGGCCGGCTTCACCGGCGCGCGCCTGTTCAGCCGATCCGCGATCCGCGGGCTGTACCGCGCCAGCGGCGGCGTGCCGCGCCTGGTCAACATCATGGCGCACAAGGCCATGATGCTCAGCTACGGCCAGGGCAAGCGCGAGGTCGCGGGCAGCCACGTAGCCACGGCGGCGCGTGATACGATCGGCGTGCAGCGCACCATCAATGCCTGGCTGGCCGGGGGCGCGGTGGCCGCATCGGCGGCCGCCGGCCTGGCATGGGCGCTTGCACGATGAGCCTGACGCGATGAGCCTGATCAACAAGATGCTGCAGGACCTGGATGCGCGCGCCGGACAGCCCGGCGCGGCGCCGCTTCCGTCCGACATCAGGGCGGTGGCGCCCTCGGAGCGCAGCCTGCCGTGGAAGCGCGTCGCCGTCGTCGGCGGCGTGGCCGTGGCGCTGGCGGCGGCGGGCCTGGCCGGCTGGCGCTTCCTTGGACAGAATCCGGCGCCTGCGCAGGTAGCGGCGCCGGTGGCCGCCCCTGTCCCAGTGAAACCCGCTGAAGTGGCGCCCGTGATCGCGCTCGAGATTCCGGTGCCGCCACGCCAGGATGCCGCCTCGTCGCCTGCGCCGGCCGAGGCACCGATGGCATCCGAGCCTCCGCCGGCGGAGGAAGCGCCGCAGCCGGTAGCCAAGGCCGAAAAGCCGGCCGCACCCAAGCTCGCGAAGGCCGTCCAGCCGGCCGAGCGCACACCCCTGCCGAGGGCCGCCAAAGCAGCGCCGCCGGCGCCGGCCACGAAAGGCGGCCGCGTCGAGACCCCGGGCCAGCGCGCCGAGAATGCCTACCGGCGCGCATTGGCCAGCCTCGAAGACGGCCGCGTCACCGAAGCCATCGCCGGCCTGCAGGCGGCCCTCGGGGTCGATCCGCGCCACGAACCCTCGCGCCAGACCCTGGTCGGCCTGCTGATCGAAGCGAAGCGCCCGGACGAAGCACTGCGCCAGCTCGGCGCAGCCCTGGCGCTCGACCCGCGCCAGCCGGCGCTGGCGATGCTGATGGCGCGCCTGCAGATGGAGCGCGGCAGTCCCGGCATCGACACCTTGCTGCGCACCTTGCCTTACGCGGCGGGCAATGGCGACTACCATGCCTTCCTGGCCGGCGCGCTGCAGCGCGAGGGACGCCACCGCGAGGCGGCCGAGCACTACGGCGTGGCGCTGCGCACGGCGCCGCAGAACGGGGTGTGGTGGATGGGGCTGGGCATCTCGCTGCAGGGCGAGAAGCGCAACCCGGAAGCAGCCGGGGCCTTCCAGAAGGCGCTCGACAGCGGGACGCTGACGCAGGAGCTGCAGGGATTCGTCGAGCGAAAGCTGAAACAGCTGGCGCGATAAACGGACTTGGCGCCATGTCGAAGCACGCCCTGGCCTCACTCGCTTTCAGCATGATCGGCTGCTGGACCCGGCACTAGACAGGGGACAAGCACGAAGCTGCGTCTGTGCGCAGCTCCTCGTGCCGCCGGCATGCGCGCCGTTAACATTATTTCGATCGAAGCTGGATTATTCCGCCTTGACGATTTCGTCGATAAAGGCGACCCTTTCGCCGTTGAGGATGATGTCGACACCCGTGTACTCTTGCGATCCAGGAACAAGAACGCGCTCAAACCGGGCCTGAATATTCGAAACGAGGGCTATCCAGTTGCCTGGCTGCTGGTAAAGAGTGAGGTCAAGAATCAAAATCTGAGGGTTCAAGCCTTGTGGACTGCGCATGGTCAGGGTCGCGCAAACCCCGGGATTAGCAACCAGAACATCGCCGAGTACATGAAGTGACGGCAGGCCTGGTGGCATGGCATTGATCCACGCATACCAATCTGGGGATGTACTGGAAAACCCTGCGAACCCTTGCGGCCGCGCGGGCCAGGCATCGCCTGGGTCGCGTGATTGCGCATTGCGGGCAGACGATTCGTCGGCATTCTTGTATTTCCCCCCCGAGGACACCCGTTCATCGTACATGTTAGTCTCCAAGATCTGGCTCGACATTGAATAATGCAGGACGGCAAGTCGAGTGGTTAAACCGTCATGCAGGAAAACTTGACCAAACATCAAGCGAACAATCCGGAAGCATAATGAGGTACCGGCCCTGCTGAACCTATTTTCTCGAGCGTTTCCCGGCGGATGAACAGTTCCCGGTCATAAGGTGGCTGGTTGGGGGCTTTCCCTTTTGACCCTCGAAATAAAGGATTAGCTGCGAAGGTATGTTGTCATTTCCGGAATAGGTGAAGCTGGCGAATATCTTGCCCCGATACACGAGGTCATTTGGATTCTGCAAGATTCCAATGCTTATAAAGTCGCCCTCGGTACTGCGTCGTGTAGTTGCCGCGGTTTGGATGCATTCGGAAGGGTCCGAGAAACAGATCCGAAGTTGGGAGCCGCTCTTTGAAGGATACGTTACCCCGGCCCAAGATACCAGAGGCTTGGGCAGTGCCTGGCAACTTTCTTCCCCGGCATAACATACGACCGTCCGTGTAATCAGGCAGCCATCACTCTCGGCAAATGCGGCTTCGGTCAGGCAGAATAATAGGGCGATGAGCGGCAAGTATTTTATCTTCATTCTTCACCTCGCGGGAATCACATAAGCGGGGTCCGCAGCGATTACTGCGAATATCGCTTGGCAAGTTCGGCGTTGCGTCGGTATATGTCAAAGTGGACAGACTGAATCGATAACAGCGACCCCTGCCGGACTGCCGGTGCAAACATAGACCTTTCTTTTCGCGCCGCCTCCGCATTCAAACCATGCGTCGCTCACCGCGGCAAACGCGCCATTGATGTTTGCCCCCGCACCGATGAAAGCTAATGGATTTGTCGCTGATACCGCCGGGACCCTGCCTCGTTGCCACTTCACGGATTCACCGCGTGCGTGCAGGCCGTACAAGAGGTCTCCCGTATCCGCTTTGAAAAGCCAGATGTGTGTCTGAGGCAAAATTGAACTGCTCCCGTTCGTTTCACAGACAGCGGCAGCCTGAAAACCGCTCGTGCGTGTGTCAACCTCATTCTCTTCAGCAGTTTTGAAACCACACGGTTGTTCACTTAAATCGCCGCTGACGGTAAACACGTTTGTATCCCAGCTGCCTTCCCCAAAAAACTCGGTTCTGCCAAACAGCAGCCTGGTCGACGCATTGGGGAGTCTTGCCTCCGCGATACAAAACATGCCGCTACAGTGCCCTTTGGTTTTTGCGCGAAATTGGAATGTCTCGCCCGGCCCGACTGTGGTGGATTCTGAGTGGAACTCGGTCGGCTGGTCAAAAAACGAGAATACGAAAGAAATCCTTTCTAGTTCGTACGTCGATGAGTCGTTGCTCAAGTTTGCCACCGGGCGTAACGCGATCTTTTCCCTGTCATGAGTATTCATGGTTCTTCATTCCTTTATCATCAATACAGTGTTTGTGAATCAGGGAATTACCGACCAAAATAAACTCCATATTGTCTTTGGCGCAAGGTCGTCTCGTTGAGTTCCAGTGAAACCGAAGCCCGCTATGTCTAACTTGAATAATTTGATGCCTCGGCTCCCGCCGATTTTCCTTCACTTTCGCGTCACGGCGAATTGAGGGATTGCGCGGAGTTGCCCGAAACTGGGGGTTTGTCCCAGGTTGATTAGTTTTGTATGGATGGGAATATGCAGAAGCGACTCACGGGGCGCGGCACTCCATGTGGATGCGGTTCCGGCAAGGGAGATCGACCTGCTTGTAGGCGCTCTGGAGGCATGAATGTCTCTCACTCTTTTATCTCCGGAAATACGATGCAGGCAGGGACACCGCTCATTCTCAGCCTCTTGTGCGGAGGAGCAATCTTGACCAGAAGATACTGAGAGAAGTGATGAGATCTTAACCAAGATTAATGGTTCAGTATATTTATGTCAATTCAATTGTTCGATCATGGATGTAGAAAACGACATAGTTGAAGCGTTGTAATGGCTGGCTCGCGCAGCAAAGCATCCGCCCTAGGGGCGACGCTCACGGTGCGCAAGCTAGTGCGCACCAAGCGCCTTTTCCCGCGCCCGCTTCGCTGGCAGGGCACCAGAAGCCGTCCGGCAGTTGTCGTATTTGGACCAGCAAGGCCCGCTTGCCACAAAAAATTGACATTAAGTATATTCAGAAAGCTTATATTACTGGTTAAAACCGGTAGAGCCCGCATGATGGTGGAACGAGGCAGGGCCGGTGTTGTCGTCCGATTCTTCTCAATCGCCCGACCGGAGGTGTCCTGATGGCCAAGCTCGTCCTTATTCTGCGCGCTACCGTATCGTGGCTGTGCTGTGGCGTGATGCTCGCCGGTTGCGTGCACCGTTTCCCGGAATCCGAAAGCAAGCTGCACTTCTCCTATCCGCTGAAGGAATGCACGCCTGCCACCCTGGCGGCGGCGGCGCGCGAGGCGGGCCGCCTGGACGAGCCGCCCTTGCTGGACAACAGCACCGTCTGCCGCACCGGGCTGGCATCCGGCCAGCAGGTGACGGCGGCACCAGTAGGGCAGAAGGATGACACACCGGGCGCGGCATGCCTGGCGCTCGGCGAGCCGGAAGCGGCGCCCGCGGACGAAACGGACGATGTGCGCAACAAGCGCCTGGAAGCCCAGGCGTACACACGGCAGGAACGCTGCCTGCGCCAGTACCTGGAGGCGCCGTTCACGACCACGACGCGCAAGTCGGCGCAATTCGGCGTCGCGCTGACGGGTGGAGGGAGCAAGGCCGCTGCCTTTGCCGTGGGCGTAATGGCCGGCCTGTCTGACCTCCGGATGCTGGACCGTGCCGACTACCTCAGCAGCGTGTCGGGCGGCAGCTACGCCGCCTATTTTTACTACACACATCGCCTGTTCCCGCTGACGCGCCCTGGTGCGCTGCGACCGGGGCAGGTCGCCACGGCGGAACTGTTCCGCGACTGCGTCGCTGTTCTGCCGCCGACCGAGGCCATGGACGACCTCATTACCAGGATCGGCAGCTCGGTGCATCACTGCGAGCGCCAGGGCTTGCGCACCTACCCGCCGGGCGGCAAAAAGCCGATTCCAGATGCCGGCTACCAGGCGCTCCTGAAATGCACGCAGGACCTGATGCGTCCGGGAGACTGCAGCATGGACGGGACCAGCTCCTGGCGCCACAGCATCTCGCTGCCGACCGTGGGAGGGAGCCTTGCCACCGTGATCCCGAGCTTCGTGTCGAACACCCTGTTCGACTGGGGCGTGGCGACCTCGCCCTCGGCCATCTCCTACCAGGACGGCATCGGCCTCTCCTATGGCGCCACCCTGGCCGACACGGCCGACCTGTCGCCCTACGTGGTCTCGCGCCGCGCCAACTGGTGCGGCTACCTGGCTGGCGCCCGCGAGCAGGTACTGGACTGCCGCAGCGACGTCTTCGATCCCGATCCGCTGGCGCTGGATTTCGAGGAACTGCGGACCGGCCTGCTGAAGCTGCGCGCGGCAGGCGGCGACGGCATGCCCTTCTGGATCCTGAACGCGGCAGCTCCGCAGCACCGCAGCTTGTACGGCTGGCTACGCCAAGGGCGCGAGGACATCACCAACAGCGACATGTTCGAGATGACGGCGGTCTCCCATGGTTCAGGACGCTATGGCTACGTGTCCGCCTCCCCGACCATTCACGGCATGTCGGTGCTCGACGGGGTACGCAGTTCCGCAGCCTTCCTCGATGCCAACCAGCTGGTGTTCAAGAACGCCGTGTTCCGCACCATTGCAGGGAGTGCCCTGCACCTGGCCAACCTCGACTGGGGCCTGGACATCGCCAACTACAATGTCTCGACCACGGCCCGGCGCGTCCACCGGGCCCTGCCTTTCCCGCTCTATTACCTGGACCGGCCGGTGGCGCGTATCCTCGACTCGGCGCCGATGCCGGCCGAGCGCCGCGACCGCGAGCGCTCGGTCTTCATCCGCCTCATCGACGGCGGCAATGCCGAGAACCTAGGTGCCTATTCGCTGCTCAAACGCGGCGTCAAGAATATCCTCATCTCGGATGCGGCGGGCGACGACAAAGGCCATTTCTCCGACTTGTGCGGCCTGCGCCGGCGGCTGATCAACACGCCCGACGGCCTGTTCCCGCGCTACATCAGTTTCCCGGGCCTGGAAAACTTCGATCAACACTGCATCACACTCGACGCGAAAGAGAAGGTCGCTGGCTACGACTTGCACGCCTGGTTCAACGAACACCCCTTGCTGCTCGGCTGCATCCGTCATCGGCCCGCCAGGCAGGGCGACACGCGGCCTTGCCACGGCCTCGGCGACAGCGAAGTCAGGCTGTTGATCGCCAAGCCGGCGCTCGACCTGTCCGCGTTCATGAAGCGGCAGCTCGCCACCAAGGAAATGATCCCCGGCGACAGCAGCACCGCGCGCTCGGTGCTGTCGGACTGCTGGATACGCGGCACCGACACCGCGCCGGACCTGATGAACTGCGACACGGCCGCCTTCCTGCACGTAAACCGCGGCTACCGGAAGCGCGGCTGCCTGATCTTCCCGCAGCACTCCACCGTCTGGATGACGGTCGATTCGTCAGCCACGCTGTTCGTCGCCTATCGCGAGCTGGCGCGCCAGCATGTCTGGCGCAGCAAGGAGATCCTGCATGGGCTGTTGTCGGGAGAGGTCGCGGACCCGGGGCCGTATGAACGCGTGCTCGAGGCACAGGCGGCCAAGGCCATGCCGCAGAGCGGCCGGGCCTGTCAGACGTTCTGAGCCACACGGACACGCGCCGACCAGGCGCAGGCGGTGGTCGCCCCGTGGCCGTTGCGCATGCAGTCGATGCAGATGCATCCCCAGGCCACCAGGTCTTCCTTGGAGACGCCGGACTCCCGGTCGCACGGATGCGCGAACTCACGGGGCAACTACAGGCGGCTCAGGGTCTCCAGCGCCTTCTCGAGCGTCTCGTCCTTCTTCGCAAAGCAGAAACGCACCACACCCGATTCGGTCGGCTGGCTGTAGAAGGCCGACACCGGAATCGCCGCCACCTTCGCCTCCACCGTCAGCCACTTCGCAAACTTCGCTTCCGGCAAATCCGAGATCGCGCCATAGCGCACGCACTGGAAATAGGTGCCATCCGCCGGCAGCAGTTCGAAACGCGAGCCGGCCAGGCCGTCGCGGAACAGGTCGCGCTTCTTCTGGTAGAAGGCCGGCAGCTCCAGGTAGGGCGCCGGGTCGGCCATGTAGGCGGCGATCCCGTGCTGCATCGGGGTGTTCACCGTGAACACGTTGTACTGGTGGACCTTGCGGAATTCCACGGTGAGCGCGGCGGGGGCGGCGACGTAGCCGACCTTCCAGCCGGTCACGTGGTAGGTCTTGCCGAAGCTCGAGATCACAAAGGCGCGCTCGGCCAGCCTGGGGTCGCGCGCCACCGAGGCGTGCTGCGCGCCGTCGAAGACCATGTGCTCGTACACCTCGTCGGACAGGATCAGGATCTCGGTGCCCGCCACGATCGCGGCCAGCGCCTCCAGGTCGGCGCTGCGCAGGATCGAGCCGGTGGGATTGTGGGGCGAATTCACGATGATCAAGCGGGTGCGCGGGCTGACCGCGGCTGCCACCCGGTCCCAGGACACGCTGTAGCCCTGCTGGCCGACCTGCATCGCCACCGGCACCGGCACGCCGCCCGCCAGCGCGATCGCGGGCAGGTAGCAGTCATAGGCCGGTTCGATGACGATCACCTCGTCGCCCGGGTGCACGCTGCACAGGATGGCGTTCTGGATTGCCTGCGAGGCGCCGTTGGTGACGGTGATCTCGGCGGCCGCGTCGTAGCGGCGGCCGTAGAGCGTCTCGAGCTTGGCGGCGATCGCCGTGCGCAGGGCCGGCACGCCGCTCATGAACGGATACTGGTTATGGCCGGCGCGCATGGCTTCGTCCACCAGGTCGATCAGCCTCGGATCGCAACCGAAGTCGGGGAAGCCCTGGCCGAGGTTGACGGCGCCGTGCTCCATGGCGAGCTGGGACATCTGGGTGAAGACGGTGGTGCCCACGGCGGGCAGGCGGGTACGCAGGACTGGGGTGCTCATGATGGAAGAAAGAATCGCAATGGCCTTATTCTAGCGCGGCTGCGGAATGTGCCTTGAGCCAGGCCTCGGGCAGCATGATCTTGAACAGCCCTTCGCGCGCGGTGCGCCGGGCCAGCTTGAGCAGGGCCTTGTCCTTGGTGACCAGCACCTCGGCGCCGGCGTCGCGGGCGATCTCGAGGAATTTCTGGTCGTCGCGGTCGGTGCAGACCGGCAGGCGCACGTGCTTCGCGTCCGGCGCCACCACCCGCAGCAGGGTATCGAAGCGCTCGATCGCCCGGGCGCGGCTGGTTTCGTCGAGCGGCAGGTGAGGGTACTTGAGCACCGCCAGGTATTCGTCGCGGCAGTCGGCGCGCGTCACCGCGACCAGGGCGCCGGATTCCAGCGCGGCCAGCAGGGGCGCCCAGCGCGGGTCGTGGAACACGAACAGGTCGAGGCAGACATTGGTGTCGATGACGATGGGTTTTGATGGAACGGGTATCATGTGGGAAATTTTTTTCTAGAAACTGTCTGAACCGATGCTGATTGTCCTGTCGCCCGCAAAATCCCTCGACCTCGAATCCCCAAGCACCACCAAGAAGAGCACCACACCGGACTTCATCCCGCGCGCCGCCGAGCTGATCGAGGTGCTGCGCGGCTATTCGCCGGGCCAGGTCGCCGAGTTGATGGATTTGTCGGATACGCTGTCCATGCTCAATGTATCGCGCTATGCGCACTGGAGCGAAGACCATGACGGGGCGCGCCAGGCGATCATGTCCTTCGATGGCGACGTCTACACCGGCCTCGATGCGCGCAGCCTGAGTGCGAAAGAAATCGACTACGCGCAAAAGCATCTACGCATACTGTCCGGCCTGTATGGCTTGCTGCGTCCGCTGGACCGCATGCATCCCTACCGCCTGGAAATGGGCACGCGCCTGAAGAACCCGCGCGGCAACAACCTGTATGCCTTCTGGGGCGACAGCGTGACGGAGGCGCTCAAGGCCCAGATCGCGGCGACCAAGGCCAAGGCGCTGGTCAACCTGGCGTCGGAAGAATATTTCAAGTCGGTCAAGCCGAAGCTGCTCGAGGCGCCGGTGATCACGCCGGTGTTCGAGGACTGGAAGAACGGCAAGTACAAGATCATCTCGTTCTTCGCCAAGCGCGCCCGCGGCATGATGGCGCGCTATGCGGCCCAGCACGGCATCAAGGACCCGGAACAGCTGAAGGGCTTCGACGTCGACGGCTATGCCTTCGACGCTGCGGCTTCCGGCGAGCACACCTGGGTGTTCCGCCGGAAACTGGCAGCCTGATTACAGGGCGTCCTTCGGAGCGGCCTTCGGGCCCGACTTCGACCAGAAGCGCCACCACGGCGCGTCGCCCACCGCGTTCGGATTCAGGAAGCGGCTGTTCGGGTAGTTCAGCAGCAGCACCCGCTGGGTGTCGTCGCGCAGCACCGGCATGCCGAGCTTGTCGTAGGAGCGCACCATGAGGAACAGCGCTTCTTCGCGGGCCGGCGCATCGCTGTATTCCTGCACGGCGAGCTGGGCGCGGTTGAGTGCAGCAAGGAAGGCGCCGCGGCGGTAGTAGTAATTCGCCACGTGCACTTCGTACTGGGCCATGGCGTTGACCAGGTAGTTCATGCGTGCGATCGAGTCTTCGCGATACTTACTGTTCGGGAACTTGTCGACCAGGGCCTTGAAGGCGGCGAAGGCTTCGCGGGTGGCCTTCGGGTCACGCTCGGTCGGGTCCTGCGAGTAGATGAAGCTCAGGAAGCCCAGCTGGTCGTTGAAGTTGATCAGGCCACGCAGGTAATACATATAGTCGACCTGGGCGTGGTTCGGGTGCAGCTTGATGAAGCGCTCGACCGCGGCCAGGGCCTGGGCCTGGTCCTGGGCCTTGTAATGAGCGTAGGCAATTTCCATCTGCGCTTGCGCGGCATAGGTGCCGAACGGGTAGTTGGATTCCAGCCGCTCGAACAGCTTGATTGCCGCTTCATAGTGGCCGCCGCTCATCTCATCGCGTGCCTCAGCGTATAATTTCTCCGCTGTCCAATTTTTGGTGTCGTCATCCGACTTCGGCAGGATGCTGCAGGCGGACAGACTCAGGGCCAAAGCGGCAACCAACACAGACAATTTTTTTTGCATAGCTCTTTGCAAGAAAGTTTTACCTAGATTCAACGAACGGCTGATTATAGCCGATGGGACTCACGTGATATTAACTCCTGCGCCGAATTCGGCGGAAATGCCTCTCGACCCCGATCTGGACGAGACCTTGGACGATGAACTGGAGGGCGGGTTCGAGCTCGGCGCCGGTACCGACCTCTCGCCGATCACCCTGCAGCTGACCCCAGAGGCTTGCGGCCAGCGCCTCGACAAGGTGGTCGCCGGCCTGGTGCCGCAATTCTCGCGCAGCCGCCTGCAGCTGTGGTTCGAAGGCGGCTTCGTCAAGGTCGACGGCAAGCCCGCGCGCGGCAAGGATACCGCCTACGGCGACGAAACCGTGCTGATCGAGCCGCAGGCCGCGCCGGAAGACACCGCCTTCGCCCCGGAAGCCATGGCACTCGACATCGTGCACGAGGACGAGGACATCCTCGTCATCAACAAGCCGGCCGGCCTGGTCGTGCATCCGGGCGCCGGCAACTGGTCGGGTACGCTGCTGAACGGCCTGCTGCACCACTGCCCGCAACTGGTGGGCGTGCCGCGCGCCGGCATCGTGCACCGCCTCGACAAGGACACCAGCGGCCTGATGGTGGTCGGCAAGACCCTGGCCGCGCAGACCGACCTGGTGCGCCAGCTTCAGGCGCGCACCGTCAAGCGCGAGTACTTCGCGCTGGTCTGGGGTACGCCGCAGCTGTCCGGCACCATCAATGCCTCGATGGGCCGCCACCCGCGCGACCGCGTCAAGATGGCGGTGTCCTCGGGCATGTTCGGCAAGCCGGCCATCACGCACTACAAGCGCGTCGCCAGCGGCGACCTCGACCGCCGTCCGGTCTCGCTGGTGCGCTGCAGCCTGGAGACCGGCCGCACCCACCAGATCCGCGTCCACATGCAGCACCTGGGCTTCGCGCTGGTGGGCGACTCGGTCTACGGCAAGCAGCACCTGGTACCGGTGTTCCACCGCCAGGCCCTGCAGGCGCGCCGCCTCGGCCTGGTGCACCCGGGCACGGGCGAGCCTTGCGAATGGACGGTGCCGCTGGCTGCCGACTTCGCCGAACTGATCGCCAAGGCCGGCATTCCGGAACCGGGCGACGACGACGCCGAGGAATGATGGAGCGCTCTGCACTGGTCTGGCCCGACTGGCCCGACCTGCCGGCAAACGTCGGCGCGCTGGCCACCAGCCGCGATGGCGGCGGCAGCCAGGGTCCGTATGACGACGGCAAGGGTGGCGGGGGACTCAACCTCGGCATGCATTGCGGCGACGACCCGGCAGCCGTGCGGCTCAATCGCGAACGCCTCCAGGCTTATTTGCCGGGCCGTCCTGCCTGGATCGCCCAGGTCCATGGCGCCGACGTGGTCGACGCCTGCACGGTCGGTCCGGACCAGCCGGTGCGTACCGGCGACGCCAGCATCGCGACGGATGTGGGCGTGGTCTGCGCGATCCTGACCGCGGACTGCCTGCCGGTGCTGTTCGCCGACCTCGACGGTAAAGTAGTGGGCGCGGCCCATGCCGGCTGGCGCGGGCTGGCGGCTGGCGTGCTGGGCGAGACCGTGCGCGCCATGCGCGCGGCCGGCGCCGGCGAGATCACTGCCTGGATGGGGCCGGCGATCGGGCGGGAAGCCTTCGAGGTGGGCGAGGACGTGCGCGCCGCCTTCATGGCTGCCATGCCGGGAGAAGCGACCCTGGCCGCGTTCAGGCAAAAATCTGACCAAGCGGTAAAATTCTTGGCAGATATGCCGGCGCTGGCGCGCCTGATGCTGGCGCGTGACGGCGTCACGCGTGTTCATGGCGGCGATCTTTGCACCGCCAGCGCGCCGCAGCGCTTCTATTCCTACCGCCGCGACGGCGTGACCGGCCGCCAGGCCAGCCTGATCTGGATCAAATGAGTGGTGCGGGCCTGGGCGAGAATGCTCAGTCGCCGCCACCGCCACCGTCGCCCGCCGACCCTGCTGTCGCGTTGCGCGCCTGCGCTTCACGCCGCGCACGCCGCCGTTTTGACCCCGTGAGATAAAAAACAATGGATAATGGCAGGGCGCAATAGAACAGGAAGGTCATCAAGCCGTGCACGATGGTCGGTTCGGTCGCTGCCATCAGGGCGACCACGTAAATCCAGGCAACGGCGACGATCCACATGAGCTTCTCCAAGGTTTCTACTCTGTACTGTACCCCGATTCTAAACAACGGACGCCGACATGAACATGCCTGACCCCCAAGCTTTTGCCGCCTCCTGGATGACCCAGTTCGCCGACCCCAGCCTCTGGCAGGGCTGGATGACGATGCCGACCATGCCGGGCATGGCGCCCCAGGCCGCCGGAGTCAACCCGTTGGCCGGCGTGCTGAAGGATGTCGGCGCCGGCATCGCACCGGCCAAACTCGAAGCCATCCGCGACGACTACCTCAAGAAGGCCGGCCAGCTGTGGCAGGACTTCGTCAGCGGCAAGACGCCCGAGTTCCATGACAAGCGCTTCTCGTCCTCCGAGTGGCGCGAACATCCGATGTCGGCGTTTTCCGCCGCGTCCTACCTGCTGAATTCGGAATTCATGCTGGCCCTGGCGGATGCCGTCGAGGCCGGCCCGCGCGAGCGCCAGAAGATCCGTTTCGCGGTCCAGCAAATGGTCGATGCCATGTCCCCGGCCAATTTCTTCGCCACCAATCCGGAAGCGCAGAAGAAGCTGATCGAGACCAAGGGTGAAAGCCTGACCAAGGGCCTGGCGAACATGCTGGCCGACATGCACAAGGGCCGCATCTCGCAGTCCGACGAATCGGCCTTCGAAGTCGGCCGCAACGTCGGCACCACGCCTGGCCGGGTCGTGTTCGAGAACGAGCTGTTCCAGCTGATCCAGTACACCCCGGCGACCCCGACCGTGAAGGCGGTGCCGCTCTTGATGATCCCGCCCTGCATCAACAAGTTCTACATCCTCGACCTGCAGCCGGAAAACTCGCTGGTGCGCTACGCGGTGGAGCAGGGCAATACCGTGTTCATGGTTTCCTGGCGCAATCCGGACCGCACGCTTGGCAACGCCGGCTGGGACGACTACGTCGAGACGGGCGCGATCAAGGCGATCGAGGTGGCGCGCGAGATCAGCGGCCAGGACAAGACCCACGTGTTCGGTTTCTGCGTCGGCGGCACCATCGCCGCCACCGCGCTGGCGGTGCTGGCGGCGCGCGGCCAGCAGCCCGCTAGCAGCCTGTCGCTGCTGACCACGCTGCTCGACTTCCAGGACACCGGTGTGCTCGAAGTCTTTGTCGACGAAGCCCAGGTGGCCTTGCGCGAGCAGGCCCTGGGCAGCGGCGGCCTGATGCCGGGCCGCGACCTGGCCACCACCTTCTCGGCCCTGCGGCCGAACGACCTGGTGTGGAATTACGTGCAGCAGAACTACCTCAAGGGCAAGGAACCGCCGGCCTTCGACCTGCTGTACTGGAATGCCGACAGCACCAACTTGCCGGGCCCGATGTTCTGCTGGTACCTGCGCAACACCTACCTGGAAAACAAGCTCAAGGTGCCGGGCGCGCTGAGCGTCTGCGGCGTGCCGGTCGACCTCGGCAAGATCGAGTGCCCTGTCTTCCTCTACGGTTCCAAGGAAGACCACATCGTGCCCTGGGAAGCGGCCTTCGCCTCGATGGACCTGCTGAATCCGAGGAACCCGAAGGCCAACCGCTACGTGCTGGGCGCCTCGGGCCACATCGCGGGCGTGATCAACCCGGCCTCGAAGAACAAGCGCAGCTACTGGATCAACGACAAGTCAGGCAAGGCCCGGCCGAAGACGGCCGAGGCCTGGTTCGCCGGCGCCACCGAGCAAAAGGGCAGCTGGTGGCCGGAGTGGGCCAAGTTCCTGGCCGAGAACGGCGGCGCCGACGTGGCGGCGCCAGCGGCCTTCGGGAACGAACGCTACCAGCCGACCGAAGCGGCGCCGGGCCGCTACGTCAAGGCCAGGGCAGACTGACCGCGCACATATCAAAATAACCACGGAAGTTTGTAGTCTAATAATTGCTGCACCTGCGCGCAGGTCGTGGTATGGTGTGGGCTTGTCCGTCCCGCTGGGCAACAATCGTCCTTGCGGAACGGGCTCCGGACCGGCTTCTTTGGTAAGCAATCAAGAAAAATAGCGTGCGGTCGACGCTACCGCAACGCACAACATGAGACATGAAATGAGTAGTGTGAAAAAGAGTGCTGAACGCCTGATCAAGAAGTATCCGAACCGCCGTCTGTACGACACCCAGACCAGTTCCTACATCACCCTGACCGACGTGAAGCAGCTGGTGCTCGACGCCGACGAGTTTACCGTCGTCGACGCCAAGAGCAACGAAGACCTGACCCGCAGCATCCTGCTCCAGATCATCCTGGAAGAGGAGGCCAACGGCGTCCCGATGTTCTCGAGTTCGGTACTGGCCCAGATCATCCGCTACTACGGTCACGCCATGCAGGGCATGATGGGTTCCTACCTCGAGAAGAACGTGCAGGCCTTCACCGACATCCAGAACAAGTTCACCAGCAATGCCGCCGGTGCCCTGGAGGGCAAGCCCTTCAGCCCGGAAATGTGGACCCAGTTCATGAACGTCCAGGGCCCGATGATGCAGGGCATGATGAACAACTACATCGACCAGTCGAAGAACCTGTTCCTGCAGATGCAGGAGCAGATGCAGAACCAGAGCAAGGCCATGTTCGGCGCCTTCCCGTTCCCGGGCATGACTCCGCCGCCGGCCGATAAGAAGTAAGCAAGAAGTCGTCGTTTTACGACACTCGCCGGCCCTGTCCTGGGCCGGCATTCCTCCCCACCGGTTCCCCCGTGGGACCCGCTTCGGGTACAATCGCGGATTGCCCAGATTCCTTGTCGTCCGCCCATGACCGAACTTCGCCGTATTCCGTCCTCCGCCAATGCTGCCGTCGCTGAGCCAGCCCCTTCGCTCGTCATCCCGAGCCCGGCCGCAGGCGTCGCCGCGCCGAAAGTCGGCTTCGTGTCGCTCGGCTGCCCGAAGGCGCTGGTCGATTCCGAGCAGATCCTGACCCGGCTGCGCGCCGAGGGCTACCAGACCGCCAAGTCGTATGACGGCGCCGACCTGGTCATCGTCAACACCTGCGGCTTCATCGACGCCGCGGTGCAGGAATCGCTCGACGCGATCGGCGAGGCGCTGGCCGAGAACGGCAAGGTCATCGTCACCGGCTGCCTGGGCGCCAAGAAGGATGCCGCGGGCGACGACATCATCACCAAGGTGCACCCCAAGGTGCTGGCCGTGACCGGCCCGCACGCGGTCGCCGAGGTGATGGAATCGGTCCACCTGCACCTGCCGAAGCCGCACGACCCCTTCCTCGACCTGGTGCCGGACCACGGCGTCAAGCTGACCCCGAAGCACTACGCCTACCTGAAGATCTCGGAAGGCTGCAACCACCGCTGCAGCTTCTGCATCATCCCATCGATGCGCGGCGACCTGGTGTCGCGCCCGATCCATGAGGTGCTGCAGGAAGCCGAAAACCTGTTCAAGGCCGGCGTCAAGGAACTGCTGGTGATCTCGCAGGACACCAGCGCCTACGGCGTCGACGTCAAGTTCCGCACCGGCTTCTGGAACGGCCGCCCGGTCAAGACCCACATGACCCAGCTGACCGAAGAACTGGGCAAGCTGGCGCGCCAGTACGGCGCCTGGGTGCGCATGCACTACGTCTACCCGTACCCGCACGTCGACCAGGTGATCCCGCTGATGGGCGACGGCCACGTGCTGCCTTACCTCGACATCCCGATGCAGCACGCGCACCCGGACGTCCTGAAGCGCATGAAGCGCCCGGCCAGCGGCGAGAAGAACCTCGACCGCATCCTGGCCTGGCGCAAGATGAACCCGGACCTGACCATCCGCTCGACCTTCATCGCCGGCTTCCCGGGCGAGACCGAAGCGGAATTCGAATACCTGCTGGACTTCCTGCGCGAAGCGCAGATCGACCGCCTGGGCTGCTTCGCCTATTCGCCGGTGGAAGGCGCGACCGCCAACCTGCTCGACAATCCGGTGCCTTCAGCACTGCGCGAAGAGCGCCGCGCCCGCGTCATGCTGCTGCAGGAAGAAATCTCGCTCAAGCGCATGCAGGCCAAGGTCGGCAAGACCATGCGCGTGCTGGTCGACGAAGTCGGCGCCCGCGAAGCGATCGGCCGTACCGCCGCCGACGCGCCGGAGATCGACGGCGTGGTCCACATCAAGCGCGCCCTGGCGCCGGGCAAGGCCAAGCCGGCCGTGGGCCAGTTCATCGACGTGATGATCACCAAGGCCGACGCCCACGACCTGTGGGCCACGGTGGCCTGACACCGGTAGCAAACATGACCCAGAAGACCGTCCAGACTTCCCTGATCCACAGCGATTACGAAGCCCCGGGCGGCTTCGACGCCTTCCCGCCGGGCGTGCACCGCGCCTCGACGGTGCTGTTCGAGAACGTCGCCGCGATGCGCTCGGGCCAGTGGAAGGACAAGACCTCCTATACCTACGGCCTGCACGGCACGCCGACCACCTTCACGCTGGAAGCGCGGCTCGCCCGGATCGAGGGCGGCAAGCACTGCCTGCTGGCGCCCTCGGGCCTGTCGGCGATCGCGATGATCAACTTCGCGCTGCTCAAGAGCGGCGACGACGTGCTGCTGCCCGAGAACGTCTACAACCCCAACCGCGAACTGGGACGCTGGCTGTCACAGGACTTCGGCGTGAGCGCACGTTTCTACGATCCGATGATCGGCGCCGGCATCGCGGCGCTGATCCGGCCGGAGACCAAGCTGGTCTGGGCCGAGGCGCCGGGTTCGGTGTCGATGGAAGTGCCGGACCTGCCGGCGATTTGCCGGGCGGCGAAGGAGAAGGGCGTGCCGGTCGCGCTCGACAACACCTGGTCGGCCGGCCTGGCGCTGCGCGGCTTCGACGTGGGCGCGGACATCGTCATGCACGCGCTGACCAAGTACCAGTCGGGCGGCGCCGACCTCTTGATGGGCGCGGTGATCACGCAGGACCGCGCGCTGAACGACCAGCTGGCGCAGGCGCATATGCGCCTCGGCCTGGGTGTGGGCGCCGACGATGCCTACCTGGTGATGCGCGGCCTGCCGAGCATGAAGCTGCGCTTCGAGGCCCATGACGCCGGCGCACGCAAGGTGGCGGCATGGCTCAAGGCCCGTCCCGAGATCGCCAAGGTGCTGCATCCGGCCTTCGAGGATTGTCCGGGTCACGCCAGTTGGAAGCGCGACTTCCAGGGCGCAGGCGGCCTGTTCTCGGTGCTGTTCGATCCGCGCTATACGGAAGTGCAAACCGACCGCTTCGTGGATTCCCTGACGCTGTTCGGCCTGGGCTACAGCTGGGGCGGTCCGAACAGCCTGGTGATGCCTTACCGGATCCGTGCGATCCGCAGTCAATGGCAGGAAGAGGGCGTGCTGGTGCGCTTCAATATCGGGCTGGAAGACACGGACGACCTGATCGCCGACATCGAACAGGCGCTGGCAAAGCTGTGAGCCGGCAGTGGTGCCGGCTCATTGACACTCAGCCCGGCATCGACCGGTTGCTGTTCAGGTCGACGAAGCCGCGGATGATGCGGTAGGCGGCCCACAACCAGGCCGCGCCCCACACGACGACGGCGATCGGGATGCCGATGATGGTGGCTGCCATCACCCAGGCGACGACCGACCAGACCAGGTACCACCAGAACGAACGGATCATCCAGCTGTGGTGCGAATACACGATGGTGCCCTGGGTCTCGGGGCGCTTGACGTAGTTGACGATCAGTACCAGGATCGACAGCAGGCCGGCCGAGAACAGGAAAGTCAGGGCGTGTGCGACATACAGGATGCGCGCGAACTGCTTGGCGTCCTCGGTTCCGCGATCCATTACCAGGTCTTGCGACATCAGCTTTCTCCTCTGTGGGAAACCGGGAACGCCCCGTATGCGACGCATTGTAGCAGCGAGTGCTGCTGTTTTGCCAACATGAGGGCGATAACGCCTTTCTTCAAGATCAGCGCAGCTGCGATTCGACCCAGGCGACCAGCCGGCCGGCATCCATGGCGCCGGCCTGGCGTGCTACTTCGCGGCCTCCGCGGAACAGGGCGATCGTCGGGATGCTGCGGATCGCGAACCGGGCCGACAGGTCCTGGCTGCGCTCGGTGTCCACCTTCAGCAGGCGCAGCGCCGGCTCGAGCCGCTGCGCCGCCTGCGCGTAATGGGGCGCCATCATCTTGCAGGGTCCGCACCACTCGGCCCAGAAATCGACCAGCACCGGGATGTCGTTGCGGGTGACGTGTTTCGTGAAGCGTGCGCTGTCGACGTCGAGCGGACGGCCATTAAACAGCGCCTGGCTGCACTTGCCGCACGCCGGCGCATCGCGCAGGCGCTCGGCGGCCAGCCGGTTCACCGCATCGCATTGCGGGCAGACGATATGGATGGGCGCATTGATCGACGCATTCATCGCTTTCTCCTCCGTTCAACGTGGCGATTATTGTAAGCCCATCATCCTGCATCCGCTGGCATGCGCCGCCGCACTCCGGCATTCCGTAGAATCGGGCCATTGCCATTTTTGCCAGACCATGACCGATCAACCGACATCACCCGGCCGCCTGCTGGTCGGCTGCGCGGGCTGGAGCCTGCCGAAGGCCGACGCCGCCCACTTTCCCGTCGAGGGCAGCCACCTCGAGCGCTACGCCGCCGTGTTCCCGGCGGTGGAGATCAACACGTCCTTCTACCGCCCGCACAAGCCCGATACCTACGCCAAGTGGGCGGCCTGCGTGCCGGAGGATTTCCGCTTCGCGGTCAAGGTGCCACGCACGATCACGCACGAGGCCCGCCTGGAGGATGCCGGGGCGCTGCTGGAGCGCTTTGCCGCCGAAGCCGGCCAGCTCGGCAACAAGCTGGGCTGCCTGCTGGTCCAGCTGCCGCCGAAATTCGGCTTCGTCGACGAGCCGGCGCGCACCTTCTTCCACCAGTTGCAGGAGCTGCTCGGCTGTGCGGTGGCTTTCGAAGCCCGCCATCCGAGCTGGTTCTCCGAGGCTGCGACCGCGCTGCTGACGGAGAGCGGCGTCGCGCGCGTGATCGCCGACCCGGCGGCCGGCCAGCCCGGCCCGCACGTGCCGACCAGCGGCGACACCGTGTACGTGCGCCTGCACGGCAGCCCGCGCATCTATTACTCGCGCTATTCGGCCGAGTACGTCGAGTCGGTGCGGCGCGAACTGGCGCGCCAGACCGCCGCCGGGCGCAGCTGCTGGTGCATCTTCGATAACACGGCGGCTTTCGAAGCCGTGCCGAACGCGCTGCAGCTGCTGCATGGAGCGGCGTTGGACGAGACCGCGATCCTGCCGCCGCCATGGTGAACGCCAGCTTCCGCTTCTATGACAGCCTGGGCGACTTCCTGCCGCGCGAGCGGCGCGGCCGTGAATTCGACACGCCCTGTGCGCGCGAGGCCACCGTCAAGCACATGATCGAGGCGCTCGGCGTGCCGCACACCGAGGCTGAGCTCATCCTGGTCAACGGCGAGCCGGCCGGCTTCGAGCAGCTGCTGCACGAGGGCGACCGGGTGGCGGTCTATCCGGCGTTCGGACAACTCGCGCCTGACCTGGCGCGGCCACTGCGGGCCTGGCCGGAAGGGCGGCTGCGCTTCGTCGCCGACGCCCACCTGGGTGGCCTGGCCCGGCTGCTGCGCATGGCCGGCTACGACACCCTCTACGACAACCACTACCACGACGACGAGATCGAAGCGATCGCGCGCGAGGAGGGCCGGGTGCTGCTCACGCGCGACCGCGAGCTGCTCAAGCGCCGGACCGTGGAACTCGGCTGCTACCTGCATGCGATCGACCCGCCGGAACAGCTGCGCGAACTGTTCGCGCGCCTGCGCCTGGGCGGGGGCATGCGTCCGTTCACGCTGTGCCTGCACTGTAACCTGCCGCTGCGTCCCGTTGCCAAGGACGAGGTGCTGGCGCGCCTGCCGCCGCGCGTGGCCGAGACCCACGATATATTCACCACCTGTGATGCCTGTGGCCGGGTGTACTGGAAGGGCTCGCACCACGCGCGCATGCGGGGACTGCTGGAGGGCGTGGCGGTGGCGTCGACTGAGGTAGAATTGCCGCCGACCCCTGACGCCATCCAATGACAGCGTGACTGAACCCGTTTCGCCGTTTCCCTTTCCTGTCCGCGTAGAGTGCCCACCCGGCGCCTGCGTGTGCGAGCGCGAGCGCGTCATGGCCGACCCGCAGGCCGACCACCGTCCGCTCGCGCTGACCCGCCAGCAGGAACAGAAGCTGGTCGAGCGTATCGAGCGCGTCGAGAGTTACGAAGACCTGAAGCACGTGCAGGCCCTGATCCGGAAAAACCTGGGCACCGAGCTGCGCATCGAGCCGGGACCGAACGAGGTGCGCACGGTGCGTGGGATCATCGTCGTGCTGGAAGAAAAGCCGGGCCTGTGCAAGAAGGCGCGCCAATCGGTGCCGGCGGCAGTACGCCGCTGCCTGAGCGAACGGCCGGAGATCGCCTATGCGCTGCTCGATGCCCACGACCTGTTCGGCTAGGGCGGGAGGCTAGCCGGCCAGTTGTAAGCCGTTCTCTTCGCACCAGCGCTGCAGCGCGGTCCGCGTGACTTCTTCGTGAAATCGTTCCCAATCTTCAGCTGCGCCACGCTCTTCCAGCAGGCGGGCGAAGCCTTCGGTGTTCCGGTCGCGGAGCAGGTCGCGCACCGTGTCCTGGTCCTCGGCCAGGTAGGTGGCGGCGAAGCGAAGAACAAGTCCGTCTCCGATGCCGAGCGTACCCGCGGACGGCACAGGAACGTAGGCTTCGTTACTGCCGCTTGTCGTCGGCATGGGCGCCTCCTCGTCCGTGTACTCGTCGTTCAGGAGGTGGATCATGCCGGTCTCGCGCGACACCATGGCCGTGACCGTACCGCCGCCATCCTCGACCATCATGGCCGCCCCTTCGAGTTCATCCAGGTTGACTGTTGACATGGCTAATCCTCTGCGAGCAATCGGGAGCGAACAGTATGAAGCGGGTATGCGCGGCACCTGCGCACGGTTGACAGCCAATGAAGAGCGATGGCGCGGCGCTAGTAGGGGTCAGATCTCGTCCTCGATCAGCCCAGTCGGCAAACTTTCCGCATACACCGGAACGGAGGGTAGTTCATGAAGGAAGACCAATCGATCGCTGGTGAGCATATCCTCTTCAGCAAGCGCTGCCCCGAGTTGGACTTCATGGCTGTCATTCGATTTCTCGAGCATAATTTCTCCCTGATGCGTGAGCAGATGCGCCTACAATAAGTCAGGATGCTGCGCTGCACAATTCAAGAGGACTTGTATTCTTGTAGGTCTTTCCCTACCCCATGGGAAAGGCTGCTGCAGCTGCGACGTCATTCCTTACGCCATGAGAGGGCCACGATGCTCGGTATAAAACCTTACTTGCGCTCGGTGTCGATCGATCCGCACGCAGACGTGGATCTCGATACCTATCCGTTCACCATTCCTGCAGTGCGGGACATGGGCGTGCTGGACTTCGACCCCAAGGTCACTTTCTTCGTCGGCGAGAACGGCGCCGGGAAATCGACCGTACTGGAAGCCATTGCGGTAGCGCTGGGGCTGCCAGCCGAGGGTGGGCCACGCAGCGTCCACCGTCCCCAGCAAGAGGTTTCACCCCTTCACCGGCACCTGAGGCTGAGCAAGGGATACCGGCAGGCGCAACACGCCTACTTCCTGCGCGCCGAAAGCATGTTCAATGTGTTCAGCTACATGGACGAGGTGAACGGGAGTACCCGCAATGGCGCCGGTCTGCACCGGCGCTCCCACGGGGAAGCCTTCGCCGAGCTGCTGCTGAATTTCCGCGAAGGCGGACTCTACCTGCTCGACGAACCCGAGGCCGCGCTGTCGCCGAACCGCCAGCTTGCCGCCTTGCGCATCATCGATGGGCTGGTGAAGGACGATTCCCAGTTCATCATCGCCACCCATTCGCCGATCCTGCTGGCGTATCCAAACGCGCGCATCCTCTGTTTCGACGACAGCGGCATTTCACCGATCGCCTACGAAGACACCGAGCATTACGCGACCACCCGGGATTTCCTCAACCACTATCCGCGCCGGGTGGAGCAGTTGCTCAGGGATGAATAGGAGCGCTTGCGGTCACGGGCTTGTCAACGGACGCTTCAGCCTGTAAGAATGTCGGTGGCCACATGGTCGTCGGGCACACCAGCAACCAGGAATATCGCTCCACTGGCGTGGCCGGTCCGCAGCGGCAGGATTGCCTGGTACGCGGGCGATGCGTACCACTGCCGCGCCGCCTCGATGTCGGGAAATTCGATAACGATCAGGTCGCCGCGGAATTCTCCTTCCAGCAGCTCGACGGGATCGCCATGCACCCGGAATTTCCCGCCGAACGGGGCCAGGGTCGCATCGATTCCTTTCAGGTAGGCGACGATGGCTGGGCCCATTTCCACCCTGGTCAGGTGGCCGACCGCGAATGCACTCATGGTGTTCTCCTGTCTGAAGATTTATGTAGGTAAGTGCCTCAGGCCAGCGCGGCACGCGCCTGCGCTGCAAGTGGCGATCGCTTCAGCCCTAGCCATTCGACCCGCGCGATGACGAGTACGAAGACGGCTTGCGCTACCAGGTAGGCGATACCCAGCCGGTTCGGTCCGGGGAGCGAGGCAAGCGCCAGGCAGCCGACGGCCCACCCGACATTGCCAATAACGACAAGCCCGACCATCGCTTTCCTGACCGACTTGCTGTTGGCGAGCACGATCAGCAGGCCCACGTACGCCGCGAGAAATACGCCGCTCCCCGTCAGTAACATGGAGGGCAACTGCAGGTGGCTGGCGAGCAGATCAGGCAGGCTCAACTGCAACACGACAAGTGCGGCGCAGGCCAGCGCATCGGCGATCAATGCGACCCGGAGGAAACGGCTTGGATAAATCGAGCTCATGGCATTCTCCTTTCATGCGACTGCCGGGATGGCTGTCAGTGCGTGCAGTGTCTTCCCGGCCGCGCATCGCGGCAATTACCTGTGACGTAATAGGCAGGCGCTGTCACCACTAGCTATAGATGAGGATTGAACTGCTGAGCTCTCGCATGGTCCAAGTTCTGTCCGCATCGACAGGAACCGGCCATGAAAGCGCCCAGCTTCACAAAATGGTTTGCACAGCTGCCCGCCCTGAACGGGCCACAACGACTGCAAACGCTTGCAGCCCTGCATCCTGCCGCCGGGCTCGACCAGGTAATCGCCCTGATCGGGCAGATTGGCGCGGCTAAACGCCAATGTCCGCGCTGCGCATGCGAACGCTATTATCGGCATGGACAGGCCAACGGCTTGCAGCGCTACCGTTGCCGCGAATGCAGGCGCACCTTCAACGACCTGAGCGGCACGCCGCTGGCACGGCTGCGGCTGCGTGACAAATGGCTTGACTACCTGGTTGCCATACTCGATTCGAAACCGATCCGTGCGGCGGCCAAGCAGGTGGAGGTGCACCGCAATACCGCCTTTCGCTGGCGTCACCGCTTCCTGGATCGGGTCAGGCACGACCGGCCGCGGTGCCTGAACGGCATCGTCGAGGCCGACGAAATGTTCATGCTGGAGTCCCAGAAAGGCGCGCGCAAACTGGAGCGGCCGCCGCGCAAGAGAGGTGGCCGGGCCAGCAGGCGCGGGATCTCACGCGAACTCGACTGCATCCTCGTTGCGCGTGACCGCAGCGGTCAAACCATCGACGCACTCGCCGGCCGCGGTGCCCTGACGGTGGCCCAGCTGGAGCACCACCTCTTGCCCAAGCTCGACAGGCACGTGCTGCTGGTCAGTGATGCGAACGCCGCCTACCGTGCTTTCTCCCGCAAACATGGCGTCGCCCACGAGGCAGTGAACCTGAACGCGGGCGAGCGGGTCCGGCGCGGCAGCGCCGGCGCCATCCATGTCCAGAACGTCAATGCCTATCACCAGCGCTTGCGCGAATGGCTGGCCCGTTTCCACGGCGTGGCCTCGCGCTATTTACCGAATTACCTGGGCTGGCGCTGGGCACTCGACGGCGGACGGATTTCTTCTGTTGAACAATTGCTGCGCATCGCGATCGGAGTCATCCATAGGCAATGGTGACAGCGCCAATAGGCAAGCCTGCGCCGTACGCGTTTTGCTTGGCTCTTATACAATGTGGACGAAGCGGCAAGCGCCGCAAGTTTCGTTTTCAGGAGAAGAACAATGTCGGGCTATAGCATCAACATCGAAGAGCGTACCCTCAACGGAAACAACTTCCGCGAAGTGTTGTACACCACGAAACGCAGCCAGCTGGTCATCATGACCTTGCAGCCGGGCGAGGAAATCGGCATGGAACACCATGAGGGCCACGACCAGTTCATCCGCGTCGAAGCGGGCGAGGGCGTGGCGATCCTGGACGGCGAGAAGCATGCGCTGGAAGACGGCGTGGCGGTAGTGATCCCGGCCGGCACCGAGCACAACGTCATCAATACCTCGCAGACCGAGCCGATGCGCCTGTACACGCTGTACACCCCGCCGGAGCACCCGGACGGCATCGTCCACGCCACCAAGGCCGAGGCGGACGAGTACGAAAAACACCACCACGAGGCTTGATCCAAAAAAAGGGCCGGCATTCCTGCCGGCCCTGGTCGTCCGAGCGTTCGCTTAGCGGCGCCAGTGATACGGGAAACGCGTCCCGATATGGCCACCCCAGCCGCGATGGCGTCCCCAGCCACGGCCGAAGTCGAAACCGAGCCCGATCGAGATCGGCGGGTAGTAGTAGCGCGGCTGGTACACCGGTTCCGGCACGTACACGGGCTGCGGCACATACACCGGTGCCTGCTGCACATACACGGGCTGCTGCTGGACGATCACCGGCGTGCTGCTGTAGGTCGTGCTCGTGCCCGTCTGGCCGGCAGCGGCGGCGCGCGCGCCCGTGCCGAGCGGCACCGGCGTCACCGATACCACGTGCCACTGGCTCGGGTCGCCCGAGCGGGAATAAGCCTGGCTGGCGTAGGGGTTCGGGCCGGGCGCGGCGCAGCCGGCCAATACGGCCAGCGATGCGCTGACGATGATGAGTTTCTTCATGGCGGTCCTCCTGATTTTCCCATAATAAGAAAACCCGGTCGTCTTGCCGCGCGGCTTTACAGCTTGTTACACTCGCATCACGCCAGCATGGCCGTGAGTTCGCCGAGCGGCACGGCGGCGGCCAAGGCCTGGCAGCCGGCATCGTTCGGGTGCAGCCAGTCACGGCTGTTGTACGCGCTGCGCAGGCGTGTCGGCGCGGCCGGATCGCGCAGCACCATGTCCCAGTCGATCAGCGTGTCGAATTCGTTCGCCGTGCGCAGCCAGCTGTTGACCTGCTGGCGCACCGCCTCGCGCGCCGCCGTGTAGTAGACGAAGCCGGCCATTGGCGGCAGGGTCGCCCCCATCGCCCCGATGCCGCGTGCGTGCGCGCGCGCGATCAGCTGGCGGTAGCCGGCAATCAGGTCGTCGCGCATCTCGCTCAGCGCCGTCCCCGAAGCGTACACGATGTCGTTGATCCCGATCGCCGCGATGACGGCGCTGACACCGGGCGTCGCGAGCACGTCGCGGTCGAAGCGTTCCAGCACGTCGCGGCCGGCCAGCAAGGCGTTCGGGTCGTCCAGCAGCAGGCGGTTGCCGGCAATGCCGCGGTTGACCACGCCGATCCGGCCCGCCGCACCGAGTTCCGCCTGCAGGCGGCGCGCAAGATAGTCGGGCCAGCGCCGGTTCTGGTTGCCGGTGCTGCCCTGGCCGTCCGTGATCGAATCGCCGATGGCGACCACGCAGCGCGCGCCGCCGTCGACGTCGAGCTCGGTGAGGAAAGGCCAGGAGGCGATCGAGCGCGAGACAGTGAAGCCGGTATTGGCCGTGAAATTCCCTGCAGTGGACACGTAGTTGGTCTGCCAGGAATCGCGGTGGATCGAGGTGGCGTACACGGTACCCGGGAAATACAGGCTGACCGCCACGTCGGCAAAGGGCGCGATCTGCAGCTCGACGGGATCGGACACCATGGGCGAGCCCGGCTGTATGGTGACCGAGGTCCGGCCGCTGAAAGTCAGGGCATGGTTGGACCCGGCCACCACGGCCTGGCCGGCATTGCGCAGGCCGATCTGCGCCGCGCCGATCGTCAGCGGCGCGCTGCCCATCTCGTTCGACAGCCGCACCCGTACCCGGTTGCCGCCGATGCTGGCGCGCACGATCATGCGCAGCGTTTGCGCCGTGAAACTCATGGTGCCGGCCGACGGCGGCGGCCCAGCGGGCGCACAGCCCCAGGTCGCACACCAGCCCGGACGCCATGATTGCGCCTGGGCGAAAGGCGGGGCCATGACGAGCGATCCGGCCAGCGCGGATACACCGAGCAGGAATTGCCGGCGGCCGCGACGGGGGCCGGAACGAGAAAGATACGACGCGCGGGAAGCCGGGATAGACATGGCGTGTTCCTGTCGAACGAGGTGCAGCCGCGGCGCGGCCGCATCACCAACATAGACCAGCAGCGTCGCTCACCCAAGCGCGCGCGTCACAGCCTTTGCGCTGGCTCGTACTTGGGCGCAGAACTATCTATTCGCAGGAAACTAATGCAAACGGCGAGGGTTCACGCGTCCATGAGAATTATTTCTGCAAGATTGTCAGGAGGCCATCCAGGCCCGAGAAATTCAGTGCCACGGATGCCTGGGCGCGCACGACGGGCTTGGCGCGGAAGGCTACCGACAGGCCGGCGATGCCCATCATCCTGAGGTCGTTGGCACCGTCGCCCATGACGATGGCCTGGCGCGGGTCGAGTCCGTATTGCGCGCACACGCGCTGCACGGTGCGCATCTTTTCTTCCGCATCGACGATGCCGCCGAGCACACGGCCGGTCAGCTTGCCGTCCGCCACTTCCAGCACGTTGGCATGGGTGACGTCGAGCGACAGGCGCTGCTGCAGGCGCTCCGTGAAGAAGGTGAAACCGCCCGATACCAGCAGGGTCTTCAGCCCGGCCGCCCGCACCGCCTCCAGCATCGCTTCGCCGCCCATCGAGATGCGCAGGCGCTCGTCGTAGACGCGCTGCAGGGCGCCGGCGTCGAGGCCTTCGAGCAGGGCCACGCGGCGCGCCAGGCTGGCGGCGAAATCGAGTTCGCCGCGCATGGCCGCCTCGGTGATCTCGGCCACCTGGGGCTTGAGCCCCTGCATGTCCGCGATCTCGTCGATGCACTCGATGGTGATCAGGGTCGAGTCCATGTCCATCGCCACCAGGCCGAAGTCGCGCAAGCTGCGGCCGGCTTCGATGAAGCAGGCATCGACCTGGGCTTCGAAGGCAGCCGCGTCGATGCGCTGTTTCAGTTCGGCGGAGAAGGCCACATCCTCGCACCGGACTGCGTTGTCGCCGAGGCGGGTCACGCGCGCCGGGGCGGCGATTGCAGCCAGTCGGTCGAGCGTGTCGGAAGAGGCCTGCGGCCCCTGGAGCACCAGGTTCATGGTCATGGGATTAGGCTAGCAACTGTTTGATGGTCTGTTTTACCTGCGTCACGCGGGCGGCGAGATCGGGCATGCTGGCGCTGATGCGCAGCTTGTCCTGGCCGGCGAGCTTGATGTGGCGGTTCTTCTGGATCAGGGTGATGATCTTGATCGGGTCGATCGGCGGCTTTTCCATGAACTGCAGGTTGGCCGCTTCGCCGTGGGCGTCGATCTTGACGATGCCGACCGCCTTGGCGGCAATCCGCAGGCGATGGGTCTCGATCAGCGCCTGGACCTGTTCCGGCATCTTGCCGAAGCGGTCGATCAGCTCTTCCTGCATGCCGTCGATCTTGTCCTGGCTGTCGCAATTGGCCAGGCGCTTGTAGATCGACAGGCGCTCGTGCACGTCGCCGCAGTAGTCCGAAGGCAGCAGGGCCGGCACGTGCAGGTTGATCTCGGTGGTGCTCGACAGCGGCGCCGCCAGGTCGGGCTCCTTGCCCGCCTTGAGCGAGCGCACCGCCTCGTTCAGCATGTCCGAGTACAGCTGGAAGCCGACTTCGAGCATCTCGCCCGACTGGCTCTCGCCCAATACTTCGCCGGCGCCGCGGATCTCGAGGTCGTGCATCGCGAGGTAGAAGCCGCTGCCCAGTTCTTCCATCGCCTGGATCGCGTCCAGGCGGCGTTGCGCCTGCTTGGTCAGGCCGCTCACGTCGCTTACCAGCAGGTAGGCATAGGCCTGGTGGTGCGAACGTCCGACGCGGCCACGCAGCTGGTGCAGCTGGGCCAGGCCGAAGCGGTCGGCGCGGTGCATGATGATGGTGTTCGCGGTCGGCACGTCGATGCCGGTCTCGATGATGGTCGTGCACAGCAGGATGTTGAAGCGCTGCGCCACGAAGTCGCGCATCACCTTTTCCAGGTCGCGCTCGTGCATCTGGCCATGGGCCACGCCGATGCGCGCCTCCGGCAGCAGCGCCGAGAGCGTGGCGCGGCGGTTCTCGATGGTCTCGACCTCGTTGTGCAGGAAGTAGATCTGGCCGCCGCGCTTCAGTTCGCGCAGGCAGGCTTCTCGGATCACCGAGCCGTCTTCGCTGCGCACAAAGGTCTTGATGGCCAGGCGCTTCTGCGGCGCGGTGGCGATGATCGAGAAGTCGCGCAGGCCCTCGAGCGCCATGCCGAGGGTACGCGGGATCGGGGTCGCGGTCAGGGTCAGTACGTCGACTTCGGCGCGCAGGGCCTTCAGCGCTTCTTTCTGGCGCACCCCGAAGCGGTGTTCCTCGTCGATGATGACCAGGCCGAGGCGGGTGAACTTCACGTCCGGCGACAGCAGTTTATGCGTGCCGATCACGATGTCGAGAGTGCCGTCGGCCATGCCCTTGATCGCATTGTTGATCTCCTTGCCGGTGCGGAAGCGCGACAGCTCGGCGATCTTGACCGGCCAGTCGGCGAAGCGGTCGGCGAAGGTCTGGGCGTGCTGCTCGGCCAGCAGGGTGGTCGGCGCCAGGATGGCGACCTGCATGCCGCCCATGACGGCGATGAAGGCCGCGCGCAGCGCCACCTCGGTCTTGCCGAAGCCGACGTCGCCGCACACCAGGCGGTCCATCGGACGGCCCGAGGTCATGTCCTTGATGACGTTGTGGATGGCCTCGGCCTGGTCCGGCGTCTCGTCGAAGCCGAAGCTGCCGGCGAAGTTCTCGTAGTCGATGCTCGAATACTCGAAGGCGTGGCCCTGGCGCGCGGCGCGCCGCGCATACAGGTTGAGCAGCTCGGCGGCGGTGTCGCGCACCTGCTCGGCGGCCTTGCGCTTGGCCTTGTCCCACTGGCCCGAGCCGAGGCTGTGCAGCGGTGCGTCCTCGGGCGAGGTGCCCGAGTAGCGCGAAATCACGTGCAGCTGCGAGACCGGCACGTACAGCTTGGTCTCCTTGGCATATTCCAGGTGCAGGAACTCGGTCTCGCCTTCGCCCAGGTCCATGCTCATCAGGCCCATGTAGCGGCCGATGCCGTGGTTGATGTGGACCACCGGGTCGCCGATCTTCAGCTCGGACAGGTCGCGCACCATCGACTCGACCTGGCTGGTCGCTTCCTGCTTCTTCTTGCCGGCGCGGCGGCCCGAACCGGCGTACAGCTCGGTCTCGGTGATGAAGACCAGCCGGCCGGCGGCTTCCTCGGTCAGCTCGAAGCCGGCTTGCAGCGGCGCGACGCCGAGCGCCAGCTTCGCGCCGGTGGCGCGGAAGCCCTCGAAGCCCTCGACCGGAGCCAGCTCCAGCCCGTACTCGTGGAAGTACTGCTGCAGGGTCTCGCGGCGGCCGGCCGAATCGGCGGCGATCATTACCCGGGTGTCGGTGCGCAGCAGGTAGGCGCGCAGGTTCGTCAGCGGATCGTCCAGGCGGCGGTTGACCGAAACGTCGGGCAGCGGTGCGGACAGCTCCGAGGCCGGCGCCGCGGGATCGCGCGCGATGGTCCAGCGGCCGTGCGGCTTGGCGCAGGTGAAAAACTGCTCGGCGCCCAGGAACAGCTCGCGCGGCTCGAGGATCGGGCGTTCGCGGTCGCTCTTGAGGAATTTGTAGCGCGACTCGGTATCGAGCCAGAAGCGCTGGATCGCGGCCTCGATGTCGCCCACCAGGGCCAGCGTGGCATCGGGCGGCAGGTAGTCGAACAGGGTCGCGGTCTCGTCGAAGAACAGCGGCAGGTAGTACTCGATGCCGGCCGAGGCGATGCCGCTGCCGATATCCTTGTAAACCGGCGAGCGCGAAGGATCGCCCTCGAAGCGCTCGCGCCAGCGGCCGCGGAAGGCGGTGCGCGCGGCTTCGTCCATCGGGAATTCGCGCCCCGGCAGCAGGCGTACTTCCTTCACCGGATACAACGAGCGCTGGGTGTCGGCATCGAAGGTGCGGATCGATTCGATCTCGTCGCCGAACAGGTCGAGGCGGTAGGGCAGGACCGAGCCCATCGGGAACAGGTCGATCAGGCCGCCGCGCACCGAGTATTCGCCCGGCGACATCACCTGCGAAACGTGGGTGTAGCCGGCCAGGGTCAGCTGGGCCTTGAGCTTCGCTTCATCCAGGCGTTCGCCCTGGCGGAAGAAGAAGGTGTAGGCTGCCAGGAAGGACGGCGGGGCCAGCCGCACCAGCGCGGTGGTGGCCGGCACCAGCAGCACGTCGCACTGGCCGTTGCGGATCTCGTGCAGGGTGGCGAGGCGTTCCGAGACCAGGTCCTGGTGCGGCGAGAAGGCGTCGTAGGGCAGGGTTTCCCAGTCCGGCAGCAGGTGGCAAGACAGTTTGCCGTCCGCGAACCAGGGAATCTCGTCGAGCAGGCGCTGGCCGTCGCTGGCATTGGCCACGAGGACGGTGAGCATCTGCTGCTTGTCCTTGAGTGCCAGCGCGGCGCTGGCGAGCGCATAGGCGTCGCCCGAGCCGTGCAGCGCCGGCAGGGCAAAACGGGTTCCGGGCTTGGGAAGATTTTTCTTGAGATCGAAGGGCATTGAGCGCGCAGTGACGTTCGCAACAGTGGCGGACCATTATAGACGAATGGTCGGGCGCTTGCCGGGGCAGGACGCCCCGGGCGGCGGGCTGGAGGGTTACGTCGACGTGGCACCGGACGGCCCTTTCGATGCCGCGGCCTGTCTGCCGGCCATGCATTTCATGCCGCTGTGCCATCAAGGATGCGAGCATGTTCTACGCGGCCGGCGTGTTCCGTGGATTGATCGGGTCTGCGTGACTGGCGCGCGGCGATCGACGCTTACTGATCGTCCGCACGCAGTTTGTGGAAGATGCGTGACTGCGCCCCGGACAGCGTCGCCGCCAGCTGCTTCGTTCCCTCCATGCCGGCAGCATCCAGCACCCGCAGCTTGGCCAGCTGATCCCCTTCGTGCAGCGCCAGCGCCAGCGCCGCTGCATCTGCGTGGCCGGCCTGCAGGATCGCCTGGCTCACCGCCGGCGGCAGCTCCCACAGCAGGGCGATCCGGGCCGACAGCGTGCGCGCGCTGTCCAGCAAGGCATGGGCAAAGGCATCGGACTGCGGCAGCGGCGCCGTCCCCGCCACCTGGTCGATCAGGCGGAACGCGACGATCAGCCCGACATTCTGCATCAATCCCGCGAGGTAGGCCTCGAAGGGATCGGCGCCGAGGGCGGGCGCGGCCAGCGCGGCGGCGAGGGCGCAGTTCTCGGACTGGCTCCAGAGCTGGGGCGCCGCCTGGCGCGCCATCCGTCCGGCCTGGGCCCCGATCACCGGGCGAAAGGCGACACGCGCCAGCAGCATCCGCAGGCCGTTCTGGCCCAGCAGCATGAGCGCGCCTTCGATGTTGACGATCCGGGACGCGGGGCGGTAGTACGGGCTGTTGACTTCGCGGATGACTTCGGCGACCAGGGTGACGTCCTGGGACACCTGGCGCGCCAGTTCGGCGCCCGGCAAGGCTTCATCGCGCAGGCTGCGCAGCAGTTGCGGAATGACGGCGGGCACGCGCGGCACCAGCTCGGCCGCGGCCTCCGGCTGGCGCGCCAGGCGTGCCAATTCGTTGAGAATCAATTGTTCCGGTGCATCGCCTACGTGGGTGCTGCCGCCCGCCAGCCAGCGAAAAAAAGCGAGGTCGAGATCGAGGGCCGGTGGTGGATTTACAACGCCGGCGGGCGCTGGAGCGAACTGTGCCGGCGATTCCCTGGTGTCCGGGCGGGGCGGTCCGCCAAACAGGCGTGCGAGCCAGTTTTTCATATCGGGAAGATGCGGGGGCAGCCGTAGGGACGAGCGGCAGCCCGGCCGTACGGCCGCAAGACGGCCGCAGCCGGGCTGCGGGACCGGGAGCATCCGGCCGGAAGACCGCGGACAGGCGCGGGAGAGCGCGCGCCGGTCCGGTGGTTGCCGCTCAGCGGCCGGTACCCGAGGTCGACGAGTTGGTGACCGGCGGCGTCGTGGTGGTCGGCGTCGCCGAGGTGCCGGTGCCGGTATCGTTGGTGGTTCCGGTATTGGTACCGCTCTGGCCCGACGGGCTGCTGGTGCCGGTGGCGCCCGAGCCCATCGACGAGCCCGAAGTGGTGTCCGTGCCGGTGGTTTTGCAGGCGGTCAATGCCAGGGCCATGATGCCACCCAGCAGGGCGGTTTGCATCTTGTTCATTTGTTTTCTCCTCAACGTGGATGGGTCAGATCATCATGCGAGGTGCTTGGTGTGCGTGAAATAGGAACAGGGCGTCAGTCGCTGTAGGACCGAACGTACGTATTGTGCGGTGCCGCCCCGGACTCAGCGGCCGGTGTTCGCGTTGGTGGTGTTCGACACAGCGGTGCGGGCCTGGCCGGCCGAGGACGGGACGCGATTGCCCGTGGTGCTGTCGCGCACGACGCCGTTATTGCTGCCGCCCATGCCGGTGGCGGTGCTTGATGGATGGGTCCGCCAAACATGCGAGGGCGCCGGCGCGCCTGAAATAGGAACAGGGCGGCAGATCACGCAGGACCGGCCGCACAAACCGATCAGTTCAGCGCTCAGGCCGCCATTTCCTCGTGGCCGGCCAGCCATGCGAGCAGCGCGTCGGACGGCAGCGGGCGGCTGTAGAAGTAGCCCTGGCCCTTGGCGCAGCACAGCGCGCGCACGACGTCCGCCTGGGACTGGGTCTCGATGCCTTCGGCCACGGTCTTCATGCCCAGGCTCTGGGCCACCTTCACCGTCGCTTCGATCAGCACGCGGTGGTGGTGGCTGGTATCGGCCTGGCTCACGAAGGAGCGGTCGACCTTGACCGTGTCCACCGGCAGCAGGTGCAGGCTCGAGAGCGACGAGTAGCCGGTGCCGAAATCGTCGAGTGCCAGCTGGATGCCGAGCGCCTTGAGCTCGTGCAGGCGCTGCTGGATCGCCTGGTCCTGGGCCGCCAGGCTCTCGGTGACTTCGAGCTGGAGCTGCTCGGGCGGTATGCCGCTGACCTGCAGGACGCGGCGCACGCTGTCGATCCAGCCCGGCTGGCCGAGTTGGGCGCGCGACAGGTTCACCGCGATCAGGCGCGGCGCCGCCCCGCCCAGGCGCGCGCGCCAGTCCATGAAGTCGCGGCAGGAGCGCTCGAGCACGAAGTCGCCCACTGCGCCGATCAGTCCGCATTCTTCGGCGACGGTGATGAACTCGATCGGCGGCACGACGCCGCGCACCGGATGGCGCCAGCGCACCAGGGCCTCGACGCCGGCCGCATGGTCGGTGCCGCCGTCCGCCAGCAGACCGACCACCGGCTGGTAGACCACGAACAGCTGTTCTTCCGCCAGGGCCTGGCGCAGTTCGGCCTCGATGCCGGCGCGGCGTGCCGCACGTTCGCGCATGGAGGCTTCGAACACCAGGTGGCGCGCACCGCCGGCGCGCTTGGCTTCGACCATCGCGATGCCGGCATCGCGCAGGATTTCGTCGGCATCGCGCGCGCCGCCCTCGGCGCCGTCGGCGCCCCATGCCAGGCCCAGGCTGGTGCCGCACACGACTTCCTGGCCATGCACGCGGTAGGGACGCGCCAGCGCATCCAGGATGCGGCCGGCGACGCGCTCGGCGTCCTCGCGCGAGCGCATCCCGTCCAGCAGCACGACGAATTCGTCGCCGCCCACGCGCGCCGCCAGTTGGCCGGAACCGCTGGAAGCATCGATGTGGTCGCTCGGCGGGCGCAGTGCGCCGCGGATGCGGTCGGCGATCTGCACCAGCAGCTCGTCGCCGGCGGCCTGGCCGAGGGTGTCGTTGATGCGGCGGAAGCGGTCGCAGTTCATAAACAGCACAGCAAACTCGCCACTTGCCAGCGGCCGGGCGACCAGGTGCTGCAAATGTTCGCGCACGGCTTCGCGGTTCGGCATGCGCGTCAGCGCGTCGGTACGCGCGGCATTGCGCAGGCGGCGCAGCAGGGTTTCCTGCTCGCGCTGGACTTCCTGGGTGGCGTCGGTTACCACCGCCATCAGGCGTTCGCCGTCGAGCTTCATCAGGCTGATCGCCAGCACCTGCGGGCTGCCCGACGTCAGCTCGAGGGGCAGGGGCACGCGCAGCCCTTCGCAGATGACGCCCGAGGGATCGCCGAACCCGGCCGCGAGTGTCGACAGCTGGGGCGCGACCGGAGCCAGCACCTCATACAGGTTGTCCAGGCCGGTGTTGCGCGCGAGCGGCATCAGCAGGTTCGATGCCATCGGGTTGAGCATGTCGACCGTGCCGTCCGGCGCGATCTGGGCCAGGCCGATCGGCGCGCGGTACAGGAACTGCATCAAGGCTTCGTAGGCGTCGCTCGGGTCAGGCAGCATCGCTCATACCTTCATCTTGTTCGGGTTGGTGGACGGGACTCGACCCCAGTTCGGGGCGCCAGCGTTCCACCCGGTTGCGCCCGGCGCGCTTGGCGGCATACAGGGCCTGGTCGGCGCGCTTGAGCAGCAGGTCGATGCCGCCGTCGCCGTCGTCCAGGCTGGCGACACCGGCGCTGACGGTGTAGCGGATCCGGGCGCCGTCGAAGTGCACGACCTGGGCCGCGACCGCGGCGCGCAGGCGCTCGGCCACCACCGCCGCACGCGCCAGGTCGGTGGACGGCAGCAGCACGGCGAACTCCTCGCCGCCGATGCGCGCCACCACGTCGACCTCGCGGAAGGTCTCGCCCAGGATCGCGGCGAGCTGCTGCAGCACCGCGTCGCCGCCCGGGTGGCCGTGGCCGTCGTTGATCGCTTTGAAGTGGTCGGCGTCGAGCGCGATCACGGCGGTCGGGCGCGGCAGCGCCTTGCTGCGGCTGAGCTCCTGTTCGGCCGCCTCGAAGAAGGCGCGGCGGTTCGCCAGGCCGGTCAGGTAGTCGCCGAAGGTTTCGCGGCGGCGCCGCTCGCTGGCTTCGCGCTTGTCGGTGATGTCGCGCAGGATCAGGCAGTAAGCCGGGCCGTCCGGCTCCGCGCCGCCGGGCGGCTCGCGCTCCGGTAGAGGAGCGATCAGGGCGCTGCCCCAGAAGCCGCTGCCGTCGGCGCGCACGCGCCTGCCTTCGTCCAGGCTCCAGCCGTCGCGCTCGGCGTCGCGCAGGCGGTCGAGCAGGTGCTCGGACGTCATCGCGTCGGGCGGATAGAAGATCGAATAGGGCCGGCCCACCGCCTCCTGGCCGAAGCCGGTGACACGGCCGATGCTGGGGTTCCACTCGGTGATGGCGCCCTGTGCGTCGAGGCCGGCCAACGCGTAGTCGGTAATGCCGGTCAGGATGGCGTTGAGCCAGGCGTCGTTCTGGCGCAGCTGGCGTTCGCGCCGCACCTGCAGGGTGACGTCGTCGATGACCGCCATCAGGCGCGAGGCGTCGAGCTTGAGCAGGGTGAGCGCAAGGATCTGCGGCACCTTCTTGCCGACGCCGCCGGCGTTCAGGTGCAGGTGCAGGCCGTCGCAGATCTTGCCGGACGGCCGGGCGTAATCGGCGCACAGGTGGCGCAGCTCGGGCGCGACGCTCTCGAGCGCCGTGAACAGGTTGTCGAGGCCGCCGTCGCGCGAGAGCGGCATCAGGAGCTGGGCCGAGATCGGGTTCATCATGACGATGCCGCCGTCGATGTCGGCCTGCACCAGGCCGACCGGCGCCAGGTACAGGAACTGGATCAGCGCCTCGTGCTCGGCGCGCAGTTGTTCGTGCACTTCAGTCGTGTCCACCTGGCCGCCTGTTCCGTGCTCAGCGCGGCTGGCGCTGGACCAGCACGTAGCGGTTGGCGCTGGCCGGGCTGGCCAGCAGGCGCAATGCCACCTTGACCGGGCGCATGCGCAGCGTCAGGACGTAGTCGATGGTGACGTCCAGCGCGCTGCCGCCGTCCAGCGCGTCTTCGAAGCGCTGGGCGACCATGAAGTTGTTCAGGCAGGGCGCCACGTTGGTGAACAGCGGCTGGCCGACCACGCGCTGCGGCGACAGGCCGGCCGCCTGCGATTCGAAGGCGTTGTAGCGCTGCACATTGGTATCGGCATCGAAGCCGATCACGCCGAAGTCGAGCTGGTCGAGCTGTTCCGGCGAGCAGTTGTCGAGCTGCGTGACCAGGTCGGGCGCCGAAAACGACAGGGTGGGTGCATTCATGGTCCGTGCGAGCGAGCTCATTGATTTGAGGAAATTGATGTTGACATGCCGTCAGTGTCCTTGTCAATTGTGCGTTCCTCTCTTTGACAGTTTGCGTTGTCAAACATCACTTTTGAGGGAGCCCGCTAAGGACTTGACAGCATGGGGCGGCGTCGGCACCATCGGCACTCCCTCCGCGAGGCCCCGACATGAGCGTATTGACACCCCCTGAACCGCGCTGGTGGACACACCGGCCGACCCTGCTGCGCGTCGTCTCCGACCTGCTGGCCGGCGAACTGGCGCTGATGCGGCCGGGTATACTGCGCCGTCCCTTGCCGTGGCCGCCGGGACTGGACCTGATGGCCGAGCTCGGCGCAGATTCGCTCGAAATCCTTGGGCTGGCGACGGCGATGGAGCAGGTGCTGGGGATCGGCTGCATCGGCGAGGAGCGGGCGCTGGCCGATCCGCGGCTGGACGCCTGGCTCGACGCCGCGGCCGCCGGGCTGGACAAGGGCAGCGGTTTGATCAGTTTCCGCACTTCCGGCAGTTCGGGCGCGCCGAAAACCTGTACCCATGCGCTGGCCGGCCTGTGGCAGGAGAGCGCTGTGCTGGCGGCGCTGTTTCCCGGAACCCGGCGCATCGTCGGCCTGGTGCCGTCGCACCACATCTACGGTTTCCTGTTCACGGTCCTGCTGCCGCGCGCGCTCGGGCTCGGCCCGGAGGCGGTCGTCGACCTGCGCGGCGCCACGCCCGGCGCGGTGGCGCGGCAGCTGGCGCCGGGCGACATGGTGGTCGGCTTCCCAGATTTCTGGCGCGCGTTCGCGCCCGTGGCCGCTTCGCTGGCCGGGGGCGTGACGGGTGTGAGCTCGACAGCGCCATGTCCCGACGAGGTCGCGCGCGCGGTCGCCGCAAGCGGCATGGCACGCCTGGTGCAGGTCTACGGCAGCTCGGAGACCGCCGGTGTCGGCTGGCGCGACAGCCCGGACGAGGATTACCGGCTGTTCCCGTACTGGGAACCCAGCGGCGATCCCGCGCTCTTGCGCCGTACGCAGCCGGACGGCAGCAAGGCCGTGTATCCGCTGCAGGACCGTCTGTCCTGGAGCGCAGCAGGCCGCTTCCGGCCCGTCGGCAGGGTCGACCACGCCGTGCAGGTAGGGGGCATCAACGTCTTTCCCAACTACGTGGCCGACGTGCTGGGCATGCACCCGATGGTCGGCGAGGTGACGGTACGCCCCATGCGGCCGGACGAAGGCCAGCGCCTGAAAGCCTTCGTGGTGCCACGCGCAGGCAAGGACACGGCCGATTTGCGCGCCGAGCTGACGGCGTGGATAGCCGAGCGCCTGTCCACGCCGGAATGTCCCGCAGCCTGGTCGTTCGGCGCCGCCTTGCCACGCCAGGCCAACGGCAAGCTGGCCGACTGGATCATCGAGGCCTGGGACTAAATCCGCTCAACGTTCGCTCAACGGTCAATGAGCATCTCGAAGCCGCCCCAGAACATGCGCTTGCCGTCGAAGGGCAGGCCGCCGGGCGACATCATGGGCGCGAGGCGCGGGTCCTTCATCACCTTGTCGTTGACCTCGTCGCGCTTTGCGCGCGATTCATAGACGATCCAGGCGAATACCACGGTCTCGTCGTCTTTCAGGTTGACGCTCTGCGGAAACGAGGTCAGTTGGCCCGGCTTGACGTCGTCGGCGATGCATTCGCGGTACTCGAGTGCGCCGTGTTCGCGCCACACCGTGGCGGACAGGTTCGCGAGCTCGCGGTAGCGTTCGATGTTTGCCTTGGGAAGGGGAAGGACGAAACCGTCGACGTAGGCCATGCTGTTCTCCTCAGGATGAATGAATTCGGACCCTCCGATAACAGACCTGGAGCGGGCCCGCGTTGTTCCCGCACTGGACAGGAACGACGTCAGCATAGCATCAGAAAATCGTGGATGGGGGTGGAGGTGGAGGCGGAGGCTCGGGAGTCGTCGGCGCCGGCGCGGCCGCTTCGCCCGTGACCGGGTCCACTTGTACCGGCGGATTGTCGAGCCCCGGATCGATATCGATGGCGCGCAGGTCGGGCCTTTCCATGAACTCCTCGAGCACCCAGTCGTCGTCCTCGCGCACCACGCCCTCCGGCTCCAGCTGTTCTTCCTGCGGCGGCACTTTCGCCAGCGCCACGCGCATGTAGTCGATCCAGATCGGCAGCGCCAGCGTGGCGCCGAATTCGCGCCCGCCGAGCGAACGCGGTTCGTCATAGCCCATCCAGGCCACCGCCACCACCTTGCCGCCGTAGCCGGCGAACCAGCCGTCGATGGCGTCGCTGGTGGTGCCGGTCTTGCCGGCGATGTCGGTCCGTCCCAGCTGCTTCACCGAGGCCGCGCCGGTGCCGTAGCGGGTCACGTCGCGCAGCATGCTGTTGGCGATGAAGGCGGCACGCGGGTCGAGCACGCGGTCGGCGTCCTGCGGCGCGGCCGGCTTGTTCTCTTGCAGGATGGTCCCGTTGCCGTCGCGGATCTGGGCGATCAGGTAGGGCTTGACCCGGTAGCCGCCGTTGGCGAACACCGCATAGGCGCCGGCCATCTGCAGCGGCGTCACCGCGCCGGTGCCCAGCGCCAGCGTCAGGTTCTTCGGATGGCGCGCCAGGTCGAAGCCGAAGCGGCCCAGGAAATCGTGGGTGTAGTCGGTGCCGAGGGCGCGCTGCAGGCGCACCGTGGGGACGTTCTTGGAATGCGCCAGCGAGTAGCGCAGCGTGATCGGTCCATCGAACACGCCGTCGTCGTTCTGGGGCGTCCAGGTCTCGCCGGCGTTCTCGCCCGGCATCTCGAGCGGCTCGTCGAGGATGCGGGTGCCCGGCGAATAGCCCTTGTCGAGCGCCGCGGTGTACACGAAGGGCTTGATCGCGGAACCGGGCTGGCGCCAGGCCTGGGTCACGTGGTTGAATTTCTGCAGGTTGTAGTCGAAACCGCCCACCAACGCGTGGTAGGCGCCGGTCTCGGCGTCGATGGCGACGAAGGCGGCGGCCACCTGCGGCACCTGGGTGATGGACCAGCCGTCCTGGCCGCCCTTGTCGGCTTTTTTCCGGGTGATGCGCACGATGGCGCCGGGCGCGATGCGCAGCGCTTCCCTGGCATTCTCGGCCAGGCCGCGGGCGGCGAACTTCAGGCCCGCGCCCTCGATCGTCACTTCGTCGCCGCTGAGCAGCTCGACCCGCACCTGCTTCGGCGAGGCCGCGACGACCATCGCCGGCAGCAGGCCGTCGCTCGGCGTGCGCTTCTGCAGGGCCTCGATGATCGCTTCCTCGCGCTCGACCGGATCCAGGGGCAGCTCGATGCGCGCCTCCGGGCCGCGGTAGCCGTGGCGCTGGTCGTAATCGAGCACGTTGCGGCGCACCGACTCGTAGGCCGCATCCTGTTCCGCCTTGAGGATGGTGGTGGTGACCACGATGCCGCGTTCGTAGGCTTCTTCGCCGAACTGGGCGAAGACGGCCTGGCGCGCCAGCTCGGCCACGTAGTCGGCCTTGGTATCGAAGACCTGGCCGCCGCGCTTGAGGCGCAGGGGCTCGTCCAGGGCCTGGCGGTATTCGGGCTCGGTGATCTGGCCGAGTTCAAGCAGCCGCTTGAGCACCGCGTGCTGGCGCTGCTGCGCGCGCTTCGGATTGGCGATCGGGTTGTGGCGTGAAGGGTTCTGCGGCAGGCCGGCCAGCATCGCGGTTTCGGCCAGGGTCAGCTCGTCGAGCGACTTGCCGAAGTAGCTGCGCGCGGCGCTGGAAAAGCCGTAGGAGCGGTTGCCGAGGAAAATCTGGTTCATGTACAGCTCGAGGATCTGGTCCTTGGTCAGCGCATCCTCGATGCGGTAGGCCAGCGCCACTTCGGTGATCTTGCGCGACAAGACCTTTTCCTTGGACAGGAAGAAGTTGCGCGCCACCTGCATGGTGATGGTCGAGGCGCCGCCGGAACCGAAGCCTTCGCGCAGGTTGGTGAACACCGCGCGCGCCGCGCCGCGCCAGTCGATGCCCTTGTGCTGGTAGAAGTGCGCGTCCTCGATGGCGAGCAGCGCCTGTTTCATCCGGGTGGGAATCTTGTCGATGGTGACGAAGTCGCGCCGCTCGACGCCGAATTCGCCGATCAGGTGATTGTCGGCGGTGTAGACGCGCAGCGGGATCTTGGGCTGGTAGTCCAGCACCGCGTCCAGCTTGGGCACGTTCGGCAGGATCGCCGTCATGGCGTACATGACGGCTGCGGCCACGACGCCGACCAAGGCGGCGAGCGTGAAGAACAGGAACGTGCGGAGGCGCCGGGGGCGCCTGGCGGGCTGCTGGGCGGATTTGGTCACTACGTTACTCTCGAAGTCGGGCTGTATGTACGCTGCGTTTCGACGCATTGTACCCGCGCATTCTAACCCCCTAAACTGCTTTCATTCCATTTCGGCATATGCGATAGTCACGCCTTCAGCCCGACATAAGTATGCATCCCATGCCTTACGATCCGCCTCCCGAATCCAGCAGCGCTGCCTTCAAGCCGTATATACCCGCCAGCGCGCAGCTGCCCGAGATGACCCTGCGCGCCCTGATCATGGGCACGCTGCTGGGCATGATCTTCGGCGCTTCCTCGCTCTACCTGGTGCTGAAGGTCGGCCTGACGGTCAGCGCCTCGATCCCGGTGGCGGTCATCGCCATCACCCTGTTCCACACCGCGAAGAAGTTCGGCGCGCGCGAATCGACCATCCTCGAGAACAGCATCACCCAGACCGCCGGTTCGGCGGGCGAATCGCTGGCCTTCGGCCTGGGCGTGACCATGCCGGCCATCATGATCCTCGGCTTCGACCTGGAGCTATCGCGCGTGATGCTGGTGGGCGTGCTGGGCGGCCTGCTGGGCATCCTGATGATGATCCCGATGCGCCGCACCATGATCGTCGACGCCCACCGCGAACTGAAGTACCCGGAAGGCACGGCCTGCGCCGAAGTGCTCAAGGCCGCGGCCACCGAGACCTCGCGCGCCGCCGCCGGCGAGGAGCGCATCGAAGGTTCGGATGCGGCCCGCGACGCCAAGCGCCGCGCCATGCTGATCTTCGGCGGCTTCGGCATCGGCCTGCTGTACAAGACCCTGAGCGTGTCCTTCAAGGGCTGGCGCGACTACGTCAACTTCGAATTCGGCAACCCGCTCCGGGGCGGCTCGGCCGGCGCCGAAGTCTCGCCGGAACTGCTCGGCGTCGGCTACATCATCGGCCCGCGCATCGCCTTCACCATGGCGGCGGGCGGGGTGCTGTCCTACCTGCTGCTGATCCCGATGATCAAATTCTTCGGCGAGCTGCTGACGGTGCCGCTGGCGCCGGCGACCACCCTGATCAAGGACATGGGCCCGGACGACGTGCGCAATGCCTATGTGCTCTACATCGGCGCGGGCGCGGTGGCCGCCGGCGGCCTGTTCGCGCTGGCGCGCTCGATGCCGGCCATCTGGAGCGGCTTGCGCGGCGGCCTGGCGGGAATGGGCAAGGGTTCGGCCGCGGCCAAGGCAAGCGGCGAAACCCTGCGCACCGACCGTGACATCCCCCTGAAATGGGTGCTGATCGGCTGCCTGGCCATCATCGCCATCATCACGGTGGCGACCCCGCTGCACATGAACCTGCTGGGCGCGCTCCTGATCCTGGTGTTCGGCTTCCTGTTCGCGACCGTGTCCTCGCGCCTGACCGGCGAAGTCGGCTCGTCCTCGAACCCGATCTCGGGCATGGCGGTGGCCACCTTGCTGTTCACCTGCCTGATCTTCCTTCTGATGGGCTGGACCGGTGGCCAGTACTACGTCACCGCGCTGTCGGTCGGCGCCATCGTCTGCATCGCGGCCAGCAATGCCGGCACCACCTCGCAAGACCTGAAGACCGGTTACCTGGTCGGTTCGACCCCGCGCATGCAGCAGTATGCGATCCTGTGCGGCGCCTTCGCCTCGGCCCTGATCCTCGGCCCGATCCTGCTCAAGCTGAACGAAGCAGGCACCGTGTACGTGCCGGCGGCCCAGGTGGCGCCGGGCCTCACGGTCGATGCCTCCAGGCTGACCGAGACCGCGCAGCTGCAAGGCCCGCAGGCGGCCGATGACGGCAAGACCTACAAGGTCTGGCAGAAGACCGACACCAATGGCGGCCCGGCCGGCAAATACCTGGTGGCGGACGACGGCAAGCTGGCCTACCTGGTCGACCCGGGCATCAACGGCACCCACAAGGTCCGTCCGGACGGCACCGAGGTGAAGAAGTACGATGCGCCCAAGGCTGTCCTGATGTCCTACATTATCAAGGGCATCCTCGACCAGGAGCTGCCCTGGACCCTGGTGCTGTTCGGCGTGATGATCTCGGTGGTGCTCGAGATGGCGGGCGTGCATGCGCTGGCCTTCTCGGTGGGCGTCTACCTTCCCCTGATCTCGACGCTGCCGATCGCGGTGGGCGGCATGGTGCGCTGGCTGGCCGACCGCCGCAACAACAAGCTGCCTCAGAATGCGGCCATGAACGCGGAAGAGCGCCAGGCCGCGGGCGACCGCAGCTCGGGCACGCTGCTGGCGTCGGGCTACATCGCGGGCGGTGCGCTGGCCGGCATCATCATCGCCATCACCGCCGGCGTGCTGACCGATTTCGACAGCAGCATGGCCAAGTGGGCGGAAGCCTCGAATCCCTTCTTCGCGGGTCCGGATGCGAACCTGCTGACCCTGATACCGTATGGCTTGATCATCGCGCTGCTGTACTGGGTAGCGCGGGAAAAGGCGAAGAAGGCGACATGAACAAATGGGCCGTCCTCGCCATCGCCATCGTGGCGGAAACCATTGCAACGTCCGCGATGAAGTCCAGTGAGGGATTCACGAAGCTGGTCCCTTCCATCGTCGTCGTGGTCGGCTATGCGATCGCTTTCTATTGCCTGTCGATGACCCTGAAAGCGATTCCGGTCGGTATTGCGTATGCCATCTGGTCCGGCGTCGGCATCGTCCTGATTTCGCTGGCAGGGTGGATCCTGTTCGGCCAGAAGCTGGATGCCCCGGCGGTGATTGGCATGGCCCTGATCGTCGCCGGCGTCGTTATCATGAATGTATTCTCGAAAACCGCACACTGAGCATTGGACCGCCGGGAGAACGAGCATGCGCCTCGCCACCGTCATCACCGCCTGCAGTCTGCTTTTCCATGTCCCGGCCTGGAGCGCCGAACGGATGACGGCGCCGCCGTCGATCGACCGCCATGTGCGTGAAGCGATGGCCAGGGCCCAGGTGCAAGGCCTGGCCCTGGCATTCATCGATGAGGGAACAGTCGCCTTCACGGCCAGCTGGGGCGTGCGCAACGCCGCCCGGCAGCCGCTCACGACCGATACCGTCATGTACGGCGCTTCGCTGACCAAGATGCTGTTCGCCTACACGGTGCTGCAGCTGGCGGAAGAGCGCAAGCTCGACCTCGACCGGTCGATTGCGCAGTATTTGTCGCATCCGCTCCCGGATTATCCCGACGAATCCGCCTACGGTCCCTGGAGCCATCTGGCGGGCGACGAGCGCTGGCGGCGGCTGACGCCGCGGATCCTGCTCACCCATTCCTCGGGCTTCGCCAATTTCGCCTTCGTCGAACCGGATAAACGGCTGCGCTTTCATTTCGATCCGGGCGCGCGCTATGCCTATTCGGGCGAAGGGCTGATCCTGCTGCAGTTCGTCCTCGAGCGTGGACTGGGGCTGCGCCTGGGCGACGAGATGCAGCGGCGGATCTTCGACCGCTTCGGCATGCGCAACACCAGCATGATGTGGCGGCCCGATTTCGCCGCCAACCTGGCCGATGGCTGGGATGCCCAGGGCAAGCCGGAACCCCACGACGAACGCAGCCGGGTGCGTGCCGCCGGGTCCATGGACACGACGATCAAGGACATGGCGCTGTTCGCGGCCGCCTTCATGCGTGGCGAAGGCCTCGCTCCGGCATCGCGCGCGGAGATGCTGCGTCCCCACCTGCCCATCGCGACCGCGACGCAGTTTCCCAGCTTGCAGCCGGACGCGCCGCCGGAACGCCGACATCCCACGCTTGCCGCCGGCCTGGGGGTCATCAGCTTTTCCGGCCCACAGGGCGCGGGCTTCTTCAAGGGTGGGCACAACGACACGACGGGGAATATGCTGGTGTGCCTGGAGCGGAAGCGCCGCTGCGTCGTCCTGCTGTCGAACGACGTACGGGCGGAGGCGCTGTTTCCCGGCATCGTGCAGCGCCTGATGGGGGAGTCGGGCATGCCCTGGACCTGGGAATACGGTCCGGGCACGCCTTAAGGAGCCGACCGGCGGCTCAGACGTGCGCCAGGTCGTGATGCCGGATGGCGTCTTCCAGCCATTCGGCCGTATGGCCGAAACGGTAGCCAAGCGCCTTGGCACGCGAGGTGTCGAGCGCCAGAGGCGTGGCGAAATCGAAGGGGGAGAGCAGGCCCGGGGCTTCCGCGGCCACCTTCACGGCGCGTGGCGTTTCGTCGAGCACCCTGGCCACGCAGGCATGCAGCTCGAACGCCGACAACGCGCCGTCGGAAGCGGCGTTCACCGCGCCGCGGAAGTCCTGCATGCCGGTCCACAGCAGGAAATCCGCCGCTTCCTGGGCTTCCATGAACGAGACCTTGGCCGCCGCGTTGGTGTAGCGCAGGGTGCCGCGCAGGCGCACCAGGTCGACGTAATGGGCCAGGCGCCCGGTGAAGTCTTCCGGGCCGCCCAGCACGTGGGCCAGGCGCACGGTCGCCAACGGCAGGCTGCCGTCGCGTTCCAGGTAGGCCTCGGCCTGCACCTTGCCGGCGACGTAGCTCTCGATGGCGCGCGCCGGGTCGTGCCAGGGATAGGCCGTATCGATGCGCTGGGCCAGCACCGGCAGGTCGGCCTCGCGCAAGGCGGTGTCGCGCGGCGCCAGGTCGCGGTAGGCGTCGATGGTCGAGGTCATGACATAGCGGCCGACCTTGCCGGCGAAGACGCGCACCGAAATGGCGGCATCCAGCGGCGAGTAGCACATCTGGTCGAAGACGACATCGAAGCGGCAGTCGCGGAAAGCGTTGCGCATCGCGTGTTCGTTGCGGCGGTCGACGCGGATGCGGGAAATCCGCTCGCCGAAAGGATCGGGTGCGTAGCCCCGGGTGGCAATGGTCACGCGGTGGCCTGCGCGCAGCAGGCGCTGGACGAGGAGCTTGCCGAAATAACGGGTCCCGCCGATCACCAAACTATTCTTTTGCATGACTTTCCCTTGTAGGATCGAGTATATTTTCTGCAAAGCAGCAAAAACCTTCAACCGAGAAAAAGTGCAGGCGTTGAATAAGAAAAACTTATGCAAGGAGACGGCATGAAGCCCTTACGCAGTTTGTCGGGCCTGATCGACTTCGACTGCGCCGCGCGCTGGGGCAGTTTCAAGCTGGCCGCGCGCGAGCTGCACAAGACACCGGCGGCGGTCAGCCTGCAAGTGAAACAGCTCGAGGAGAACGTCGGCTTTCCGCTGTTCGTGCGGCATCCGCGCCACATCTCCCTGACCGAGAAGGGCGAGGAGCTGGCGATCGCCACCGGACGCATGCTGGCCGACCTGCGCGCCAAGGTCGCTGCGCTGCAGCGTGGCGACGAAGAGGCGGTGCTGCGGATCTCGACCACGCACTCGTTCGCGATCAAGTGGCTGGTGCCGCGCATGCACCGCTTCACCAAGCTCTATCCGGAACTCGACATCCGCATCGACTCCAACGACGCGCCGGTGGACCTGCAGGCCGACAGCACCGACGTGGCGGTGCGCTATGGCCCGGTGAGCGAAGGCGACCCGGCGGTGCTGTTCCGCGAGCGCCTGGTGCCGGTCTACAGCCCCGAGCTGCTGGCGCCCGGCCAGGAAGCCCTGAGCCTGGCCGACCTGCCGCAGCATAACCTGCTGGTGGTGCAGTCGCCGGAAGCCTGGCTGCAGCTGCTGAACGAGAACCGCGCGCTCAAGGGCAAGTACGATTTCTCACGCGTGTACACGCACTGGGGTGTGCTGGTGCAGGCCGCCGTGGCCGGGCAGGGCGTGGCCCTGGTACCCTACGGGATCGCCTTCGAGGACATCAAGTCGGGCGCGCTACGCCAGATCCCCTGCCGCAGCGCGCGCTTCGAGAGCGGCTACCGCTTCCTGGTCAATCCGCACAAGGAGCACATGCTCAAGGTGCAGCGTTTCCGGGACTGGATGGTGGCCGAGATGCGCGAGATGGAATCGACGCTGGACCGGCGCTGAAACGCCGGCCCCATGAAAAACGGCAGCCCGCGTGGGCTGCCGTTTTTATTCGAAGCGAAAAACTGCTTACTTCACGCCGTGCATCAGTTTCTGGATGAGCGGGGCCAGCAGGAACAGCAGCACGCCGCCGCCCAGCAGGATCCAGAAGCCCGAGGTATAGCCGTCCAGCGCCGAGGCCACCGACATGCCGGTTTCGCCCGAAACGTGCGAAGCGAAGATGCCCGACAGGTTGTTGCCAATGCCGGTCGACAGGAACCAGCCGCCCATGCCCAGGCCCACCAGGCGGGTCGGGGCCAGCTTGGTGACCATCGACAGGCCGATCGGCGACAGGCACAGCTCACCGATCGACTGGATGGTGTACACGGCCAGCAGGGTCCAGGCCGGGATCTGGCCGACCGGGTCCAGCAGCTGCGACAGCGCGTACATCAGCAGGCCGAAGGCCAGGCCGTTGAAGATGATGCCGAGGCCGAACTTGCGCGGGATCGACGGGTTGACGTTGCGCTTGCCCATCGCGACCCAGATCATGGCGATGATCGGCGCGAACAGGATGATCGCCACCGAGTTCACCGACTGGAAGTACGCCACCGGCATGTCCCAGCCAAAGATGTTGCGGTTGACGATCTGGTCGGCCAGGAAGGTGAACGAGCTGCCGGCCTGTTCGAAGAAGCACCAGAACAGGATGTTGAAGAAGAAGATGATCATCATCGCGATGGTCTTGTCGCGCGATACCTTGCCTTCGCGGACGCCTTCGACGATCAGCATCAGCGCCAGGATCACGAACATGATCGACAGCACGATCTGCAGGTTGGCGGCGCCTGCGCGCAGCAGGAAGTAGACGACCGGGATCACGACCAGGGAGCCGATGATCACGCCGATCAGGCGCTTCGGGCTGGCCAGTTCGCCGACCGGGGCGCCGATGCCCTTGAGCTGCTTGCGGCCGACGTAGAACCACACCAGTGCCAGCAGCATGCCGATGCCGGCCGCGAAGAACACGGCCTTGTAGGCCGGGATGGCGCCATCGCTGAGGCGTTCGGCCAGCTCACCGGTCACGATCGGCGCGAAGAAGGCGCCGGCGTTGATGCCCATGTAGAAGATGGTGAAGCCGGAATCGCGGCGGGTGTCGTCGATCGAGTACAACTGGCCGACCATGGCCGAGATGTTCGGCTTGAACATGCCGTTGCCGACGATGATCGTGGCCAGGCCGAGTTTGAAGATGTCCGGGTCCGGCAGGGTGATCATGAACAGGCCGGCCGCCATGAAAACGGCGCCGACCAGGATCGAGCGCTGGTAACCGATGACGCGGTCGGCCACGTAGCCGCCGAGGACCGCACCGGCATACACCAGTGCGAGGTAGGAACCGTAGGTCAGGTTGGCGTCGGCCTGGCCGACGGCGTCACCGCCATAGAACTGGGCGACGATATAGAGCACCAGGGCCCAACGAATGCCGTAGAACGCGAAGCGCTCCCAGAACTCGGTCATGAAGAGCATCCACAGTGGCGCTGGATGGCCCATGATCTGCTTGAACTCTGGGATAGGTCCCTTGGCTGAAGTAGCTGCACCGCTCATGCGGTTCCTCCCGAAAATGTTTATCTGAGTCGAACGTTTTTTATCTGGAAAATCCGTGTCCCGGAAATTCCAATAGGCACGCATTTTAGTGTAAATCGCTCATCGCAAGCGAACTTTTTCTGGATGTGGTATTGACGCCCGCGGACGGTGCGCAACGCATCATGGAATGCGCCCAATCGGGGCGCAAAATGTTGCACTTTGGCGTATATTGGCAGTCAGGCCAAACCGTATTACAGAGTGAAAGGGAACACAAACCATGACAAGTGAAGTACTCGATATCCTGATTTCTCCGGAAGGCCGCCTGGAAGTCCTGTCGAAAGCCGAAGTCACGAAACTGCTCGACACCAGCAAAGCCGGCTTGTACGATATTTTCCGCAAATGCGCACTGGCCGTGCTCAATTGCGGCAGCTCGATCGACGATGGCAAGGAGCTGATGGAGCGCTACCGCAGCTTCGAGATCAGCATCCTGCAACGCGAGCGCGGCATCAAGCTCGATATCCGCGGCGCCCCCGCGATCGCCTTCGTCGACGGCAAGATGATCCGCGGTATCCACGAGCACCTGTTCGCCGTGCTGCGCGATATCGTGTACGTGCATTTCGAAATCACCTCGAATCCCAAATTCGACCTGAACCGTCCGGACGGTATTACGGACGCGGTGTTCCATATCCTGCGCAACGCCAATGTGCTGCAGCCGCAGCGCAATCCGAACCTGGTGGTCTGCTGGGGCGGCCATTCGATCAACCGGATCGAATACAACTATACGAAGGAAGTCGGCTATGCCCTTGGCCTGCGCGATCTGGATATCTGCACCGGCTGCGGTCCGGGTGCGATGAAAGGCCCGATGAAAGGCGCCGCGATCGGCCATTCCAAGCAGCGCATTTCCGGCGGACGCTATCTCGGCATTTCCGAACCCGGCATTATCGCGGCCGAATCGCCGAACCCGATCGTCAACGACCTGGTAATCATGCCGGACATCGAAAAGCGCCTCGAAGCCTTCGTGCGTACCGGCCACGGCATCATCGTATTCCCGGGCGGTGCCGGCACGGCCGAGGAGATCCTGTACATCCTCGGCATCCTGCTGCATCCGGAAAACGCCGAAATGCCTTTCCCGCTGATCTTCACGGGCCCGGCCACGGCGCGCGCCTATTTCGACCAGATCGACCAGTTCATAGGCCTCACGCTGGGCGAGGCGGCGCAGAAGCGCTACAAGATCATCATCGACGATCCGGATGCGGTGGCCCGCGAAATGTATGCCGGCATCAAGGCGGTGCGCGAATTCCGCAAGACCCACAGCGACGCGTATTACTTCAACTGGCGCCTCAAGATCGATCCGGAATTCCAGAAGCCTTTCCGTCCGACCCACGAGAACATGCGCAACCTGAAGCTGCACCGGGCCCAGGATTCGCACATGCTTGCGGCGAATCTGCGCCGGGCGTTTTCCGGGATCGTTGCGGGGAACGTGAAGGAAGAGGGCATCCGCGCGATCGAGCAGTACGGCAAGTACGAGATCCAGGGCGAGAGCGCAATCATGGAGCCGATGGATGCGCTGCTGGCATCCTTCGTGGAGCAGAGCCGCATGAAGTTGCCGGGCAAGGCCTACACGCCTTGCTACACCATCGTGCAGTAAGCGTTCATCCAGAAAAAAGGGCGGCCCTGCTTGCGCGGGCCGCCCTTTTCTACTCGAGCACGAAAGCTCAGTCTTCCTTGCGCAGGTGCGGGAACAGCAGCACGTCGCGGATGTTCGGCGAGTCGGTGATCAGCATCATCAGGCGGTCGATGCCGATGCCGCAGCCGCCAGCCGGCGGCATGCCGTATTCCAGCGCGCGGATGTAGTCGGCGTCGTAGAACATCGCTTCATCGTCGCCGGCATCCTTCGCTGCCACCTGGGACAGGAAGCGCGCGGCCTGGTCTTCCGGATCGTTCAGCTCCGAGAAGCCGTTGGCGATCTCGCGGCCCACCATGAACAGCTCGAAGCGCTCGGTGATGCCTTCGCGGGTGTCCGAGGCGCGTGCCAGCGGCGACACTTCGACCGGATAGTCGATGATGAAGGTCGGTTCCCACAGCAGGGCTTCGGCGGTTTCTTCGAACAGCGCCAGCTGCAGCGCGCCCAGGCCGGCGGTGGCGAAAGGCTTGACGCCGAACTTCAGCAGTTCCTGCTTCAGGAAGTCCATCGAGTTCAGCTGCTCAGGCGTATAGCCCGGCGCGTACTTGTCGATCGCTTCGACGATGGTCAGGCGCTGGAAGGGCTTGGACAGGTCCAGCTCGCGGCCGCCGTAGGTCAAGACAGCGCTGCCGTGGGCGTCGATCGCGGCCTGGCGGATCACCTCTTCGGTGAAGTTCATGATCCACTTGTAGTCGGTGTAGGCCGCATAGAATTCCATCATCGTGAATTCCGGGTTGTGACGGACCGACACGCCCTCATTACGGAAGTTGCGATTGACTTCGAACACGCGGTCGAAGCCGCCCACCACCAGCCGCTTCAGGTAGAGCTCAGGCGCGATGCGCAGGTACATTTCCATGTCGAGCGCGTTGTGGTGGGTGACGAAGGGCTTGGCCGCGGCGCCACCCGGGATCGGGTGCAGCATCGGGGTCTCGACTTCCATGAAGCCGTTCTTTTCCATGAAGCGGCGCATCGACGACATCGCGGCGGTACGCGCCTTGAAGGTGCGGCGCGTCTCTTCGTTCATGATCAGGTCGACGTAGCGCTGGCGGTACTTGGTCTCCTGGTCGGCCAGGCCGTGGAACTTGTCCGGCAGCGGGCGCAGGGCCTTGGCGATCAGGCGCAGCTTGGTGACCTTGACGGTCAGCTCGTCGACCTTGGTCTTGAACAGCGTGCCTTCGATGCCCAGGATGTCGCCCAAGTCATACGTGCGCAGGGCGTCCATGGCATCGATGCCGGCGCTGTCGAGCGTGACGTAGATCTGGATGCGGCCCGAAGCCGCCGGGCCCGAGCTGTCCTGCAGGGTGGCGAAGGCCGCCTTCTTGCCGGCTTCGCGGCGCAGCATCATGCGGCCGGCCATCACCACGTTCACCGGCTCGGCTTCCAGCTCTTCGCGGGTCTTGCCGCTGTAGGTCTCGACCAGGTCGGCCGCCTTGTCCTGCGGGACGAAGTCGTTCGGGAAGGCGTTGCCGTGCTGGCGCAGCGCGGCCAGCTTGGCGCGGCGCTCGGCCATGATCTTGTTCTCGTCGAGCGCCACGACGGGCGACTGGTCTTGGTTTTCCGTAGTCATGATGGGATAGGCAGTTCTTATTGGGTGTTTAGGCGAACAGGAGTTCGGCCTTCAGTTCGGAGAAGTCGCGCACGATGGCGATGACGTTGTCGAACCCGGTAAACGCGGCAGCGGGCAGGGTGGTTGTCAGGACGATGCAGGACATGCCTGCGCGGCGCGCCGCTTCCACGCCCAGCGGCGCGTCTTCGAACACGATGCAGTTCTCGGGCGCCACGCCGCACAGTTCGGCCGCCTTCAGGAACACGTCCGGATGCGGCTTGCCACGCGCCACGTCGGTCGCGCCGACGATGGCATCGAAGCGGCGGCGCAGGCCGAGGCCGTCGAGCGTGAAGTCGACGTTGGCCGGCGGCGCGGCGGTGCCGACGGCCAGCTTCACGCCGTTCGCCTGCGCCTGTGCGATCAAGCCATCGAAGCCGTCGACCGCCTTCAGGTGGGGCGCGTACAGCTCGCGGTAGACCGATTCCTTTTCGTGGTTGAGCGCCGCGACTTCCTCAGCCGACAGGTGCTCGCCCAGGTAGCTGCGGATGATCTCGCCGCCCTGGCGGCCGGCCGTCGCGCGGAAGAAGGCGTCCGCGTCGAGGGCCTGGCCGCGGCGCGCGAAGAATGCCAGCCACGAGTCCGTGTGGAAGGCCATGTTGTCGACGATGGTGCCGTCCATGTCGAACAGGAAGGCGCGTGGTGCCGTCGTCATTTACACGCCCTGCTTCAGCGAAGCGGAAATGAAATCGTCCAGGTCGCCGTCCAGCACGTTCTTGGTGTTGCCGGTTTCAAAGCCGGTACGCAAGTCCTTGATGCGCGACTGGTCCAGCACGTAGGAGCGGATCTGGTGGCCCCAGCCGACGTCGGTCTTGGAATCTTCGAGCTTCTGCTGCTCGCTCATGCGGTTACGCAGCTCGAGTTCGTACAGCTTGGCGCGCAGCATGTCCCATGCCTCGGCCTTGTTGCGGTGCTGCGAGCGGTCGTTCTGGCACTGCACCACGATACCCGACGGGCCGTGCGTCAGGCGCACCGCGGAGTCGGTCTTGTTGATGTGCTGGCCACCCGCGCCGGATGCGCGGTAGGTGTCGATGCGCACGTCGGCCGGATTGATCTCGATCTCGATCGAATCGTCCACCTCCGGATACACGAACAGCGAAGTGAACGAGGTGTGGCGGCCGTTGGCCGAGTCGAACGGCGACTTGCGCACCAGGCGGTGGACGCCGGTCTCGGTGCGCAGGTGGCCGTAGGCGTACTCGCCGTCGACCTTGATGGTGGCGGTCTTGATGCCCGCGACTTCACCCTCGGACTGTTCCAGGATCTCGGCCTTGAAACCCTTGCGTTCGCAATAGCGCAGGTACTGGCGCAGCAGCATGGAAGCCCAGTCCTGGGCTTCGGTGCCGCCGGCGCCGGCCTGGATGTCGATGAAGCAGTTCGCATGGTCCATCGGATTGCTGAACATGCGGCGGAATTCCATCGACTCGATGATCTTCTGGATCGCCTCGGCGTCGCCGCCGATCGATTCCAGGGTATCGTGGTCGCCTTCTTCCTTTGCCATTTCGAACAGGTCGGTGGCGTCGGCCAGGTCGGCCTTCGCTTTCTCGAGCGTCAGCACGACGGCTTCCAGCGCTTTCTTTTCCTTGCCCAGGTCCTGGGCGCGCTTCTGGTCGTTCCAGACGGTCGGGTCTTCCAGTTCCTGGTTGACCTGTTCTAGTTTCTCTGACTTGCGATCGAAGTCAAAGATACCTCCGAAGTTCGGCTTCACGGCTGGTCAGGTCGTTCAGCAGGGCGGAAATGGCATTGATGCGTTCAGCTTCCATGGTCTCGGGCAATCTCTTGAATAGGTTGAATCGAACCTTCGATTATACCCCAGGACGCAGCAAGACCGGCTGCTACGCTCGCCGTTGCTTGCTCCGTAGCATAGTGCTGGCATATCATCGCCCGGTTCTGTTCAACCGACATGCCATGGCCACCACCTTGCGTTATCAAATCTGCATCGCCTTCGCCCCCGTGCTCCTCAGCGTGCCGGCGCTTGCCGCCAAGCCGGCCGCCGGCACCACGGCCACGCTGGCGGTGCTGGAGACCACCGACCTGCACGCCAACCTGGTCGGCTACGACTACTACAAGCTGGCGCCCGAAGCCTCGCATGGGCTCGACCGTACCGCCACGCTGATCCACCAGGCGCGCAAGGAATTCCCGAACACCTTCCTGCTCGACAACGGCGACACCATCCAGGGCACCGCGCTGGCCGATTACCAGGCCCAGGTCAATCCTCTGCGCTGCGACCAGACCCTGGGCATCTACAAGATCATGAATGCGCTGAAGTACGACGGCGCGGGCATCGGCAACCACGAATTCAACTACGGCCTCGCATTCCTGAACCAGGTGACCGGCAGCCGCTTCCAGGTCGCCGGCGTCGACCAGCCGAAGCGCTGCGCCGGCCCGGCCTTCCCGACAGTGCTGGCCAACGTCTACAGCGTGAAGACCATGAAGCCGCTGTTCAACCCCTACGCCATCATCGACAAGCAGCTCGATGCGCTGGATGCGAAGGGCAGGCCGGTCAAGGCCACGGTGCGGGTCGGGATCATCGGCTTCGCGCCGCCGACCATCATGGAATGGGACAAGCGCTGGCTCGCGGGCCGCGTCTACACCAGCGGCGTGCGCGAGGCGGCGCAGAAATACGTTCCCGAGATGCGCAGGAAGGGCGCCGACCTGGTCGTCGCGATCTCGCACGGCGGCCTCGATGACAGCCCCTACACGCCGGCCATGGAAAACGCCAACTGGTACCTGGCGCAAGTGCCGGGCATCGACGCCATGCTGCTGGGGCATTCGCACCAGCTGTTCCCGGCCGCCGACAGCACCGTGGCCCAGTTCAACCTGCCGGGCGTGGACAAGGCCAAAGGCCTGGTGCATGGCGTGCCGACCGTGATGGCAAACCTGTGGGGCAAGCACCTCGGGGTGATCGGCCTGCACCTGAAGCACGACGGCAAGCGCTGGCGGGTCGAGCAGGACAAGACCCGGGTCGAGGCACGCGCCGCGCAGACTGGCAATAAGACCTACGTCGAGGCTGATCCGGCCGTCATGGCCCTGGTGCGGGAAGAGCATGAAGCGACCATCCGGTATGTAAAGACGCCGGTCGGCCGGACCGACTTCCGCATGTCGAGCTATTTTGCCGACGTGGGCGAGATCTCGGCCCTGCAGGTGATCAACCAGGCGCAGACCGAGTACGTGCAGAAGTACGTCGCCGCCAACCTGCCGCAATACAAGGACCTGCCGGTGCTGTCGGTGACCGCGCCCTTCAAGAGCGGCACCGCCGGGCCTGCCGACTACACCGACGTCAAGGCGGGCGACCTGGCGCTGAACAACGCGGCCGACCTGTACCTCTACCCGAACGCCCTGTACGCCGTGAAGGTGAACGGCGCCCAGTTCAAGGCCTGGCTGGAGAAGGCGGCGCAGCGCTTCCATACCATCGACCCGGGCAGGGCCGAGCCGCAGGTGCTGGTCAACCTGGCGGTGCCGAGCTATAACTTCGATACCGTCACCTCGCCGGAGGTGTCCTACGAGATCGACGTGACGCGCGCCCCGGGCGAGCGTATCCACAAGCTGTCCTGGCGCGGCAAGCCGGTGGCCTTGGGGCAGGAATTCCTGGTCGCGACCAATAACTACCGTGCCAGCGGCGGCGGCCACTTCCCGGGACTGGACGGCAGCAAGACCGTGATCGCGTCGCCTGACAACAACCGCGACGTCATGATCGCCTACGTGCGAGCGGCGAAGGAGTTGACCCGTGCGGCCAACGCGTCCGCGCGCAGCTGGCGCTTCGCTCCAGTAAAGACCGCCGGGCCGGTGGTGTTCTCGTCGGCGCCGGGCATGGCGGAACTCGCCCATGCGGCCGGGCTGCACAATGTCAGCCAGATCGCCGCCGACGATGGGCGCGGCAAGGGCATGGCCTTGTACGCGATCGACCTGTCGAAATGAAGCGCTTATTTGTTGCGGCGCTGGCCGCCCTGATGCTGCTCCAGCCTGCGCTGGCCCAGCATGGCGACGAGGGCGACATCGCCCTGCGGCGCGGGATGGCCTACCGCGACGGCGGCAAGCCGGCGCTCGCCGCCCACTGGCTGGGCGTGGCGGCGGCGCGCGGCATGCCGGAGGCGATGTTCCTGCTGGCGAATATGCTGCTCGAAGGAGATGGCGTGCCGAAGGACGAGGCGGAGGCGCGGCGCTGGCTGATTGAAGCGACCCAGCTGGATTATCCGGAGGCCTGGCAGCAGCTGGGGATGATGGAGAAGGATCCGGAGAAGGCGGCCCAGTATATGCGGCGGGCGGCGCATGCGTTGACGCATCGGGCCGAGGGCAAGCGCTGAGCGCGCGCCGGCCCGCTCAGTGCAAGGACTTCTTTTCCGGCTGCACCAGCACGAACGGACTCACCACCGACGCCCACAGCGTCGCATCGGCCGCCGTCCAGGTCTGGGCCTGCAGGTCGCTGACCTTGGCCACGGTACCCGCCGTCATCCACTTCAGGATGCTCGCTTTGTCGTCGTGCGCCACGCGCAGTGCGACGTCGATCAGGTCCAGTTCCTCGCTCACGTAGATCACCGACCCGCTGGCGAAGTGGCGTTCCAGTTCGCGCCATTTGACGCGGCCGGTTTCGCGGTTGATCTTGTCGTGCAGTTCGGTGTCTTTTTCGGGATTCGTCTTCATACGCTTAAAAAATCTAGGTGATCTCGACCGCCGGTTGCGGCGAACCCGCCCATGTTAACCGATAGGTCTGCGCCTTGCGTACATTGCCCACCAGTGCGGGGCGGAAGCAGGCGAGGCAGGTGCCGTTCGGGTCGCGCACGCTCGGATAGATGATGCCCATCGAGTCGGCTTCGAGCAGCTCGGCGGCCAGCGCCTGCGAGGCGATGTAGCTGTCCGGATCCAGGCAGCTCCTGTACGCGTCGACGCCGCGCAGGTCGTGGAAACCGGCGCTGAAATCGGCCAGCAGCATCTGGTAGCTGACGCTGTCGTCGAAACGATCGATCTCGGAGTACTCGACCGTCTTGTGGAAGATGACTTCGGCGAGCGCCGTCTCGGCCGCGAAGGCGCAGTACCAGGCGCCGCGCTCGCCGTCGTTGAAGCGGCTGCCTTCCGGGCGCGCATAGGTGAAGGCCGCATTGATGATGCGGAAGTTCGGCACGCCGAACACCAGTTCGTCCATCCCGATCCCCGGCAGCAGGCCGGACTCGCCGCGCAGGCGTTCATTGGTCGCGTTGTCGAGGTCGAACAGGTCCGCCAGGGTCGCGTCGCTGTCGGCCAGCGGCGCCAGCACGGAATCTTCGGCATCGGCAAAACGGGAGGGAATCAGGCGGCAGGTGTCGTACTGGCGCAGCTGGGTGAGTTTGTGCAGCGGCGGCAAGATCAGAGGCCTCCGCGGCGGGCGTCCAGCAGCTTGCGCACCGTTTGCATGGCGATCAGGCCGCCCGCCAGCATATAGGCCAGCGGCGTACGGCCGGCGAACACCGGATTGGTATTGGGGAGGTGGACCCATTCGTCGGCGAGCTTGTCGCCGTACAGGATGTGCAGGGCCTTGTAGATGCCGAGCAGGTAGGACACGCGCGTGATGCGGTCGACTTCGAGCACCCGGTCGGGGTTTTTCTTCCAGTCGTAATACGACGACGAGGACAGGCCGCCGAGCAGCTCGCGCGCGTCGTCGTCACGGACGCCCCAGGCTGCCGCCAGCTTGAAGAAACCGATCAGCGCCGAACGCGACAGGCGCTCGCGCTCGGCCCGCGAATTCAGGTCGACCAGCACCGCCGGTTCGAAGCGGCTCTTGGGGTAGGCGTAGGCTAAGCTCATAGGAATCTCCGTAATTGGAGTTGTTATACTCCGATTTCGGATGCATTGCAACTACCGGTTGTAAGCGGCGCGCACCCGTGACAGAATCGTCAACCTTTCCATACAGAAAAGGTTCGGGAGGATACACTGATGCGTCTGCGTTCGCTTTCTCTTCTTGTTGCATGTCTGATGCTGGCTACGGCCGGCAATGCGCGCGATTCCAACAATGACCTGAAGAAACAGGTGATGGAAGCGGAGCGCGCTTTCGCCGCCACCATGAAGGCGCGCGATTTCGAGGGTTTCAAGCGCTTCATCGCGGACGAAGCGATTTTCTTCGGCGCGGAAGGACCGTTGCGCGGCAAGGGCGCGATCGCCAGGGGCTGGCGCCAGTTCTACGACAAGCCGCAGCCGCCGTTCTCGTGGGAGCCGGAAGAGGTCGAGGTGGTGGATTCGGGGACGCTGGCCTACAGCGGCGGGCCGATCTACAACGCGGCCGGCCAGCGGATCGGCCGCTTCAATTCGATCTGGCGCCTGAAGGCGCCGGGGCAGTGGGAAGTGGTGTTCGACCGCGGCTCGGATTTCGGGCCGCCGCCATCCAAGAAGTAATTAGGCCGCTTCGGCGTGCTCCACCAGCAGCTGCACCTTGGTCACGCCGTTGTACTCGTTGGCATCCAGCCTGAACGCCACGCGCGCCCGCTCCGGCAGGCTGTCGGTATGCCCGAACCAGATCGCATCGTAGCGCCGGCCGTTCTTCTCCAGCAGCAGCTTGAGGTGGCGCTCCTTCAGGATGCGCTGGCTGACCACGCGGAACTCGTCGCAGAACACCGGCGGCGCGAATCCCTGGCCCCAGACCTGCCCATCCATCTGCTCGATGAACTGGGTCGAGTAGAACTCGTCCTCGAGCGGGCCGTCGGTCTCGATGATGCGTTCCAGCTGGGCCTCGGTCAGCCAGGCCTGACCGACCGCCTCGAAGGCCTGCTGGAAGCTGTCGAAGTGCTCGGCGCGGATGGTCAGGCCGGCGGCCATCGCGTGCCCGCCGAACTTGTCGATCAGGCCCGGCACCCGCTTCGACACCAGGTCGAGGGCGTCGCGCAGGTGGAAGCCGGGGATCGAGCGGCCCGAGCCCTTGATCCAGCCTTCGCTGCCCGGCGCGAAGGTGATCGTCGGCCGGTAGAATTTTTCTTTCAGGCGCGAGGCGACGATGCCGATCACGCCCTGGTGCCAGCCTGCGTCGAACACGCTGATCGTGCTGGCGCCCGAGGGCTCGAAGCTGTCCAGGTGCAGCAGGGCGGTGTCCTGCATCTCGGCCTCGATCTCGCGGCGCTTCAGGTTGATCTCGTTGAGCTGCTGGGCGATCGCCCAGGCGCGCCCGACGTCGTCGGTCACCAGGCACTCGATCCCGAGCGCCATGTCTTCCAGCCGGCCGGCGGCGTTCAGGCGCGGCCCCAGGGCGAAGCCGAGGTCGAACGGCGAGGCGCAGCGCGCTTCGCGGCCGGCCACCCGGAACAGGGCGGCCACGCCGGCATGCATGCGGCCCGCGCGCATGCGCTTGATGCCCTGGGCGACCAGGATGCGGTTGTTGGCGTCCAGGCGCACCACGTCGGCCACCGTGCCCAGCGCCACCAGGTCGAGCAGGCTGTCCAGCTTGGGCTGGGTCTGGGCGTCGAACACGCCGCGCTTGCGCAGCTCGGCGCGCAGCGCCAGCAGCACGTAGAACACCACGCCGACGCCGGCCAGGTGCTTGCTGGGGAAGCCGCACTCGGGCTGGTTCGGGTTGACGATCACGCGTGCCGGCGGCAGCGCATCGCCCGGCAGGTGGTGGTCGGTGACCACCACTTCGATGCCGCGCCGGTTGGCCTCCAGCACGCCGTCGATGCTGGCGATGCCGTTGTCGACGGTGATGATGATGTCCGGCGACTTTTCGCGCGCGGTCAGTTCGACGATCTCGGGCGTCAGACCATAGCCGTACTCGAAGCGGTTCGGCACGATGTAGTCGACGTTCGCGCCCATCATGCGCAGGCCGCGCAGGGCGGTGGCGCAGGCGGTGGCGCCGTCGCAGTCGTAGTCGGCGACGATGGTCATGCGCTTGTTGGCGGCGATGGCGTCGGCCAGGAACACGGCTGCCGCATCGATGTGGCGCAGGGCGCCGGGCGGCACCAGGGCCGCCAGTTCGCTCGACAGCTCGCGCACATCCAGCAGTCCGCGCGCCGCGTAGATGCGCGCGAGTACCGGGTGAACCCCGCCCTGGCGCAGCATCTCGGAGGTGCGGAAGGGGCAGGGGCGGGTGGTAATACGGGTTGGGGTACTCAAGTCAGTCGTTCCAGTGTCGGCCGGCGCCAGAATGCGCGCTGCGCCATGGCGGTCGTGGTGAATTCGGCAAGGGCTTCGCGGCTGCTCAGCACCAGGCGCAGCTTCTTGATGCGGCCCAGCACGAGCGCCGCATGCAGGGGCGCGAACAGTTGCTCTTCCAGCTGCTGGACTTGCTGTATCCAGGTGCCCCAGTCGGCCGCAATGGCGGCTTCGGCCAGGTAGCCGACCACGAGCGTACCGTCCTGGGCCAGCGCGCCGTCCAACTCGTCGAGCGACCCCAGCGCTCGGCTCGACAGGCCGCGGATCCAGCCCGGCACGCCGATGCTGCTCAACTGGCCGGGCGGGCGCGGCGCATCAGCCGCGCCGCCCCACAACCAGAACGAGTTCACGGCCGGCAGGCGGCGCGCTTCGCGCGCGGCGTTCACCGGATGGGTGTGCCACAGCATCTGCATTTCGTTCTGCAGCCTGCGCAGCGGCAGGGCCTCCTTGCCGCGCGGGACGAAGTCGCTCAGGTCCATGCCGGCCACCGCGTCCGGGGTGGCGGCGTCGATGCCGGTCCAGCCGTCGGCGCGCAGGAACCAGGTCTGGGCATCGCCGTACAGCAGCGCATGGCCGATCTCTTCACACAGGGGGCGGGCCGCCTCGTACAGGGCGCGGCCTTCATCTTCGCTTAAGCCCAGCTGGCGCGGATCGGCCATCATGGAGTGGCTGCGCGCGATCTGGATGTGGGCCGGGTTGACGATGTACCAGGTGCCGTCGGCCGGGTCGTGCCCGAAGCCGAGCATGGCGGCCGCGGCAAAGGCCGGCCGGCCGTCCGGTGCCAGTCCGAGCGTCCGGGCCAGCCATTGCTCGTGCGGCAGGGCGCGCGCGGTATCGGTGGCCGCGCTGCGTTCGTAGGCGCTGGTGCGGGTGAGCAGGGAAGCCAGCGCCGGGGCCTGCAGGGCGCGGATCAGGTCGGGCGCGAATTCGGGGAGCGGGAGCAGGTGGGGCAGGACGAGCGTAATGTGCGACATACCGCTATTTTAGGGCAAATACGGCTGGAGCGAACGGTCGGCCGCACGCGCCTTGCTTTCTTTTGCGCCATGAAACGCCGATGTCTGGCAAACTGTCGGGTTGGCAAACCAATAACGCACATTTACCGATTTCATGAGTATCACCCACAAGCTGCCCTACGAATGGCAGGTCGGCCTGCGCTACACCCGGGCCGGCAAGCGCAGCGGGCGCAACAGCTTCATTTCCTTCATTTCGATGGCCTCGGTGGCCGGCATCGCGCTCGGCGTGGCCGCGCTGATCGTGGTGCTGTCGGTGATGAACGGCTTCCAGAAGGAGGTGACCGCGCGCATGCTGTCGGTGCTCGCGCACGTGGAGGTGTTCGACGTGCGCGGCGAGATGCCGGGCTGGCGCACGGCCGTCCAGGAAGCGCTGCGCAACCCGGAAGTGCGCGCCGCCGCGCCCTTCGCCGAAACCCAGGCCATGCTGCTCAGCGACGGCGTCATGAAGCCGGTCCTGCTGCGCGGTATCGATCCGGCCCAGGAACCCAGGGTGTCGGATGTGGCCAAACACCTGCGCGAAGGACGCTTCGAGGCGCTGCAGCCGGGCTCCTTCAATGTCGTCATCGGGCGCGCGCTGGCCAGGTCGCTCGACGTCAAGGTAGGCGACCGCCTGACCCTGCTGATGGCGTCCGTCCCGGCGCCCGGCAAGGGCGCGGCCGCAGGCGGCACGCTGCCGCGCACCCGGCCGCTGACCGTGGCCGGCATCTTCGAGGCCGGCCATTTCGAATTCGACTCCTCGCTCGCCTTCGCTAACATCGAGGATGCCCAGGGGCTGGCCGGCGTCGCCGCACCGGCCGGCATCCGGCTGCGCCTGGCCGATATGCAGGGGGCGCCGCGGGTGGCGGCCGAGCTGCAGCGCAGCATGTCGGGCGAGCTGTTCATCCGCGACTGGTCGAAGGTCAACGCGATCTGGTTCGCGGCCGTGGAATCGCAGAAGCGCATGATGTTCATCATCCTCACCATGATCGTGGCGGTGGCGGCCTTCAACCTGGTCTCGACCCTGGTGATGACGGTGCGCGACAAGCAGTCCGACATCGCCATCCTGCGCACCCTGGGCGCCTCGCCGCGCTCGATCATGACCATCTTCATGGTGCAGGGCACCCTGGTCGGGGTGCTCGGGGCCCTGCTCGGCGTGATTGCCGGCGTGGCGGTGGCGCTCAACATCGACGTCATCGTGCCCTTCATCGAGCGCAGCTTCAAGGTGCAGTTCCTGTCGCAGGAGGTCTACCTGATCAGCGAGATCCCGTCCCAGCTGCGCCGGGCCGACGTCGGCTGGATCGGCGGCGTGGCCGTGCTGCTGGCCTTCGTGGCGACGCTGTACCCGAGCTGGTCGGCTTCGCGCGTGAAGCCGGCCGAGGCGCTGCGCTATGAATGAATCGACTCGACAACGACGGAGACCATGAGACTTACCCAGAATTTGCCATATGAATGGCTGGTCGGCCTGCGCTACACGCGTGCCGGCAAGCGCAGTGGCCGCAACAGCTTCATTTCCTTCATCTCCCTGATCTCCGTCGCCGGCATCGCGCTGGGCGTGGCCGCCCTGATCATCGTCCTGTCGGTGATGAACGGCTTCCAGAAGGACGTTACCGACCGCATGCTGTCGGTGCTGGCCCACATCGAGGTGTTCGATCAATCCGGCAGCATGCCCGACTGGCGCGCCGCCGGGCAGGAAGCCCTGAAGAACCCGGCGGTGCGGGCAGCCGCGCCCTTCGTGGAAACCCAGGGCCTGCTCGAGGGGCAAGGCGTGATGCGGCCCTCGGTGATCCGCGGCGTGCTGCCTGCCGAGGAGCCGAAGGTCTCCGACATCGCGAAGCAGATTCGCCAGGGCAGCCTCGCGTCGCTCCAGCCGGGCTCCTTCAACATCGTGCTGGGTTATGCGCTGGCGCGCTCGCTCAATGTCGGCATCGGCGACAAGGTCACCATGCTGCTGGCGCAGGGGCAGGTCACCCCGGCCGGCCTGCTGCCGCGCAGCCGCAGCTTCACCGTGTCCGGGATCTTCGAGGCCGGCCACATGGACTTCGACGCCGCGCTGTCCTTCATCCACGTCGAGGATGCCCAGCGCATGGAGCGCCTGCCTGCGCCGATGGGCCTGCGCCTGCGCATCGCCGACATGCACCAGGCCCCGCTGGTGGCGGCCGAACTGAAGCAGTCGATGCCGGGCAGCCTGGAGATGCGCGACTGGTCCAAGCTCAACGCCAACTGGTTCGCCGCCGTACAGACCGAAAAGAAGATGATGTTCATCATCCTCACCCTGATCATCGCGGTGGCCGCCTTCAACCTGGTGTCGACCCTGGTGATGACGGTGACCGACAAGCAGGCCGACATCGCCATCCTGCGCACCCTGGGCGCCTCGCCGCGCTCGATCATGAAGATCTTCATGGTGCAGGGCGCCCTGGTCGGCATCCTCGGCACCATCCTGGGCGTGGGTGGGGGCGTGCTGGTGGCCCTGAACATCGACGTCATCGTTCCGTTTATCGAAAGTGTATTGGGAGTGCAGTTCTTGTCGAAAGATATCTACCTGATCAGCGCGGTCCCGTCCGACATGCGCTGGCCGGACGTTTTCAAGATCGGCGGCGTATCCGTGCTGCTGGCGTTTGCTGCGACCCTGTACCCGAGCTGGTCTGCGTCGCGCGTGAAACCTGCGGAGGCGCTGCGTTATGAATAACCCAACGAACCATTCTGCCGCCCCGGTGCTGGCCTGCCGCGGCCTGGGCAAGACCTTCAAACAGGGCGACTACACGGTCAAGGTCCTGGACGCGATCGACTTCGCCATCTACCGCGGCGAACGGGTCGCCATCGTCGGCGCCTCAGGCTCCGGCAAGTCGACGCTGCTGCACCTGCTCGGCGGGCTCGATACGCCGTCGACCGGCTCCGTCACCCTGCTGGGCGAGGATTTCGCGACCCTGTCCGAGACCCGCCGCGGCGAACTGCGCAATTCTTCGCTCGGCTTCGTCTACCAGTTCCACCACCTGCTGCCGGAATTCTCTGCGCTCGACAACGTCATGATGCCGCTGATGATCCGGCGCGAGAAGCGCGAGGCGGCCCTGGAGAAGGCCGAAGCGATCCTCGGGCGCGTGGGACTGGGCAAGCGGGTGGTGCACCGCCCGGGCGAACTGTCGGGCGGCGAGCGCCAGCGGGTGGCGCTGGCGCGCGCCCTGGTGACCGAACCGGCCTGCGTGCTGGCGGACGAACCGACCGGTAACCTCGACCACAGCACCGCCCAGACGATCTTCGACCTGATGCTGGAGCTGTCGCGCACCCTCGGCACGGCCTTCGTCATCGTCACCCACGACATGGAACTGGCGCGCCGCTGCGACCGCGTGTTCCGGCTCACCGAGCACGGCTTGCTGCCGGTGGAGCCCTGAGCATGTGGATCGACACCCACTGCCACCTCGACGCCCATGAATTCGGCGAGGAGTCGCTCGCGGTGGCGGCGCAGGCCGGGCAGGCGGGCGTGTCGATGATCGTCGCGATGGCGGTCGAGCGCGCCAACTTCGAGACCGTGGCCGGGCTGGCGGCGCGGGCCCCGAACGTCAGCTATGCCCTCGGCATACACCCGATCTGCGTGCCGCAGGCGCGCGACGAAGACCTCGAGGTGCTGCGCGGCGCCGTGGAGGCGGCGCTGGCCGACCCCAACTTCGTCGGGGTCGGCGAGATCGGGCTCGATTTCTTCATCCCGCTCCTGTGCGAACCGCTAATCCGCGAAAAACAGGAGCGCTTCCTGCGCGAGCAGCTGCGCATCGCGCGCGACTTCGGCCTGCCCGTCATGATGCACGTGCGCCGCTCCCAGGACCAGGTGCTGAAGCACCTGCGCCAGATCCGTCCCCCGGCAGGCATCGCGCACGCCTTCAACGGCAGCTTCCAGCAGGCGCAGAACTACATCGACCTGGGTTTCCACCTCGGCTTCGGCGGCGCCATGACCTTTACCCGCGCCCTCCAGATCCGGCGCCTGGCGGCCGACCTGCCGCTCACGGCGATCGTGCTGGAGACCGACTCGCCGGACATCGCGCCGTCCTGGATCCACCCGGGGCGCAACACGCCGGACCAGCTGCCCGCCATCGGTGCGGCCCTGGCCGAACTGCGCGGCATCGGCGTGGACGAGGTGAGGGACGCCGTCCGCCGGAACACGCTGGCGGCGATTCCGCGCCTGGCGGCTACCGGGCAGACACTGGACAAATAGCTAAGTAGCAAAGTAGCAGTCGCTGCGCCACCAGGTAGCAAAGCTTGGGCAGCGGCTTGCCGCGACCGTGGCTACCGGGATTAGTTCGTCTGGAGCGCTGAGGCACGACAAGGCTCCCGCTGTTCCGTTCTGCCAAGATGCACTCTTCGCTGCGACTGCAGCACTGACACCCGGGAGAGTGATTTGGATAGCGCGAGCGAATTCCTGCGGATGCTGCGGCACGAGAAATCGCTGACCACCGCCCACCGGCCGATCCGCTTGCGGCTGGGGCATGCCGACCACCTGGCCGACGAACTGCTGCTGCCGCAGCGCGTCCAGGGTCACGAGTCGGTCTGTGGCGGCTTCGAATACGTGGTTACCTGCGTCGCCGATACGCCGCGCCTCCCGCTCAAGGAACTCATCGCCCTGCCGGCCGAACTGCAAATGGTGACCGACCGCGGCCAGCTGCGCGGCATCTGCGGCATCGTCGCCGAGGCCCGCGCCGGCGACCACGACGGCGGCCTGGCCGTCTACCAGCTGGTGCTGCGCGACGCGCTGGCGGTCATGGAAAAGCGCGTCAACAGCCGCGTGTTCCGCTACCAGAACGAACTCGAGATCGTGCAGGTCCTGTTCGACGAATGGCGCCAGTCGAACAGCATCATGGCCAGCGCCTTCGACTACGAGCTCGACCCGCTGTTCGACATGCGCCTCTACCCGCCGCGCGAACAGACCATGCAGTACAACGAGTCCGATGCCGCCTTCGTGCGCCGCCTGCTCAAGCGCCGCGGCATCGCCTGGACCTTCCGCCCGGGCCGCGCCCGCGCGGGCAGCACCGACCAGGAGCCCGACGACACGCCGGTCCACACCCTGATGCTGTTCTCCGATCCCGCCTCACTGCCGCGCAGCGCCGCCGGCACGGTGCGCTACCACCGCGACGACGCGACCGAAGAACGCGACACGGTCGTCTCCTGGTGCGCCGCCCGGCGCCTGCAGCCGGGCCTCATCACGCGCCATAGCTGGGACTACCGCAATCCCACCGGCACGCAGTTCATGAGCACCAGCGCGCGCAGCATGGCCGACCAGGGCCGCAGCGGCAACGCCCTGGCGGCCACGCTGGACGACTACCTGGTCGAGATGCCGCATGCCGGCAACGACGTCGAAGACCACTGGCGGCTCGGCCAGGTGCGCATGAACCGGCACGAATTCGACAGCAAGTGCTTCCACGGCGAAGGCAGCGTGCGCGACCTGTGCGCGGGCGAGTACTTCACCCTCAGCGGGCATCCCGAAATCGACACCCACCCGGAGGCCGAACGCGATTTCGTCGTGACCGCCGTCTGGCTGGAAGCCGAGAACAACCTGCCGGCCGACCTGTCGGCACGGGTACGGCGCCTGATGGGGCCCTACAGCCCGGAGAACGCCATGCTGGCGCCGAACGAGCATCCGGTGGGCGGCGACGGCGTGCGTACCCGGATCCGCTTCGACGCGGTGCGGCGCGGAGTCCCGCTGGTACCCGCCTTCGATCCGCGCCATGACCTGCCGCATCCGCAGCTGCAAAGCGCGATCGTCACCGGCCCGCCCGGCGAGGAAGTGCATTGCGACGCGCTGGGACGGGTCAAGATCCGCTTCCCGGGCATGCGCGGCGCCGACCACACGCATGCCCACGGCGCCGGGGCGTCCGACACGCCGGCCGATTCGGCCTGGGTGCGGGTTGCTTCCAACTGGGCCGGCAGCGGCCCGGGCGCCAGCCGCCAATGCGGCAGCCTGTCGCTGCCGCGCGTGGGCAGCGAAGTCCTGGTGGCCTTCCTCGGCGGCGACCCGGACCGGCCGGTGATCCTGTCGCAGGTATTCAACCAGCGCGGCGAGCCGCCGGCGCTGAGCACGGCCGGCGGGCTGCCCGGCAACCGCTACCTGTCGGGCACCCGCACCCACGAGATCGGCGGAGTACGCGGCAACCAGCTGCGCTTCGACGATACCCGCGGCGAAATCAGCGCCCAGCTGGCGAGCGACCACGGCGCCGCCCAGCTGAACCTCGGCTGGCTGACCCATCCGAAAGCCAATGGCACGGCCGAGCCGCGCGGCGAAGGCGCCGAACTGCGCAGCGACCACAGCGTGGCGATCCGCGGCAAGGACGGGGTGCTCCTCACCGCCGAGGCGGCACCGTCGGCCCAGGGAAGCCATCTGGCGCGCGCCGGGCTGGTCGGCCTAGCCGAATTGATGCAGAGCATCGCGGAGGAGGTGGTCAAGCTGGCGGAACAGCACACGGACGACGAGCCGAGCGCGAAGCGTCTCGGCGACCTGTCGGAAAAACTGCGGCGCTGGGACCAGGGTTCCAATACCGCCCCGGGCGACAAGGGCGCCGAGCCGATGGTGGCCGTGACGGCGCCGGCCGGCATCGTGCTGGCCAGCCAGGACAATGTCGCCCTTGGCTCCGAGAGCCAGCTCGACGTGGTCAGCGGGGGCGATGCACGGACCTCGGCAGGGCGGAACATCTTCCTGCGCGCGGCGCGCGGGATCAGCGCGTTTGCCCAGGCTCTGGGAGTGAAACTCGTGGCGGGGAGGGGAAATATCCTGCTGGAGGCCCATCAGGGGGCTGTCGAGGTCAAATCCTCGGGCAAGATCAGCCTGATTTCGGCGGAGGCGATACACATCGAAGCGCCGATGGTCCGGATCATCTCGCAGGGCGCGCAGACGGAATGGGCCAATGACACGATCACGCAGCAGAGCGCCGGTAAACACGTGATTAACGCGACCGGTATCTCCCGGGGGCCGGCCGGCGGCGTGGCTCCGACCAACCCCGAGTTTGCGAAGACGCCACTGAAAGCCACAGAGCGAGTTGTCCTGCGCCATCTCCAAACGCGTGAACCGATTCCACATCAAAATTATATTGCCCACCTCAGCGATGGCAGAACCATTCAAGGCACCAGCGACGAAGAAGGCCGTACCGCGCTGATGCAGAGTGAGGAGTTGGGGCCGGTGCATTTCGAACTGCTTCCGTCGACCACTTAAGCTGTCGGGAACCGTCATGCGTGAACCGACCAGGCCTTTGCCTCCGCTCGTTCCTTTGCCACACGGCGGATGGCGAGTCGATTCTTTCATGTCTTCAGAGGACTTCACGATCCGCGGCCTCGGCCTCGTTCCACCAAACAATGTCGTGCCGATAATAGTCGTCCCTGGGATCATGGGAACAAATTTGCGCGCCAAAAAATATCCGCGGTTGGGACGGATTGAAGATGAACGGAATAAAAAGGTCGGTCCCGGTGGGCCGGTCTGGCGACCGCCTAATGGCGCGGCTGAGGGTCTCCGCGTATCACGAGCTTGGGACACCTATACGGCAAAAGACCGCCAACTCCTTTTTGACCCGGCAACTCTGGAAGTGGATGACGGCGGACCAGTCGTCTTGCCTGAACCCGACGATGGCTATGTGTTGACTGAGCGCGAGGTACGAGACCGGGGGTGGGGCGAAGTACACGCCGACTCGTATGGCACCTTGTTATATGCTTTGCAAACGCGCTTGAACCAAACATTCGGCTTCGACGAGCAGGGGAAACGGCGGTTCGTCAAACAGCACTGGAAGGACGTGATGGCGTGCGACCCGCAAAGGTGGGGGCTGCGCGATTTCTCACCACTGACGGAAAGTCATCTCGTAAAGCATGCGCAAAATTATTATCCAGTCTATGCGGTGGGATATTGCTGGCTAGTGGACTGCAATAAATCTGCCGAGCTACTGGAAAAGCGTATTCTCGAGATCATTAAATCGTGGACGAAATCCAAGAGACGCTGCACCAAAGTTATTCTTGTGACGCACTCGATGGGCGGACTGGTAGCCAGAGCATGCGCGAAACACATCCCAGACAAAATTGCCGGTGTGATTCATGGCGTGATGCCTGCGCTTGGCGCTCCGGTCGCATACCGTCGGCTCGCCTGCGGTACAGAAACGTCAAACCCGAGCAACAGTCCTGCAGGGAACTTCGCGGCGTCCAGACTCGCGAAAATACTTGGGGCAACTACCGAAAAAACAACGCCCGTGCTTGCCACCTCACCGGGTGCACTTGAGTTGCTACCGAATCAGCATTACCCGAATCCATGGTTGCATGTGCGGATAGTTCAGTCGGTTGGCGGTGCGCAAAGGGCGAATTATGGGGAAAAGGATGGTGCAGTCTGAGGTGTACTGTCAATAACGGACACGCATGTCTTAAGCCGCCTGCGGCTGTTCGCTGAAGGATTCGGCGAACAACGCTGGCGGAACAAAGCCGATGCGGGAATGGCGCCGCTGTCG
>NZ_JCASIE010000013.1:0-165175 GCF_059685865.1 Telluria sp. ZB4P36
GCTTCCCAGGCTCGGCCGGGTGGCGCTGCGCGAGGCGCTGCGCTGGCCCGGCAGGATACTCGGCGCAAGTGTCGCGCGCGAGGCGGAATACTGGTTTCTCACCGTCCAGGTCGACGTGCCGGACCAGCAAGCGCGCCGTTCCCGGACCGCGGATGGGGTCATCGGCGTCGACCTGGGCGTGAGCAGCGCCGCGACCCTGTCGACCGGCGAGAAGATCGCCGCGCCGCGCCCCTTGAAGGCGGCGCTGCGGCGGGTACGCATCCGCAGTCGCCGCCTGTCGCGCAAGCTGAAAGCGGCCAAGGCCGCGGCCGGAATCAAAGGCCGGATCCCGAAGGACACGCGGCTGCCGGTGTCGAACAACCGGACCAGGGCAAGCAAGGCACTGGCGCGCCTGCACGCGCGCATCGCGCGGGTGCGCCACGATTTCCTCCACAAGCTCACTACCCGTCTCTGCCGCGAAAACCAAGCGGTCGTGATCGAGGACCTGAACGTGAAGGGCATGCTGGCCAACGTGCGCCTGTCGCGCGCGATCGCCGACGTCGGTTTCTACGAAATCCGGCGCCAGCTGCAATACAAGGCGCTGCGCTACGGCACGGAGCTGGTGCTGGCGGACCGCTGGTACCCGTCCAGCAAGCTGTGCTCCAGGTGTGGCGCGAAGAACGGCGGTCTCGCCCTGGGCCAGCGCAGCTGGACCTGCGGCGGGTGCGGCGCCGACCACGACCGCGACGTGAACGCCGCGATCAATCTGCAACGGCTCGCCACCGGCGCCCTCGCGGCGGCAAAGGCGCTACCCGTGGCAAGCCAGGCGGTAACGCCGGGCACTGCCGCCGGCCTGGTGCCGGCGGCAGGCGGGAAAGTCACGCCTGTCAGGCACGAGCCCGGTCAGCCGGACGGCTCGGGGCAGGAAGAGAACGGTGCACACTTTTGTCCACCTTTTCGATAGCAGCGGCGGCCGAACCGACAGGGACGGGCACGCTTGTGACAGAGCGAGCATTTCTACCCCCGGGCACTGTTACCATGCCTGATCAGTCAACGGGAGGAGGCCAGCAGTGTTCATCACATCATTCAGGCGGGATGCCATCAAGCGGTCCTGCGTCGCGCTGCTGCTGGGGGCATTGGCAAGTCCGCTCGGCCATGCCTGCTCTGTCCCTCCACGCGAACAGGTCGTGACACCGGAGGAGTTGCTTGCGTTCGCCACCGATGTCTCCGTCGCCAGGGTGGTCCGAGCGACTCCCACGCCGCTTCCCGCGTATGGCGGACGCCAGTCCGTCGAGTACGAGTTCGAGGTTCAGCAGCGCATCCTGGGGCCTGACGAACAAGGATTTGTCCTCATCGGCGCGAAAGGCGAGACGCGGCGCGCAGCTTCATCGAGCGACCATAGCGACCAGGCATTCTGGCAGCGCGGCGGTGGCCGCCTGCACAACGATTCCGATTGCGTCCTGCGGCCGAACTTCGTGGTCGGTGAACACTACCTGGTTTTCCGCGGCAAACCGGCCACCTGGCGCAGCTTCGAGCATATCGAGACCGTGCGCGGCCGGCCCAACCCGGATGACAAGTGGCTGTCGTATGTCGTGGAACAGCTGAAAGGCCGCCAGCAATAAGGTCCGCGTCAGCGGTCGATATACAGCTTGTCGGTCGCGGCTTTCAAGCCGGCCTGCGGCAGGAACTGATCCGAAATCGTCAGGATCGCGTGCAGGTTATTCCTCAGCTTCTCCAGTTCGATGTCGCCCGGTTTCAACGCCGTCTGCAGCAGGTGGATCGCCATGTCCGCCAGCAGCAGGCGCTGTTTCTCGCGCCAGGCTTCCGGATCGTCCCTGGTGGCCGGGTGGTGGAGGTAGCTGTCTTCCACGGCGCCATGGATCTCCCAAGCCATCCGCCTTAGTTCGTTTCTTCGATTGTCATTCATGTCGGCAATACGCTTGAGGACCAGGGCTTATTCTGGCTTAATCGGCAATGGCTGTACATAACAAGAGAAAAGAGACATGCGGCATACCATGCGCGAACCCTTGATCCTCGCGATCGACAACGGCACCCAGAGCGTACGCGCCATCCTGTTCGACCTGCAGGGCGGCATCGTCGCCAAGTCCCAGGTCGCGCTGCTGGACTACACGAGTGCGCATCCCGGCTGGGTCGAGCATGAACCCGAGGCCTTCTGGCAGGCGCTGTGCCAGGCGTGTCAAGCACTGTGGACCCAGCCTGGCGCCGAGCGCGCCCGGATTGCCGGCGTGGCGCTGACGACCCAGCGCGGCACCGTGATCAACCTCGACCGCGAGGGCAGGCCGCTGCGACCCGCCATCACCTGGCTGGACCAGCGCCGCACCGAGACCGTGCCGCCGATCGGCCCGCTGTGGCGCACCGCCTTCAGGCTGGCGCGGGTCGACGGCACCATCGATTACTTCCGCGGCGAAGCCGAGATCAACTGGATCCGCGCGCACCAGCCCGAGGTCTGGCAGGCGACCGATAAATTCCTGCTGCTGTCGGGCTACCTGAACTGGCGCCTGTGCGGGCGCTTCGCCGATTCGTCCGGCTCCCAGGTGGCTTATCTGCCTTTCGACTACCGCCGGCGCAGGTGGGCCGGCCGGCGCGACTGGAAGTGGCAGGCGCTGGCGGTGGAGCCGCACATGCTGCCCGATCTGCAGGAGCCGGGCACGCAGCTGGGCGTGATCGGCGCGCAGGCGGCGCTAGGGACCGGCATCCCGCAAGGCCTGCCGCTGCTGGCCGCCGCCGCCGACAAGGCCTGCGAAGTGATCGGCGCCGGCTGCAGCACGCCCCAGGTGGGCTGCCTGAGCTACGGCACCACGGCCACCATCAACACCACCACCACCCGCTACCTCGAGGTGACGCCCTTCGTGCCGCCGTATCCGGCGGCGATCCCCGGCGCCTACAGTACCGAAGTGCAGGTCTTCCGCGGCTACTGGATGGTCAACTGGTTCAAGGAGCAGTTCGGCCACCACGAGCAGTCGCGCGCGCTGCTGGAAGACGTGGCGCCCGAACGCCTGTTCGACGAGCTGGCGAACGCCGTGCCGCCCGGCTCGATGGGCCTGATGCTGCAGCCCTACTGGACGCCGGGCATCCGGGTGCCGGGGCGTGAGGCCAAGGGCGCCATCATCGGCTTCGGCGACGTGCACACGCGCGCCCACGTCTACCGCGCCATTCTGGAAGGCCTGGCCTATGCGCTGCGCGAGGGGAAGGAGCGGATCGAGCGGCGCGGCGGCGCCCGCATCACTGAACTGCGCGTGTCGGGCGGCGGCTCGCAGAGCGACGCGGCGATGCAGCTCACCGCCGACATCTTCGGCCTGCCGACCGCGCGCCCGCACGTGTACGAGACCTCGGGACTGGGCGCGGCGATCGACGCCGCCGTGGGGCTGGGCCTGTATCCGGATTTCGCGACGGCCATCAAGGCCATGACGCGGGTGGGCCGGGTGTTCGAGCCGATTGCGGCGAACCAGGCGGTCTACGACCGGCTGTACCGCGAGGTTTACCTGAAGATGTACCGCCGGCTGCAGCCGATGTACCGCGACATCGCCAGGATCACCGGCTACCCGCAGCGCTTCTAGCGCGCCAGCGCGCGCTGCATGGCGTCCCAGGTGTAGCCGCCTTCGACCGAGCGTACCTGGTTGCGCCCGGCCGCCTTGGCGTCGTACATGGCGCGGTCGGCGGCCAGGAACAGCGAGTGGATGTCGTCGAACTGGGTCGGCACGAAGGTGGCCGCGCCCACGCTGACGGTGACGAAGTCGGAGGTCGACGAGCGCGGATTCGGCACGCGCAGGCGTTCGATGTCGGCGCGGATCGATTCGGCGATCTTGGCCGCGCCCGGATGCGGGGTATCCGGCAGCAGCAGCACGAATTCTTCGCCGCCATAGCGCGCCGCCAGGTCGGTCGCGCGCAAGGCATGCGCCTGCAGCGAGCCCGCGACCGCCTGCAGGCAGACGTCGCCGGCCGCGTGGCCGAGCAGGTCGTTGTAGAGCTTGAAGTGGTCGACGTCGAGGACGAGCAGCGACAGCGGCCGCGCGGTGCGGATCGCGCGCTGCCATTCCTTCTCGAGGCAGGCGTCGAACTGGCGCCGGTTGGCGATCCCCGTCAGGGGGTCGGCCAGGGCCGCCTGCTGCAGGGCGGTTTCGGAGCGCTTGTGGTGGCTGATGTCGTGCAGCAGGGCGACATAGAGCTGTTCGCCCGCCGCCATCGGCGACAGGTTGAGGTCCATCGGGCGCAGGCTGCCGTCGGCTTGCTGCAGCAGCACCTCGCGCGTGCCGCGGCAGCGCTCCAGCAGGGCGGCGTCGCGCCGGTCGAAATAGGCGGCGTAGTCGTTCGCGGCAGGCTCCGCCAGCAGCGCAGCCAGGGGCCGGCCGGCCAGTTCGGTCTCCTTGCATCCCAGGAAGCGCTCGCTGGCCGGATTGGCATACTGGATACGTCCGTCCGCGCCGACAAGCATCAGGCCTTCGTCCATGCCTTCGACGATCATGCGCAGGCGGCGGGTCTGGCGTTTCTGGTGTTCGCTGCTGGACTGTGTCTGCAGCTGGGAGCGCACGCGCGCCCTGACTTCGGGCAGGCGCACGGGCTTCGAGATGTAGTCGACCGCGCCGTGGTCGAAGCCGGAGACGACATCGTCGGTGGTGCTGCAGCCGCTGATGAAGATGACGGGAATACCGGTCGTTTCCGGATGCGCCTTGATACGGCGGCAGGTTTCGAAACCGTCCATGCCCGGCATCAGGACGTCGAGCAGGATCAGGTCCGGCTGCACGCGCTCGGCCAGCTCGATGGCGCGCTTGCCCGAGTTGGCGACGAAGGTGTGATAGCCCTCGCTGCGCAGCATTTCGTTGAGCATGTCGAGACTGTCCGGCGCATCGTCGACGATCAGGATCGTCGTCTGGCGGACGGGCATCGAAAACGCTGGGCAAGGGGAATTCATACGATCGCTAAGTTGCCGAAAAGTAAGGCTGCGAACGATGATACTCCCATCGGCGTGACTTGTGGATACTATGTTGCCTAATATCCACTTGTCATGACAAAAAAGCAAAACCGCCGGGCAGGCCGGCGGTCTCGAGCAGATGTCAGGGACGGATTACAGCATGTCCTTGATCAGCTTGCCCAGGATGGCGATGCCTTCGCGGATGCGCTCCGGCGGCACGGTCACGAAGGACAGGCGCAGGGTGTTGCTGGCCGGCTCATTCGCATAGAACGGCGCGCCCGGCACGAAGGCCACGCGGGCCGCCAGCGACTGATCGAGCAGTTTCATGGCGTCGATGCTCTTCGGCAGGGTCACCCAGATGAACATGCCGCCTTCCGGCTTGGTCCAGGTCACGCTGCTCGGGAAGTGCTCGGTCATCGCGTCCAGCATCACCTGGCACTGGTCGCCGTACAGCTTGCGAATGGTCGGGATGTGCTGGTCGAGGAAGCCGTCCTTCACCACTTCGTGCACCACCATCTGGGTCAGCTGGGCGGTGTGCAGGTCGGCCGCCTGCTTGGCCAGCTCGAGGCGGCGCACCAGCGGCAGCGGGGCGCAGACGTAGCCGAGGCGGATGCCCGGGGTCAGCACCTTGGAGAAGGAACCCATGTAGATGACGCCGTCCGGGTTCATCGCGACCATCTTCGGCATCGGCTCGCCGCGGTAGGACAGGGCGCCGTAGGGATCGTCCTCGATCAGCGGCACGCCCAGGCGGGCGCAGGTTTCCACCAGTTCCTGGCGGCGTTCGAGCGACAGGCTGCGGCCGGTCGGGTTCTGGAAGTTCGGCAGCGAGTACAGCAGGCGCGCGCCCTTGGCCACGGCGTCGATCGAGCTTGGGACCAGGCCGTGCTCGTCGGTGTCGACCGACTTGAATTCGGGACGGTAAACCGAGAAGGCCTGCAGGGCGCCGAGGTAGCTCGGGGTCTCGACCAGCACACGGCTGCCTTCGTCGATCAGGACCTTGCCCAGCAGGTCGAGTGCCTGCTGCGAGCCCGAGGTCATCAGGATCTGTTCAGGCTGGATGCGGCTGCCTTCCGTGGAGAGCGAGTTGGCAATCCATTCCCGCAGCGGGCCATAGCCATCGGTCGGACCGTACTGCAGCGCGACCTTGCCGGCCTCGCTCAGGACCTTGTCGTACGCTTCTTTCATGCGCTCGACCGGGAAAGTGGCTGGCGACGGCAGGCCACCGGCGAAGGAGATGATCTCCGGACGCTGGGTGATCTTCAGGATTTCGCGGATGAACGAGCTTTGCAGCTGCTGCGCGCGCTCCGAAAACTGCCACTGGATGGGATTTGGATTCTCGATTTTCATGCTCTATCTCACAGGAAGGGACCGCACGGGTAGTGCCGGACCATTATAAGGCACGCGGGTAGGCGGCCTCGGGATGGACCGGGCCGGGTAGGCCCAGCCCGCGATCGGTATTAATTGAACAAATGTTTAGGCAACTTCAACGATCATTTCGATCTCGACGCAGGTGCCGCGCGGCAGCGAGGCGACGCCGAAGGCCGAACGGGCGTGCTTGCCGGCTTCGCCGAAGACTTCGCCGATCAGTTCCGAGCAGCCGTTGGTGACCAGGTGCTGCTCGTTGTATTCCGGGGTCGAGGCGACCAGGCTCATCACCTTGACGATGCGCTTGACGCGGGTCAGGTCGCCGCCGACGGCTTCCTGCAGGGTGCCGATCAGGTCGATCGCGACCGAGCGCGCAGCAAGCTGGCCGTCCGCGGTGGTCTTGTCCTTGCCCAGGATGCCGGTGTTCGGCGAACCGTCGGCGTTCTTGGCGATGTGGCCCGAGATGAACACGAGATTGCCGGTCTGTACGTACATGACGTAGGCGGCAGCCGGGGTGGCCGGTGCAGCCAGGGTGATGTTCAGTTCTTTGAGTTTGTCGTAGACGGACATAATTTTCATGACGTTGCGGTGAAAGAAGCCGGTATTGTACGTCCACCCGGCCGCCTGGAGCGTGTTTTTACTGCTGGCGTACCGCCATCCGGCGTCCGCCGAACACGACGGCGGCCACGGCCAGCGCGAAGGCGACGTTGGCCGGGGTCAGCGCCTCGCCCAGCAGCAGGCTGGCGCCGACCAGGCTCAGGAAGGGCTGCAGCAGCTGCACCTGGCCGACCCGCGCCACGCCGCCCAGGGCCAGGCCGCGGTACCAGAAGAAAAAGCCGATGAACATCGAAAAGGCGGTGACGTAGGCAAACGCCAGCCAGGAGCGGGCGCCGACCGCGCCCAGGGCCGGGACGCCGTAGCAGGCCAGGGCGGCCAGCACCGCCGGCGCCGCCAGCAGCAGGGCCCAGCAGATGGTTTCCGGCCCGCCCAGGCTGCGCGACAGGCGGCCGCCTTCGGCATAGCCGACCGCCGCCGCCATCACGGCGCCGAAGATCAGCAGGTCGGCCAGGTGCAGGCTGCCGCCGCCCTCGACCAGGGCGAAGGCGGCCACCAGGCCGGATCCCAGCAAGGCCATGCCCCAGAAGCCGCGCGAGGGCCGTTCGTAGCCGCGCAAGGCCGCGTACAGTGCGGTGACCAGCGGCAGCACGCCGACCAGCAGGGCGCCGTGCGAGGCCGGCACGCTGCGCAGGGCGATCGAGGTCAGCAGCGGGAAGCCGACGATGCAGCCGGCCGCCACCAGGGCCAGCGGAACCAGGGCGCTGCGCGGCGGCAGGGGTGCGCGGCGCCAGGCCAGCCAGCCAGCCGCCAGCAGGGCGGCCCCGAGTGCGCGGCCGAGCGCGACGAACACGGGGTCGAGCTCGGCGACGGCCATGCGGGTGAACGGGATGGTCAGGCTGAACATCGCCACGCCGAGCAGGCCGAGCAGCATGCCGCAGTTTTCGTCACGGACGGTGGTGGTTGAAACGGCTGCGGGGCTGGCGGTGCGCATGGAAATCCTTGTCGAAATGCTTGCGGCGGTCATGGAGTCAGGTCTATGCTAGCGCTGCGGACCAACACAGTCCCAGTACACTTCGACACTTAATTTCTTCACTGTGATGGTGACATGACCGATACGCCCATCCTGAACCTGGCGCGCGACGCCGGCGAGCCGCTGGCGGACCAGATCGTGCGTGCGCTGGCCGCGCGCATCGACGAGCGCCTGCTGCGCCCCGGCGCGCGGATGCCCTCGATTCGCCGCTTCGCGTCGAGCCACGGCGTGTCGCCGTTCACGGTCGTGGCCAGCTACGACCGGCTGGTGGCGCAGGGCTACCTCGATTCGCGGCGCGGCGCCGGCTTCTTCGTGCGGGAGCGGGTGCGGCCGCAATCCGGGGCCGATACCAGGGCGCCGGCGCCCAGTGCCGCGGCCACCCTCGACGTCGCCTGGCTGATCCGCAGCATGTTCCGCCAGGCCCCGCTCCAGCATTCGCCGGGGGCGGGCGTGCTGCCGGCCGACTGGCTCGACGGCCCCGCGGTAGCCAAGGCCCTGGCCGGCCTGAGCCGGCAGAACAGCGCAGGCTTCCTCGGTTACGGCGCGCCGCAGGGCTTCCTGCCGCTGCGCCAGCAGCTGCAACTGAAACTGGCCGAGTTCGAGATCGAGGCGCCGCCCGAGCAGATCGTGATGACCGTGGGCGTGACCCAGGCGCTCGACCTGGTCGCGCGCGAATTCTGCCGGCCGGGCGATACCATCCTGGTCGACGATCCGGCCTGGTTCCTGATGTTCGGCTCGTTCTCCGCGATGGGCCTGAACGTGGTCGGCGTGCGCCGTCTCGCCGACGGGCCCGACCTGGAGCAGCTGGCCGCGCTGGCGGCCCTGCACCGGCCCTGCCTGTACGTGGTCAATTCGGTGCTGCACAATCCGACCTCGACCTCGCTGTCGGCGGCCAAGGCCTTCCAGGTGCTGCGCCTGGCCGAGCAATTCGGCTTCACGGTGGTGGAAGACGACATCTATGCCGATCTCCACCCCGGGAATGCGACGCGCCTGGCCGCGCTGGACGGGCTGCGCCAGGTGATCTACCTGGGCGGCTTCTCCAAATCGATGGCCCCGAACCTGCGCGTCGGCTTCATCGCGGCATCCGGCGAACGGGCGCAGCGCCTGGCCGACCGCAAGATGCTGGCCACGCTGACCACCAGCGACATCGGCGAACGCGTGGTCTACAAGATCCTGTCCGAAGGCCTCTACCGCAAGCACCTGGACCGGGTGCGCAGCCGGCTCGACGCGGTGCGCCCGAAGGCGCTGCGCCAGCTGGAGGCGCTCGGCCTGCGGCCGGAACCGGCCCCGAGCGCCGGTATGTTCGTCTGGGTCGACGCCGGCCGCGACACCAACGTGGTGGCCGCACGGGCCATGCAGGACGACCTGCTGCTGGCGCCGGGCAGCCTGTTTTCGCCAAACCAGCTGCCGTCGACCCGCATGCGCCTGAACGTCGCGGCGCTGCAGGACGCGGCCACGATCCGCCTGCTTGAACGTGCCCTGGGGGCTTAGGCGCCCGGGCAGTTGCCAGGCATCGCCTTCGCCATCTCGTCCTGGATTTCCTGTGGCGTCATGTCGCGCAGGTGGGTGGCGATGGACCAGCGGTGGCCGAAGGGATCGACCAGCTGGCCGTAGCGGTCGCCCCAGAACGTATTGTCCAGCGGCATCAGCGGCTTGCCGCCGGCCGCCAGTGCGCGTTCCCAGACCGCGTCGGCATCAGGCACGTACAGGTGAATGACCACGGCCGAGCCCTGCAGGGCGAGCGGCCCGCGGCTGCCGTACTCGGGAAAGTCGTCGCACAGCATGAGCACCGAATCGCCGATGCGCAGGCTGGCATGCATGATCTTGCCGCCCGGGCCGGGCATGCGGTCGATTTCGACTGCGCCGAAGGCCTGGCGGTAAAAGTCGATGGCCTTGGCCGCGCCTTCGCAGACCAGGTGCGGGGTGACACTGTGGAAGCCTTCGGGGATGGGACGCACTGCCTGGTTCATGATCGATCTCCTGTATTCGTTGTGGGGTGCTGCTGTCAGGACGACGAACGGGGAGGCCCGGATTCGACAGGCGGCACAATAAAAAGTCCGGCCGCCGCGAATCTTGCCAAAAAGACCCTTGAAATCGGTCTGCCCACCCCTATATGCCTCCGAGTTGAACCACCCACCCATGTTTTTTACGAGGAACAAGATGGCAGTCGCCGAAAAAGAAACCCTTGGCTTCCAGGCAGAAGTAAAACAGCTGTTGCAGCTCATGATCCACTCCTTGTATTCGAACAAGGAGATCTTCCTGCGCGAACTGATCTCGAACGCTTCCGACGCGGCCGACAAGCTGCGCTTCGAGGCGATCAACAACGACGCCCTGTACGGCAACGACCATGAACTGAAGATCAAGGTCAGCTTCGACAAGGATGCGCGCACCCTCACGATTTCGGACAACGGCATCGGCATGAGCCGCGACGAAGTCATCTCGCACCTGGGCACCATCGCCAAGTCGGGCACCAAGGAATTCTTCAGCAAGCTGTCGGGCGACCAGCAGCAGGACGCGGCCCTGATCGGCCAGTTCGGCGTCGGCTTCTACTCGGCCTTCATCGTGGCCGACCGCGTGATCGTGAATACCCGCCGCGCCGGCGCCTTCGCCTCGGAAGGCGTGCGCTGGGAGTCGACCGGCGAGGGCGACTACAGCATCGAATCGATCGAGAAGCCGGGCCGCGGCACCGACGTGATCCTGCACCTGCGCGCCGGCGAGGAAGAGCTGCTGTCGTCCTGGAAGCTGAAATCGATCATCCGCAAGTATTCGGACCACATCTCGCTGCCGATCGTGATGCAGAAGGAAGAGTGGGACGAAGAGAAGAAGCAGACCGTGCTGAAGGACGAGTTCGAGACCGTCAACCAGGCCAGCGCGCTGTGGGCGCGCTCGAAGAGCGACATCACCGAAGAACAGTACAACGAGTTCTACAAGCACGTCTCGCACGACTTCCAGGAACCGCTGGCCTACACCCATAACCGGGTGGAAGGGCGCAGCGAGTACACCCAGCTGCTGTTCGTGCCGGCGCACGCGCCTTTCGACCTGTGGGACCGCAACAAGCGTGCCGGCATCAAGCTGTACGTCAAGCGCGTGTTCATCATGGACGACGCCGAGCAGCTGATGCCGACCTACCTGCGCTTCATCAAGGGCGTGATCGACTCGGCCGACCTGCCGCTCAACGTCTCGCGCGAGATCCTGCAGGAGTCGCGCGACGTGAAGGTGATCCGCGAAGGCTCGACCAAGCGCGTGCTGGGCATGCTGGAAGAGATGGCCAACTCGGAAGAGCAGGCCGGCAAGGACAAGTACGCCACCTTCTGGAAAGAGTTCGGCCAGGTGCTCAAGGAAGGCATCGGCGAGGACGCCACCAACAAGGACCGTATCGCCAAGCTGCTGCGCTTCGCCTCGACCGCCAATGAATCGGACGAGCAGACCGTGTCCTTCGAGGACTACGTCAAGCGCATGAAGGAAGGCCAGGACAAGATCTACTACGTCACCGCCGACAGCTTCAGCGCCGCGAAGAACAGCCCGCACCTGGAGATCTTCCGCAAGAAGGGCGTCGAAGTGCTCCTGATGACGGACCGCGTCGACGAGTGGATGCTGTCCTTCCTGAGCGAGTTCGAGGGCAAGGAACTGGTGTCGGTCGCCAAGGGCGGCCTGGACCTGGGTGCGCTCGAGGACGAAGCCGAGAAGAAGGAGCACCTTGAGGTCGAAGCCGGCTACAAGGAACTGGTCGAGAAGATGAAGGGCGCGCTGGGCGAGAAGGCCAAGGACGTGCGCGTCAGCTTCCGCCTGACCGATTCGCCGGCCTGCCTGGTCGCGGACGAGAACGAATTGTCGGGCAACCTGCTGCGCATGCTGAAGGCGGCCGGCCAGAATGCGCCGGAATCCAAGCCCATCCTCGAGATCAACCCGAACCACCCGCTGGTGACGCGCCTGAAGTACGAGGATGCGGACGGTGGCCGCTTCGCCGACTGGTCGCACATCCTGTTCGACCAGGCCATGCTGGCCGAGGGCGGGAGCCTGAGCGATCCGGCCGCGTTCGTGAAGCGCCTGAACGAGATGCTGCTCGCGACCGCCAAGTAGCGAAGTAAGTAAATGAGCGACCGGGGCCTGTGCCCCGGTTTTCCGCTCAGAGGTGCCGGGTTTCTGCCGGCGGCGTGGTCCAGTTGTCGTTGCGGCCGTCGAGGTAGCGCACCGGTGCGGCGATCAGTTCCGCGGGCGGCAGGTCGTCCAGGCTGGCCAGCACTACCGCGTGGAAAGCGCCCAGCGAGGGCGAGTCGCCGGTGGAGAAGGTATTGATGCCGCAGTTCCCGCAAAAGTAATGGGCGTCGCGGCGCGTGTGGTAGCGGTATTCGCGCAGCGTCTCGGCGCCGGCCAGCAGCCGGAACGCCGCCGAGGGAACTTGCGCCGCCCAGAAGCGCATCTTGCTGCAGATCGTGCAGTTGCACTTGATGGTGCCGGCGCCGAGGTCGATGTCGGCTTCGAATCGCACGCTGCCGCAGTGGCAGCTGCCGTGGTAAGTCTTCATGCTCTGTTGACGCGTTCTGCGGCCGCCCAGGCTTGCGCGCTGATGTCGTAGACCGACACCGTCTGCCCGTGCCAGGTTTCTTCGCCCCGGTAGCGCATGCCGAGACGCTGCATCACTTTGCTGGAGTCCGCGTTGTCCGGATGGCAGATCGCCGCCAGCAGCGGCGCCTTCAGCTCGCCGAAGGCGAAGGCCGCCATGCGGCGCGCCGCTTCCGTCGCATAGCCGCGGCCCCAGCGGTCCGGGCGCAGGCGCCAGCCGATCTCATGCTCGTTGGCGGGATCGTGGCCGAGGTGCTGGATGCAGCCGGCGCCGACCAGTTCTCCACTGTCCTGTTCGATGAAGCTCCACCACGAATGGCCGAACTGTTTCCAGCGGCCCTGGACGCGCGCGATCATGGCCGCCGTTTCCTCGGGCGTCTCGGGCCTGCCCGCGATATAGCGCTGCACCGCCGGATCGGCGTTCAGCACGCGCAGGCCCTCGTAGTGCGCGGGGCAGATGGGTTCCAGGCGCAGGCGTGGCGTAGCCAGGATCGTCATGTCGTGTGTCCGAGCTCGTCGCAGAATTCCTGCAGCAGGCGCTCGCCCTCGGGCCAGGGGCCGTGGCCCGAATCCGCGTTCACGTGGCCGGCGTCGCCGATCTGGATCAGGCGGCTGCCCCAGGCCTGGGCGAAGGCCGCGGCGCGCTCGTTCGAGACATAGGGATCGTCGGTGCTGGCGATGACCAGGCTCGGGAAGGGCAGGGCCTGGAGCGGAATCGGCGCGAAGCCGTTGACCGGCACCGGATAGGTCGGGGCCTCGACGTCGCTCGGCGCCACCAGGAAGGCGCCGGCCACCTTCAGCGGCGAGCCGCTGAGCGCCCAGTGCGCCGCCAGCATGCAGCCGAGGCTGTGCGCGACCAGGATCGGCGCGCCCTTGCAGGCGCCGATCGCGGCATCCAGCTCGGCCACCCATTCGTCGCGGTCCGGGCAGTTCCAGTCGCGGTGCTGGGCCTTGGTCCAGGCAGGATAGCGCCCCTGCCACTGGGTTTGCCAGTGCTCGGGGCCGGAGTTCCACAGGCCTGACAGGATCAGTACGTCGCACTTCATCGCGCCTCCGTTAATGAAAGATCAACGGCGATTGTACGGCGAAAGCGGCGTCAGAGTGCGGTACGCAGCGCGAACAGCTCCGGGAACAGCACCACGTCGAGCATCTTGCGCAGGTAGCTGGCGCCCGAGGTGCCGCCGGTGCCCGTCTTGAAGCCGATGATGCGCTCGACCGTGCTCACGTGGCGGAAGCGCCAGAAGCGGAAGGCGGTCTCCAGGTCGACCAGCTTTTCGGCCAGCTCGTACAGCGCCCAGTGGTGCTCGGTATCCTGGTAGACGCCCAGCCAGGCCGCTTTTACGGTGTCGTCGGCCTCGGTGGGGCGGGTCCAGTCGGTGGCCAGGCGCTCGGGCGCGATTCCGAAGCCGCTGCGTGCCAGCAGCATCACCGCCTCGTCGTAGACCGAAGGCGTATGCAGTTCGCGTTCGAGGACGGCATGCGCCTCGGGCGACTTCTCGTGGACGGCGAGCAGGTTCGCGTTCTTGTTCCCGAGGATGAATTCGAGCTCGCGGTACTGGAAGGACTGGAAGCCCGAGGAAGCGCCCAGGTAGGGACGGATCGCCGTGTACTCGGGCGGCGTCATGGTCGCCAGCACGTCCCAGGCATGCACCAGCTGGTCCATGATGCGCGCCACCCGCGCCAGCATCTTGAAGGCCGGCGGCAGGTTGTCTTCGCGGACGTGGCGGCGCACCGCCTGCAGCTCATGCAGCATCAGCTTGATCCACAACTCGCTGGTCTGGTGCTGGATGATGAACAGCATCTCGTTGTGGTTGGGCGAGCGCGGGTGCTGGGCCGACAGTATCTGGTCCAGGCCCAGGTAGTCGCCGTAGCTCATGGACTCCTTGAAGTCGAGCTTCGCGCCGTGCCACTCCGCCTTGTTGTTGGCTTGGTCGTTCATATGGGCTCCTCAGGTCACTGCGCTGCGTTCGGCCTGGGTATCGTAGGCCTGGTTGTCGAGGATGTCCTTCAGGATCGCCACCGCGTCCCAGACGTCGGCAAAGCTGGTGTAGAGCGGGGTGAAGCCGAAGCGCATGATCTCCGGCTCGCGGTAGTCGCCGATCACGCCGCGCGCAATCAATGCCGCCATCACCGCATAGCCGTGCGGATGGGTGAAGCTGGCCTGGCTGCCGCGCCGTGCATGCTCGCGCGGCGTCACCAGGCCCAGCGGATGGCCTGCGCAGCTGGCTTCGACCAGCTCGATGAACAGGTCGGTCAAAGCCAGCGATTTGGCGCGGATGGCCTCCATGCTGGTCTCTTCGAAGATCTCGAGCCCGCACTCGACCAGGGCCAGCGAGACCACCGGCTGGGTGCCGCACAGGGCGCGCCCGATGCCGTCAACGGCCGCGAAACCGTGTGCCATCGCGAAGGGCTTCGCATGGCTCCACCAGCCGGTGAGTGGATGGGCGAAGGCCGCCTGGTGGCGCTGCGGTACCCAGATGAAGGCCGGCGCGCCGGGTCCGCCGTTCAGGTATTTATAGGTGCAGCCCACGGCGAAGTCGGCTTCCGCCGCCTGCAGGTCGACCGGCACCGCGCCGGCTGAGTGGGCCAGGTCCCAGACCGCCAGCGCGCCGGCCGCGTGGGCATGGCGGGTGAGGGCGGCCATGTCGTGCTGGTAGCCGGTGCGGTAGTTGACGTGGGTGAGCATCAGCACCGCGCAGTCGGCGTCCACGGCGGCGGGAATCTCGTCCACCGAATCGACCAGGCGCACGCGGTAACCGCGTTCCAGCCACTGAACCAGTCCTTCCGCCATATAGATATCGGTCGGGAAGTTGCTGCGTTCGGTGACGATGGTACGGCGTGCGGAACCAGGGCCCTGGGCCTGCAGGTGCAGCGCGGCGGCCAGCGCCTTGAACAGGTTGAGCGAGGTGGTGTCGGTGACCACCACTTCGCCTTCTTTCGCACCGATCAGCGGTGCCAGGCGGTTTCCGAGGCGCTTGGGCAGGTCGAACCAGCCGGCCGTGTTCCAGCTCTTGATCAGGTCCTGGCCCCATTCGCGGGCCACGACGTCCTGGGCGCGCGCCAATGCCGCCTTCGGACGGGCGCCGAGCGAATTGCCGTCCAGGTAGATGAGGCCTGCGGGCAGGTCGAAGCGCTCGCGCAGGGCGCGCAGCGGGTCGCGCTCGTCGCGGGCGACGCAGTCGGCGCGGGTGACGGGTTGATTCACTAAGATGTTCATGCGCTTTCCTTGGCGGGTAGGGCGCGCAGGATGGCGCGCACCGGGCTGGCGTCCATGCCGGCGAATTTCAGGGGCAGGGCGACCAGTTCATAGTCGCCCTCGGGCACCGCGTCCAGCACGATGCCTTCCAGGATGGCCATGCCGCCGGCGCGCACCGCGTGGTGGGCGTCCAGGGTCTTGGAATCCTGCGGGTCGAGCGAGGGCGCGTCGGTGCCGACCAGGATCGCGCCCTTGCTCGCCAGGAGTTCGATGGCGGCCGGGCTGATGGCCGGGAAGGCCGGGTCCCAGGCCTCCTGTGGCGCACTGGCGTAAGTACGCAGCAGCACGCGCGGTGGCATGCCGTCCAGCTTGCCCGCGAGGTGGGCCGGCTCCACCGCCGCCACGCCGAGGCAGTGGATCACGCGGCAGGCGCCGATATACGGGCGCAGGTCGACCTGGTCGATCGACTTGCCGGCCGGGTCGTAATGGCTGGGGGCGTCGGTATGGGCGCCGAGGTGGGTCGTCATGGTCATGCGGCTGACCTGGACCGGGCAGCCGTCCTTGATTTCCCAGGTCGGGGAGGCCTCGAAGGGGGTGTCGCCCGGCCAGACCGGGATGGCAGCCGAGATCGTCGGGCTGATGTCCCAGAGTCGTAAAGATTCCATGCTTGCCTTAAAGGATAGTTGAGGCCTGAAGTTTATTCAGGGCCGCAGTGTAGCAAGTGAACGAAAAAAACTTCAAAAAATTTTCGACAGACCCTCAAGTTCTCCAAACCCCTGCCGTTACCCCTACCAGAAGCGCAGTAAAGGGTCTTGAAAAATATTTTCAAAAAACCCTAAAGTTCTCCCCAGGCGCTCCGTTAAAGGGTAGAGAGGGCAGCAAAAGATTGAAAAAATAGTTTGCGAAAACCCTAAAGTTCTCCCAAAGCTTGACGTAAATCGTAGCAAGCGCACGACAGAAGCAGATTCGGGCGCCACAATTTGGCCCGGAGTGTCAACTTCGCGGCACCTCCCCCAGCCCCTGTTTTCATAGGGGCGCCAGAGTGATCCAGCAGGGTTTGTCAGACAAACTCCTACGGGTCCTGTCCGTCATTCGCGGACGAAAAATACAGAGTTCGTCCAATATCTAAAAAGTTTCCCCACGGTCAGAATCTATCTCATCGGCAACACGCAAGTCGCCGAACCAACGGATACGGAGATAGAAATGACGATGAACGACATGATGGCTGAAATCCGCGACGCAAACCTGAGCTACCTGATGTTGGCCCAGCAGATGATCCGCGCCGACAAAGTCACCGCCATCTTCCGTCTCGGCGTCTCGGCCGACATCGCCGACCTGATCGAGGGCATGAGCAACGCCCAGATCCTGAAGCTGGCAAGCGGCAACATGATGCTGGCCCGTTTCCGCTTCGACGACACCGCCATCCTGTCGATGCTGACCAGCCATACCAAAGAGCGCAGCCTGGCCCAGTCGCACGCCGCCATCCTGATGGCCGGCCAGCCGGTCGAAGAGATCGTATAAAATCCCGCTAGACGCGATCCCGCCGGGATCGCACATCAGTACTAGTGGCGGGAGCAGGGATGAGCAAGAAAAGTGTCGTGTCGGAAGCGCAGGAAATCCAGCTTGCGATCGAACTGATCAACCTGGGAGCGCGCCTCCAGCTGCTCGAAACCGAAGTCTCGCTCTCGCGCGAGCGCCTGCTCAAGCTGTACAAGGAACTCAAGGGCGTCTCTCCGCCCAAGGGCATGCTGCCTTTCTCGACCGACTGGTTCCTGACCTGGCAGCCGAACATCCATTCCTCGCTGTTCATCAACATCCACAACTTCCTGGTCGAACATGCCGGCGCCACCGGCATCCAGGCGGTGATGAAGGCCTATAAACTCTACCTCGAACAGATGCCGCCCGAGCCGGGCGAGGAGCCGCTGCTCTCGCTCACCCGCGCCTGGACCCTGGTGCGCTTCTTCCAGAGCGGCATGCTGGTGCTGGTCCCGTGCCAGAAGTGCCAGGGCAAGTTCATCGTCAATGCGCTCGACCTGAACGCGGATTACCTGTGCGGCCTGTGCCACATGCCTTCGCGTGCCGGCAAGACCCGCAAGGCCAGGGACGCCAAAGAGGCGCAGGACGCCCAGGATGCCAGGGACGCCGCCGCAAGCCAGGGCGTCAACCAGTCTCCGGAGTGAAACCCGCCGTCGCGGCACTGCTGCTGCAGGCCGCCGCCTTTCCCCTGACGCTCGCCCTCACCTGGCTGCTGGCCACGGCCGGCGTTCCGATGTCCTACCTCGGCGTGGCGGTGATCCAGGGCCTCATCGCCGCCGCCCTGAGCTGGTGGCGCGGCCTGGCCAGCTGGTGGCGCGCCATCCAGCTGCTGTTCCCGGCCGCCCTGGCCGGCGCCACCCGGCTGGCGGTCCCGCCACTGGTCTTCCTCGCCATCTTCCTGTTCCTGTTGCTGCTGTACTGGTCCACCTACCGTACCCAGGTGCCGTACTACCCGTCCAACCGGCGCGTATGGGAGGCGGTCGCCGCGCTTGTTCCGGATAGGAATCCGGTGCGCGTGATCGACATCGGCAGCGGCCTGGGCGGCCTGGTGCTGGACCTGGCAGGGCGCCGGCCCGGCATCGAGGCCAGCGGCATCGAGCTGGCGCCGCTGCCCTGGCTGGTGAGCCGGCTGCGCGCGCGCCTGGCCGGCAGCCGCGCGCGCTTCATCCGCGGCGACTACGAAGACCTCGATTTCGCCGACTACGATGTGGTCTTCGCCTACCTGTCTCCGGCCGCCATGGGGGCGCTGTGGCGCAAGGCCGCGCGCGAGATGCGTCCGGGTTCGCTGCTGCTCAGTTACGAATTCGTCATTGACGATCGTTTACCGAACCGTACCGTCTATCCCACAGAGGGTGGCCCGGCCCTGCATATCTGGCACTTTTAGGCGACAAATGGGGGCTTTGTACTTGCCCATGGGCCATTCTCCCGCTAGAGTGGTTCCCTGCATCAACTTTTCCCGAAATCACTTAATTTGAGCATGCCGGTCTAGTCCGGCCTTTCTGGAGCGGAATTCCCTTGTTAGTCATTGTCGGTTACATCATCGTCTGTGCCAGCGTGTTCGGCGGCTTCGTCTGGTCTGGCGGCCACATCGCGTCGCTTTGGCAGCCGCTCGAACTGCTGATGATCGGCGGCGCTGCGATCGGCGCATTCTTTGTCGGTAACACCATGAAGTCGGTGAAGGCGACCGCCAAGGCCTTCCCGACCATCTTCAAGGGCTCCCAGTACACCAAGGACATGTACATGGAGCTGATGGCCCTGCAATTCGACGTGCTGTCGAAGGTGCGCAAGGAAGGCCTGATGTCGATCGAAGGCGACATCGAGGCACCGGAAGCCTCGCCGCTGTTCTCGAAGTACCCGGCGGTGCTGGCCGACCACCACATCATCGAATTCATGACCGACTACCTGCGCCTGATGGTCTCGGGGAACATGGATGCGATGCAGATCGAAAACCTGATGGACAACGAGATCGAGACCCACCACCACGAAGGCGCGATCCCGGCCCACGTGATCGCCAAGGTCGGCGACGGCCTGCCGGCCTTCGGTATCGTGGCGGCGGTGATGGGCGTGGTCCACACGATGGAATCGGTGGGCCTGCCTCCGGCCGAGCTGGGCATCCTGATCGCGAAAGCGCTGGTCGGTACCTTCCTCGGCATCCTGCTGGCCTACGCCTTCGTCTCGCCGCTGGGGAACGTGCTGGAACAGAAGCTGGAAGAGTCGACCAAGATGTTCCAGTGCGTGAAGGTCACCCTGCTGGCCAGCCTGAACGGCTATGCGCCGGCGCTGGCCGTCGAATTCGGCCGCAAGGTGCTGTACTCGACCGAGCGCCCGAGCTTCGCCGAGCTTGAAGAACACATCAAGAAGAAGAAGTAAGCAGGCATGCCGCTCTTGTCCAATCACTTGACGCCGAACGAAGGGAGGAAGCATGGCTGACGAAAACATGCGCCCCATCGTCGTCAAGCGCATCAAGAAGGTCGCCGGCGGCCACCACGGCGGCGCCTGGAAGATCGCCTACGCCGACTTCGTCACTGCGATGATGGCCTTCTTCCTGCTCATGTGGCTGCTCGGCTCGACCGCCAAGGGCGACCTGGAAGGCATCTCGGAATACTTCAAGACCCCGCTCAAGGTGGCGATGGCGGGCGGCTCGGGCGCGGGCGATTCCTCGTCCGTGATCAAGGGCGGCGGCACCGACCTGACCCGCCGCAACGGCCAGGTCAAGAAGGGCGACGTCGACCCGACCTCGAAGACCTACAACCTCGAAGCCGCCAAGGCCCAGGTGGCGAAAGCGGAAGCCGAGCGCCTGCAGTCCCTGAAAACCAAGATCGAATCGGTCATCGAGGTCAACCCGCTGCTCAAGAAGTACAAGAACCAGCTGCTGCTCGACATCACCAGCGAAGGCCTGCGCATCCAGATCGTGGACGAGCAGAACCGCCCGATGTTCGCGCTGGCCAGGGCCGAACTGCAGCCCTACACCAAGGAAATCCTGAATATCATCGGCATGGTGCTCAACGAGGTGCCGAACAAGATCGGCCTGTCGGGCCACACCGACGCCACCCCGTATTTCAGCGACGCCGGCTACAGCAACTGGGAATTGTCGGCCGACCGCGCCAACGCCTCGCGCCGCGAACTGGTACGCGGCGGCCTGGGCGACGACAAGGTGCTGCGCGTGGTGGGCCTGGCCTCGGCCGCCCACCTGGACCGCAAGGACCCGTTCAACCCGATTAACCGGCGCATCAGCATCATCGTGATGAACAAGAAGACCGAGGAGGCCGTCCAGCGCGACGCCGCTTCGCTCGACGTACCGGCGCAACAACCCGCAGCGGCGGCCGGGGCGGTCGCCGCCGCCGGCGCTGCGACCGTCGCACAATGATCCAGGACTGGAGACTGGAATGAAAAGAAAAAAGATCCTCGGATCGCACGTGAAGCGCCTGCTGTCGGGCGTGGCCATCCACGGACGCCGTCACCTGACCGAGGTCGAGACCGACCTCCTGCAGACCGAGCTGCTGCTGGAAGAAGCCATCGACAAGCTGACCAGCAGCTTCATGGCCATCCACACCGCGGTCGGTACGCGCCAGGAAGCGATCAACCGCCTGCTGGCCGGCGAGACCCCGAGCGCGGAAGACAGCGCCCGGCTGTCCGACATGTCGGGCGAGATCGGCCAGCACGTGAACTCGGCCATCACCAGCATGCAGTTCCAGGACATGACCAGCCAGCTGATCGACCGTACGCTGCGCCGCGTGGCCGGCCTGCGCGAATTCCTGGGCACGCTCAGCGAGCACGGCGCCGAGATCGCACCGGAGACCGACAGCGACGAGATCGTCGATCGCCTGGGCAAGGTCAGCATGGCGCTGGCGATCCAGTCGCTCGAACTGCGCAGCATGCTGCGCAAGTCGGTGGAACAGCAGCACCTCGAAAGCGGGGACATCGAACTCTTCTGAGTTCGCTGACCGACCATTCAGCCACTTCATTTCAACCGGAACATACCGGAATAAAACAGCAGGAGCAAAACATGGCAAAAACGATTCTCGCGGTCGACGATTCCAGTTCGCTGCGCCAGATGGTGGCCTTCAGCCTGAAGGCGGCCGGCTACAACGTGGTGGAAGCGGTCGACGGCCAGGATGGCCTCGACAAGGCGAAGCTGCAGAGCGTGGACCTGGTCCTGACCGACCAGAACATGCCGCGCATGGACGGCCTGGCCCTGATCAAGACCCTGCGCACGCTGCCGAACTATGCAAAGACCCCGATCCTGATGCTGACCACCGAATCCTCGGACGAGATGAAGGCCAAGGGTCGCGCCGCCGGCGCCAACGGCTGGCTGGTCAAGCCGTTCGATCCGCAGCGTCTCATCGAAGTGGTCAAAAAGGTCATCGGCTAATGGACGCACCGAAAAACCTACTGCGCGTCGCATTCGCGGTTTTTCGATGCGCCCTGACACCGTAACGCAGCGGGCTTCAGAACGGATTTCATCATGACGATCGACATCAGCCAGTTTTACCAGGTCTTTTTCGACGAGGCAGAGGAACTGCTCGCCGAAATGGAGCGGCTGCTGCTGGGCGTCGACCTGGCATCGCCCGACCCGGAAGACCTGAACGCGATCTTCCGCACCGCGCACTCGGTCAAGGGCGGCGCCTCGACCTTCGGCCTGACCGACATGAGCGAAGTCACGCACGTGCTCGAGTCGCTGCTGGACCGCATCCGCAAGGGCGAGATGGCGCTCACCTCGAACCACGTGGACGCCTTCCTGGCCGCCAAGGACAGCCTCAAGATGCAGCTGGACGGCCACCGCCACGGTGCGGCCGTGGACCGGGAAGCGGTCGCCAACGTGCGCATGGTGCTGCACGACCTGGCCGAGGGACTGGTGCCGCAGGCGCCGGTGGTGGCGCCGTCCTACCTGACGGCGGAAGCCAAGGCACATCACCCCACCGAGGGTGCGCACCGCTACAAGATCGAGCTGCCGGCGGTGGAACCGCGCGACATCACGGCCCTGGTCGACGAGCTGGGCCTGATGGGCCGCGCCAAGGTCACCCCGCTCGACGGCGGCCGCAGCGCCATCATCATCACGACCCACGAGAGCCTGGACGACATCATCGCGATCTGCTCCTTCGTGCTGAACCCGGACGACCTGAAGATCTTCGAGGCGCCCGCGCTCACGCCCGAGCAGCGCGCCATCGAGGCCGCGGAGCGCAAGCGCATCGAGGACGAGCAGGGCTACGGCTTCTTCGACTTCGACGACGAGGGCGCCGCCGCTTCTAGCGAAGACGAGCTGTCCGAGGACGAGCGCGGCTACGGCTTCTTCCAGCCGATCGAACAGATCCGCGCCGCGGCCGGCATCACCAACGAGCCGAAACCGCAGGCTGCCGCGCCGAAGGGCCCGGAGCCGATCGAACTGTCGGAGCTGGCCAGCGAACTGGCCGCCGAGAAGAAGGCGGCCAGGAAGGACCCGCATGCCGAATCGTCCTCGATCCGCGTGTCGGTCGAGAAGGTCGACCAGCTGATCAACCTGATCGGCGAGCTGGTGATCACCAACGCCATGCTCGAGCAGAGGAGCGGCAACCTGGACCCGATGGCGCACGAGCGCCTGCTGAACTCCATCAGCCAGCTCGGACGCAACACGCGCGAGCTGCAGGAAGCCGTCATGTCGATCCGTATGATGCCGATGGACTTCGTGTTCTCGCGCTTCCCGCGCATGGTGCGCGACCTGGCATCGAAGCTCGGCAAGAAGGTCGACTTCATCACCAACGGCGCCGCCACTGAACTGGACAAGGGCCTGATCGAGCGCATCGTCGACCCGTTGACCCACCTGGTGCGCAATTCGATCGACCACGGCATCGAGATGCCGGCGACGCGCGTCGCCGCCGGCAAGTCGGACGCGGGTCGCCTGTTCCTGTCGGCCGGCCACCAGGGCGGTAACATCGTCATCGAAGTCTCGGACGACGGCGGGGGACTGAACCGTGAACGGATCCTGGCCAAGGCGGCCCAGAACGGGCTGCCGGTGTCCGACGACATGAGCGACGAGGAAGTCTGGCAGCTGATCTTCGCGCCGGGCTTCTCGACCGCCGAGCAGGTGACCGACGTCTCCGGCCGCGGGGTCGGCATGGACGTCGTCAAGCGCAATATTGCTTCGATGGGCGGGACGGTCGACATCCGCTCGGCGCGCGGCTTCGGCACCACGATCTCGATCTCGCTGCCCCTGACCCTGGCCATCCTGGACGGCATGTCGATCCGCAGCGGCGAAGAGATCTACATCCTGCCGCTGTCCTTCGTGGTCGAGTCGCTGCAGCCGGCGCCGCAGGACATCCGCGAGATCGCGGGCCGCGGCCAGGTGCTGAAGGTGCGCGGCGAGTACCTGCCGCTGATCCCCCTGTACCAGATGTTCGACATCGCCCCGCGCATTACCGACCCGTCCGAGGGCATCGTGGTGATCCTCGAGACCGAGGGCAAGAAGACCGCGCTGTTCGTCGACGAACTGGTGGGCCAGCAGCAGGTGGTGGTCAAGAACCTGGAAGCGAACTACCGCAAGGTAGCCGGCATCTCGGGCGCCACCATCCTCGGCGACGGCGGCGTCGCCCTGATCCTGGACGTGGCCGCCCTGGTGCGCTCCTCGCGCCAGCTGCTCGACGACCCCGTCGTCTCCAGAAGCCTTTAATACATCTACAACCAAGAGGACGTGACCATGTCTACTGTACAGAACACCAAGCCGGCCGACGGCAGCGCCATCGAAGGCGCGGGCAGCGAGTTCCTGGCCTTCACCCTGGGCTCCGAGGAATACGGCATCGACATCCTCAAGGTGCAGGAGATCCGCGGCTACGAAGCGGTCACCCGCATCGCCAACGCCCCGGAATTCATCAAGGGCGTGATCAACCTGCGTGGCATCATCATCCCGGTGGTGGACATGCGCATCAAGTTCAAGCTGGGCACCCCGGTGTACGACCAGTTCACCGTCGTGATCATCCTGAACATCGGCGGCCGCATCATGGGCATGGTGGTGGACAGCGTCTCGGACGTGACCACGCTCACCCCGGACCAGATCAAGCCGGCCCCGGAAATGGGCACCGCCTTCAACTCGGACTACATGATCGGCCTGGGCACCGTGGACGAGCGCATGCTGATCCTGGTCGACATCGACAAGCTGATGTCGTCCAGCGAGATGGGCCTGATGGACAAGCTGGCAGCATGATGCCGTGGGTGGCCGGCACAGCCGCCACCCACGCACGGCCGGCACGAGCAACGCAAACAGCAACAGCAAGAAAGAGGCAAGGACGTGCCGCAGCAAAGAACCGACACGGTCAAGGAATTCGACTTCACGCGCAGTGATTTCGAGCGGGTCCGCGCGCTGATCTACCAGCGCGCCGGGATCTCGCTGGCCGACAGCAAGCAGGAAATGGTCTACAGCCGCCTGGCGCGGCGCCTGCGCGCCACCGGCATCCAGTCCTTCGTGCGCTACCTCGACGATCTCGAGGCCGGCCGCATGGGGGCCGAATGGGAAGCCTTCACCAATGCGCTGACCACCAACCTGACCTCGTTCTTCCGCGAGGCCCACCACTTCCCGCTGCTGGCCGAGCACCTGGCCGGCCTGCGCGGCAAGGGCGGCGGGCCGTTCACCATCTGGTGTTCGGCCGCCTCCACCGGCGAGGAACCGTATTCGATCGCGATGACCGCCTGCGAGGCCTTCAATACCCTCACGCCGCCGGTGCAGATCGTCGCGACCGACATCGACACCAACGTGCTGGCGGTCGGCGCCAGCGGGGTCTACCCGATGGAGCGCATCGAGAAGGTGGGCCAGGAACGCCTGAAGCGCTTCTTCCTGAAAGGGAAGGGCGCCAACGAAGGCATGGCGCGGGTGCGCCCGGAGCTGCGCCAGCTGGTCAGCTTCCGCCAGCTCAACCTGCTGGCCAACGACTGGCCGGTGGACGGAGCGTTCGATGCGATCTTCTGCCGCAACGTGATGATCTACTTCGACAAGGACACCCAGCGCAAGATCCTGTCCCGCTTCGTGCCCCTGATGAAGCCCCATGCCCTGCTGTTTGCCGGGCATTCCGAAAACTTCCTGTACGTGTCGGATGCGCTGCGCCTGCGCGGCAAGACCGTGTACGAACTCGACCGGGCGGCGCGCCGCTGACCGACATGAACAACCAGTTCGCCACCAACGTCTACTACGACCGCACCTTCGACTGCGACGCCGCCAAGATCCTGCCGGGCGAGTACTACTACACCGGCAAGAACATGCTGATCGTGACCGTGCTCGGTTCCTGCGTGTCGGCCTGCATCCGCGACCGCATCACGGGCCTGGGCGGCATGAACCACTTCATGCTGCCGGACGGCGGCGGCGACGGCGGCAGCCCGGTGTCGGCCTCGATGCGCTACGGGAGCTTCGCGATGGAGATCCTGATCAACGACCTGCTCAAGGCCGGCGCGCGCCGCGAGCATCTGGAGGCCAAGGTATTCGGCGGCGGCGCCGTGCTGCGCGGCTTCACGGCGATGAACGTGGGCGAGCGCAACGCGGCCTTCGTGACCGACTTCCTGAAGACCGAGCGCATCCCCGTGCTGGCCTCCGACCTGAACGACATCTACCCGCGCAAGGTGTACTTCTTCCCCAAGACCGGCAAGGTGCTGGTGAAGAAGCTGATGCAAACCCAAAACGATACGCTGGCAAAACGCGAGCTCGATTACGCCAAGCGACTCAAGGTCGAACCCGTCGGCGGCGACATCGACCTGTTCTGACCAGTTCCGACAAGAAGAAAATGACCTGAAAGAGGCGACTCATGACAATCAAGGTACTGATCGTCGACGACTCTGCGCTGATCCGCAGCGTGATGAGCGAAATCGTCAACTCCCAGCCCGACATGGAAGTGGTGGCCACGGCCCCCGATCCGCTGGTCGCGCGCGACCTGATCAAGCGCCACAACCCCGACGTGCTGACCCTCGACGTCGAGATGCCGAAGATGGACGGCCTCGACTTCCTGGAAAAACTGATGCGCCTGCGCCCGATGCCGGTGCTGATGGTGTCCTCGCTGACCGAGCGCGGCTCCGAGATCACGATGCGCGCGCTGGAACTGGGCGCGGTCGACTTCGTGACCAAGCCGAAGATCTCGATCCAGACCGGGATGCGCGAGTACACCGAGCTGATCGCCGACAAGATCCGCGCCGCCGCGCGCGCCCGCGTCAAGCGCGCGGTCCCGGGCACGGCGCCGGCGCCCCAGCTGTCGGCCCTGCGCAGCCCGCTGATCTCGTCGGAAAAACTGATCATCATCGGCGCCTCCACCGGCGGCACCGAGGCGATCCGCGAATTCCTGATGCAGATGCCCTCGGACTGCCCGGGCATCCTGATCGCCCAGCACATGCCGGAAGGCTTCACCAGCTCCTTCGCCAAGCGCCTCGATTCGCTGTGCAAGATCAGCGTCAAGGAATCCGAGGGCAACGAGCGGGTGCTGCCCGGCCACGCTTACATTGCTCCTGGGCATTCGCACCTCTTGCTGGCCCGTTCCGGCGCCAACTACATGACCCGGATCGAGCAGAGCCCGCCGGTCAACCGGCACCGTCCCTCGGTGGACGTGCTGTTCCGAAGCGCGGCCGAAGCGGCGGGCAAAAATGCCGTTGGTGTTATCCTGACAGGCATGGGGAAGGACGGCGCCGCAGGCATGCTGGACATGCGCAATGCGGGAGCGCACAATTTTGCCCAGGACGAGGCGAGCTGCGTCGTGTTCGGCATGCCGCGCGAGGCGATCGCACTGGGCGCGGCCCACGAAGTCGGCAGCCTGCAGTCCCTGCCGCGCATGGTGCTCGAGCACCTGTCCTCGCAGGGGAGCAGGGCGTTGCGTGTTTGATCCAGCACGCCTTGTATTGATGCCATTTTATCGCCGTACGGCAACAAAAATGCTATTCTGGAGGCTGTTATGCAGTCTTCGCCCAATAAACCAAAGTACAAGATTCAAAACGGAGTAATTCATGGCTGATCCAAAGATGCGTTTTCTGGTTGTTGACGATTTCTCGACGATGCGCCGCATCGTCCGGAATCTGTTGAAGGAACTGGGTTATGCCAATGTCGACGAAGCCGAAGACGGCGTGATGGGCCTGGCCAAGCTGCGCAGCGAGCAATTCGACTTCGTGGTGTCGGACTGGAACATGCCGAACATGGACGGGCTGACCATGCTGCAGAACATCCGTGCCGATCCCGCACTGGCCAAGCTGCCGGTGCTGATGGTGACCGCCGAAGCCAAGAAGGAAAACATCATCGCGGCCGCACAGGCGGGCGCCAGCGGCTATGTGGTCAAGCCGTTTACGGCCGCCACGCTGGACGAGAAGCTGAACAAGATCTTCGAGAAGATGGACAAGGCAGGCTGAGATGATTGAGCAGACTGCTGTCCAGGCCGAAGCCTCCCACGAAGAGGTCCTGGGCCGGATCGGCCACATGACGCGCGCGCTGCACGAAAGCCTGCGCGGCCTCGGCCTCGACAAGCTGATCGAGAAAGCGGCGAGCGACATCCCGGATGCGCGCGACCGCCTCGACTACGTGGCGCGCCTGTCGGAACAGGCCGCCAAGCGCGTGCTGGACGCCACCGATGCCGCCGGCCCGGTGCAGGACGCCATCGAAACGCGCTCGGCCGAGCTCTCGGGCGCATGGCAAGCGCTGCTGGACAAGGGTGCGTCGGAGCTCGAGTGGCGCGCGTTGGCCCAGCGCACGATCGCCGGCCTGGACGAGTCCCGTGCCGGTGCGGTGGCGACCCGTGGCCAGCTGATGGACATCATGATGGCCCAGGATTTCCAGGACCTCACCGGCCAGGTGATCGGCCGCATCACGGGCATCGCCCAGAACCTCGAACAGCAGCTGGTGCAGGTGCTGATCGACTTCGCGCCGAGCGAGATCAAGCGCGAGCTGGACAATGGCCTGCTGAATGGTCCGCAGATCAACCCGGAAGGCAAGAGCGAAGTGGTAGCCGACCAGGGCCAGGTCGACGATCTGCTCGACAGTCTCGGTTTTTGACGGGTCGGTCCGTCGGCGTCCGGGCCGCGTGCTCGTTTTAGTTTCTTCTCCGCGCCCACATGCACCAAACCAACTTCATCGTTCGTGAACCGCTGCTCGACCCGAAGCAGCGCGTCATCGGTTACGAGCTGTCGTGGCAGCACCACGACGGCAAAGTAGCGACCGACCAGGAGCTTGAAGACCTGGTCGGCTTCGTCGCCGAGCACGTCAACCACCCCGAACAAGGCTGGCTGCTGCGCGACAAGATCCTGTTCCTCGACGCGGTGCCCGCGATGCTCTCGACCGATGCGCTGCATGCGCTGCCGCCCGAGCGTACCGTCCTCACCCTCAACATCCGCAGGCTGACCGACCCCGACGTGCGCGCGGCGGTCCAGGCGGTGCGCGCGGGCGGCGTGGGGGTGTCGATCCGCGGGGCCGACCTCAACCTGCTGGGCCGCAACCTGTCGCCCTATGCCTCCTATGTGGAGGTGCAGTTCGCCGGCACCGACGTGGCCAGCCAGGCGCGCACCTATGCCGCCGCCAAGAACGCGGCGGTCCGCATGGTGGGCCGCCCGGTGGCCACCTGGGCCGACTTCGACGCCTGCGCCGCGCTGGGCCTGGACGCTTTCGTGGGCAAGCTGCACCTGACCCCGCGTCCGGGCAATCCGGTCAAGGGCATGAACCCGACCCAGAGCGTGATCCTCCAGCTGATGCAGATGGTGCAGAACAACGAGGACGCGCCCAAGCTCGAGAACGTGCTCAAGCGCGATCCGGCGCTCACCTACAAGCTGCTGAGCTACATCAATTCGGCCGGATTCGGCGCCGCGCGCCAGGTGCAGTCGCTGCGCCAGGCCATCGCCCTGATGGGCTATGCGCCGCTGTACCGCTGGCTGGTGCTGCTGCTGGCCACGGCCAGCTCGAGCGGCTATTCGCCGGTGCTGATGGAAACCGCGGTGGTGCGCGGGCGCTTGGCCGAGCTGCTGGGCCAGAAGGCGCTGCGCGGGGAGTCGGAGAACCTGTTCGTCGCCGGCATGTTCTCCTTGCTCGACCGCCTGCTGGGGCTGCCGATGCTGGAGGTGCTCGAGTCGGTGCAGCTGCCGGAAGAGGTGGTCAGGGCGCTGGTGGCGCGCGAAGGGAAATACGGGCCTTACCTGGCGCTGGCGGAGGCCTGCGAGCTCAATTCCAAGCTGGTGGCCTCGCTGGCGGAGGCGCTCGATATCAGCCCACTGGAGGTCAACAAGGCGCACCTGTCGGCGCTGGCCTGGGCGCAGAGCGTTGCTGCCTGAAGGCGGAAACTAGCGCGCGGCGGCGCGCCGATCCACGGTGCCGGTCGTCACGAAGCGCTCCAGCGTCTGCTGCATCTGCATCGAAATACTCGCGAAGCTGCACCCGATCTGCACCTGTTCTCCCAGCAGGAAGGTGCGGAAGGGCCGCAGCAGGCGCACTTCGAGGTCGGCCATGATGACCAGGTTCGGCCCCAGTTCCAGGCGCACGCCGTCCAGCTTCTTCCCCACGTGCAGCCCGAAGCACTGCTCGGGCGTTGCCCGCATGCCGACGCCGCCCTGCGAGAAATCGTAGAGGGGCAGGTCGATCTGCACGCCTTTGATGCGGAAACTGGCCATGTAGTTGACGCCCACCGGCGTCTCCACGCGGCGCGCGGCGCGCCGGTTCAGCACCAGGCAGGTCGGCGGGAACTCGGCCGCCACGTGCATGCAGTTGTCCGGCGTCGGCTTCCATGACTGGTCGAGCTCGAACTGCAGCTTGGCATTGCCGCCCAGCGAAGCGACCAGGGTGACCTTGCCGGCGGGCGGGCGTTCGCTGCCGGTGAAGTCGAGCACGAAGTGCGGCAGCTCCGGGTCGACCGACTCGACCCGGGCCAGCAACGGCTCGATCCAGCCGGTCGGGAATACCGTGACCGGCTCGCCGGACAGCGACAGGGCCGTGAGCGCCTCGCCGATGTCGAAGGGGTCGCGCATTTCATGGGGCGTGGCGGTGCTGCCGATGCGCTTGAGGGCATCGTCCGCCTTCGGCGGGCCCTTGCGGGTGAGGGGCGAGGTGGTGTCGTTCACGGCGATGCTCAGATTTCCAGGTTGTCGATCAGGCGCGTGTTGCCGAGCTTGGCCGCGGCGAGCACCACCAGCGGCGTGCCCGCTTCCAGGTCGGCAGCGCCGGGAGCCTGCAGGTCGATGCGCTTGCGGATCGAGACGTAGTCGGGCTTCCAGCCGCGTGCGGCCAGGTGCTCCATCGCCTGGCGCTCGACCTCGGCCGGCGTGCGGCCGCCGGCGCGCATCGCTTCGGCGACGGCGTTCAGCTGCTGGTACAGCACCGGTGCTTCAAGCCGCTCCTCGCTCGACAGGTAGCCATTGCGCGAGGACAGGGCCAGGCCGTCCTCGGCGCGGAAGGTCTCGGCGCCGATGATCTCGGTCGGCAGGGCGAACTGGCGTGCCATATTGCGGACGATCATCAGCTGCTGGTAATCCTTCTTGCCGAACACGGCGACGCGCGGCTGCACGCAGGAGAACAGCTTGGTCACCACGGTGCAGACGCCGTCGAAGAAGCCGGGGCGGAACTCGCCTTCCAGCGTGTTGCCGAGGCCTTCGGGCGGGCGCACGCGGTATTCCTGCGGTTCCGGGTACATGTCCTTCTCGGTCGGCGCGAACAGCACGTAGACGCCTTCCTTTTCCAATTTCGCGACGTCGTCCTGGAAGGTGCGCGGATACTTGTCGAAATCCTCGTTCGGGCCGAATTGCAGGCGGTTGACGAAGATCGACGCCACCACCGGGTCGCCATGCCTGCGCGCCAGGCGCATCAGCGAAAGATGGCCTTCGTGCAGGTTGCCCATCGTCGGCACGAAGGCGGTGCGCAGCTGGCCGCGCAGCTGGTCGCGCAGTTCGTCGATGGAGGAGATGATTTTCATGGGGTTGTAATGTACAGATGCAAGAATGAATGTAGCGGCTTTCAAGCCGGGGAATAGGCCAGGCGCACATAGATCGGCGCGAATGGCTCGGCCTGCGTGATCTCGATCAAGGTTTCCTTCGCCAGTTCGAGCATGGCGACAAAGTGTACAACCACTATCGGAACCGTGTGCTGGCCTGCGAAGAGTTCGGAAAATTCGACGAAGCGCTGCGACTGCAGGGTGCGCAGGATGGCCGACATGTGCTCGCGCACCGACAGCTCCTGGCGGCTGATCCGGTGGTGCTGGGTCAGCTTGGCCCGGCGCAGGACGTCGAGCCAGGCGCGCTGCAGGTCCCAGGGGGCGACGTCGGGCAGCGCGGGCGCCAGGCCCTGTTCGACGAACAGCTGCGGGCGCACGAAGTCGCGGCCTTCCTGGGGCAGGGCGCCGAGCGCCAGCGCGGCCGCCTTCATCTGCTCGTAGTCCAGCAGACGCCGCACCAGTTCCGCGCGCGGGTCGCCGACGTCCTCGACCAGGTCGTCCTGCCTTTTGGGAAGCAACATCCTCGACTTGATCTCGATCAGCATTGCTGCCATCAAGAGGTACTCGGCGGCCAGTTCCAGGTTGTGCTGGCGGATCTGCTCGACGTATTCCAGGTATTGCAGGGTCACCTGCGCCATCGGGATGTCGAGGATGTTGAAGTTCTGCTTGCGGATCAGGTAGAGCAGCAGGTCGAGCGGGCCTTCGAAGGCGTCGAGGAAGACCTCGAGCGCATCCGGCGGGATGTACAGGTCGCGCGGCAGGCGCGTCAGCGGCTCGCCGTACAGGCGCGCGATCGTACCCTCGGCCGCTTCGGCGGCCGCGGTGACGTGGGCATCATGCGGGTCGGATCCTGGAGGCGCCCCATCGTGCTGGGGACCGGCCGGCAGCTCGTGCTCGGCCTGCTCGGGCAGCATGGGGGCGCGTCCCTACCTCAGACCTTGGTCTGGTACGGGTAGGCTTGCTGGCGCAGGCGCGACTGCTGGATGCGCTCCTGCTCGTCGAGCGACAGCGGGGCCTTGTCCCACAGCAGGGAACGGCCTTCGACCTGGCGCTCGTCCATGCCGGGGGTCTTGGCCTTGAGCTCCTTGATGAACTTGGTGTGCTCGGATTCGTACAGCGAGTGTTGTTTTGCGAAGAACATAATTTCCAGAAAGTGATAACGAAGAGACCGGGCAGATTCTTCCGCCCCGGCGCCTCCGGGTCAAGTTTACTTGTGCAGTTCGTTCAGCTGGCGGGCGATGATGTCGTGGCTGAGCCACAGCACCGGTGCGATCTTTTCTGAAGCGCCATGGAACATCAGCGGGCCGGCCCCTTCCAGCACCAGGCTGGACAGGTGGTCGGTGATCAGGGCCTTCTTGTCCTTGTGCAGGTCGGTGATGTCTTCCGAGGTGCCGATCATGACGTCCGCCAGTGCCGGGGTGTTGTCCATCGGCCAGGCTTCGAAATTGCGGAATTCGGCGCTGGTAGCGTCGTTGTTGTAGCGTTCGATGGTGTCCAGCAGCGACTGCAGCGACACGCCTTCGTTCAGCAGGTCCTGGCAGATCTGCCATTGCTGGTCGGCCCAGGCGCCGCCGCCTTCCTTCTTCAGCGCGGTCAGGAGCGGGAACAGCGACAGCTCGACGCCGACAAAGATATCCGAGGAATTGGTGCGGATTTCCGGGCAGTTGAACACGGTGGCGTCGATGCCCTGGTTCCAGGCCGCCTGCGCGATCGATTCCAGGCGCATCTTGGCGTAGCCCTGGGTGTAGTTGGTGTAGGTCTGCCAGGTGTACTCGCCGCCGATCAGGATTTCGGTGCCGTGGTAGCCGTAGGCGGTGTAGCGCACTTCGCCGCCGGCCTTCGTGACGCGCTCGCGGATCGCGCTTGATGCGTCGATCAGGTACTTCAGGGTGTTGGCGGTGACTTCGTCGAAGTTCATCAGGATCAGCTTGCCCAGGTCGCTGTCGAGCAGCGCGCGCGAGGATTCGAAGCGCTCGCCGCGGCCCTTGTAGATGCGGTTGGCGATGGCCAGGAAGGCCTTGATCTTCGGGATGCCGCCGGCCATGGTGTGGGCGAAGAAGACGTTCGCACCTTCCGGGATCAGCTTGTCGATCTCGGCCATCGCCTGGGCGGCGGAGGTGGTGAAGCGGCGCACGCCGGCTTCGCGGCAGCGCTCGATCTTTTCCCAGTCCAGCTTGTCGTCCTGCCAGGTCTTGAGTTTGACGTTCGCCAGCAGTTCGGTCGGATTCTGCTCGCCTTCCGGCGCATCCATGTCGAAGCCGGCCATCAGTGGCACGTTGACGATTTTCCCGCCGAGTTTCTCTTCCGCCTCGGCATGCTCTTCCGCGGTCAGGGCGCGCAGGGCGCCGGTTTCGTCGCGGCGGCCGACGGTGATGCCGACGATGCTCATGCCGGCCTTGCGTGCCTCATCGATCAGGCCGTTCACATAGCCACGGCCGAACAGTTCGCCGAACAGGACGAAGACGTCGCCTTTGCGGAACACGTTGGCCTGGGGGATGTGGCGGAGAGGAGTCAATTCGGTCATCTTGTTATCTACCTATTTTTGAATGGTCTGAAGAAGGCCTGCCGGCGAGGGCCGTAGGGGCGCGAGTTTCAGAAAAAACATGCCATTATAACGCCGCAAAAGGGCGGTCCAAACAATTGGGGGAAACAATGCCGGCGGCACTGTTCCCCCCAATTCAGCCAGCCCGGTATCAGCGAATGCGCATACCCGGCTGCGCGCCCGGCATCGGATCCAGCAGGTACAAGCCCGGATTCGCCTTCTCGTCCGCCGCCGACGCACACAGCACCATGCCTTCCGACACGCCGAACTTCATCTTGCGCGGCGCCAGGTTGGCGACCATGACGGTCAGCTTGCCGATCAGGTCTTCCGGCTTGTAGGCCGACTTGATGCCCGAGAACACGTTGCGGTGGCGGCCTTCGCCCACGTCCAGGGTCAGGCGCAACAGCTTGCCGGCGCCTTCGACGTGTTCGCAGTTGACGATCTTCGCCACCCGCAGGTCGATCCTGGTGAAATCGTCGATCGAGATTTCGGGCGCCAGTTCCTCGATGTCGCCCGCGGGCGCAGCTTCTGCCACCGGGGCGGCAGCTGCCGGCGCTGCCGGCTTGTCGAACAGGTTCTCGACCATCTTCGCATCCACGCGCTGCATCAGGTGGCTGTAGGCGCCGATCGTGCGGCCCAGCATGGTTTCGTAGACGGCCGCGCCATGGGTGTCGGCCCAGCTCAGCTCGCCGTCGCCGAGGAATTCGGTGACGCGGGCGGCGATCTGCGGCAGCACCGGCGACAGCATGATGCTCAGCTGGCGGAACAGGATCAGCGCGGTGGTGCAGACGTCGTGCAGTTCAGCTAGCTTGCCCTCGTCCTTGGCCAGCAGCCAGGGCTTGTTCTCGTCCACGTACTGGTTGACGATGTCGGTGATCTCCATGATCTCGCGCATCGCGCGGCCATACTCGCGCGCTTCGAAGGCCGCGGCGATGTTCGCCTGGCGCTCGGCGCCTTCGTGCATCAGGGCCTTGCAGATCCAGCCCTTGGCGGTATCCGACAGGCTGTCGGCCAGCTTGCCCTCGAACTTCTTGGTGATGAAGCCGGCGCAGCGGCTGGCGATGTTGATGTATTTACCGATCAGGTCGCTGTTCACGCGGGCGACGAAGTCCTCGCCGTTGAAGTCCAGGTCTTCGACCTTGGCGTTCAGCTTGAAGGCCAGGTAGTAGCGCAGCCATTCCGGGTTCATGCCCAGCTCGAGGTAGCGCAGCGGCGAGATGCCGGTGCCGCGCGACTTCGACATCTTTTCGTTGTTGACGGTCAAGTGGCCGTGCACCGCGACCTTCAGCTTGTCGATGATCGGGTGCTTCGAGAAGTTCAGCATCGCCGGCCAGAACAGCAGGTGGAAGGACACGATGTCCTTGCCGATGAAGTGGACCTGCTCGGCCGCCGGGTCGTTCAGGAAGGCGTCGTAATCGATGCCTTGCTTGCTGAAATAATTCTTCAGCGAAGCCAGGTAGCCGACCGGGGCGTCCAGCCACACATAGAAGAACTTGCCCGGCGCATCGGGGATCGGGATGCCGAAATAGGGCGCATCGCGCGAAATATCCCAGTCGGCCAGCTTTTCGCCCGACTCGCCCAGCCATTCCGAGACCTTGTTGACCATTTCCGGCTGCAGACGGCCCGGGGTGTTCAGCCATTCCTTCAGGAAGGCGAAGCAGCGCGGGTCGGACAGCTTGAAGAAATACTGTTCCGAAGGCTTGAGGATCGGGGTCGAGCCGGTGAAGACCGAGAACGGGTTGATCAGTTCGGTCGGCTGGTAGGCGGCGCCGCAGACTTCGCAGTTGTCGCCGTACTGGTCCTTGGCGTGGCAGGTCGGGCACTCGCCCTTGATGTTGCGGTCGGCCAGGAACATGCCCTTGACCGGATCGTAGAAGCGGTCGACGGTCTTGGTGACGATCAGGCCTTCCGCCTTGAGCTTGCGGTAGATGCCCTGCGAGAGCTCGACGTTTTCCGGCGAATCGGTGGAATACCAGTTGTCGAAGGCGATGTGGAAGCCGTCCAGGTATTGCGGGCGGCCGGCGGCGATCTTGGCCACGAATTCCTGGGGCGTGATGCCTTCCTTCTCGGCCGCGATCATGATCGGGGTGCCGTGGGTGTCGTCGGCGCAGACGAAGTGCACCTGGCGCTGCTGTCCATTGTCGCGCTGCATTCGCTGGAACCGGACCCAGATGTCGGCCTGGATGTATTCCATCATGTGGCCGATATGGAAGGCAGCGTTGGCGTAGGGCAGGGCGGTGGTGACGAACAGCTTGCGGGTCATGGTGGTCGAAGCGCTTTGGTTATATGGAAAGAAGCATTTTACCAGCGGAAGGCCCCACATGCGCAGGGGCCAGGGCGGGGTTTGCCAAACCAATAAGAAGACCCCCGCGTTTTTTGCTACACTTCGGCCTTATCACTTGGAGAAATACATGAGCATTACTGAGAACGACGTCAAGGCGGCATTGTCGGCAGTTATCGATCCTAACACCGGGAAGGATTTCGTCTCTTCCAAGTCGATCAAGAATCTCAAACTCAGCGGCGCCGACGTCGCGCTGGACGTCGAGCTGGGTTATCCGGCGGCCAGCCAGGTCGCCGCGATCCGCGACAGCGTGGTCGCCGGCCTCAGGGCGCTGCCGGGACTCGGCAACGTAACGGTCAAGGTATACAGCAAGATCCTGTCGCACGCGGTCCAGCGCGGCCTGAAGATCATGCCGAACGTGAAGAACATCATCGCCGTCGCCTCGGGCAAGGGTGGGGTCGGCAAGTCGACCACGGCCGTCAACCTGGCGCTGGCCCTGGCCGCCGAGGGCGCCAGCGTCGGCATCCTCGACGCCGACATCTACGGCCCTTCGCAGCCGATGATGTTGGGGATTAACGGGCGTCCCGAGAGCCGCGACGGCAAGACCATGGAGCCGCTCGAGAACCACGGCGTGCAGGTATCCTCGATCGGCTTCATGATCGATCCGGACGAGCCGATGGTCTGGCGCGGCCCGATGGTCACCGGCGCGCTCCAGCAGCTGCTCGAGCAGACCAACTGGCGCGACCTCGATTACCTGATCGTCGACATGCCGCCGGGGACCGGCGACATCCAGCTGACCCTGTCGCAGAAGGTGCCGGTCACGGGCGCCGTGATCGTCACCACGCCCCAGGACATCGCCCTGCTGGACGCGCGCAAGGGCCTCAAGATGTTCGAGAAGGTCGGTATCCCGATCATCGGCGTGGTCGAGAACATGAGCACCCACATCTGCTCGAACTGCGGCCACCACGAATCGATCTTCGGCGAAGGCGGCGGCGAGAAGATGTGCCGCGACTTCGGCGTCGACTTCCTCGGCAAGCTGCCATTGACCCTGTCGATCCGCGAGCAGACCGATTCCGGCCGCCCGACCGTGGTGGCGGATCCGGACGGCGCCGTGGCCGCGGTCTATAAACAAATCGCGCGCAAGGTCGCCGTCAGGGTGGCCGAGAAGGCGAAGGACATGAGCAGCAAATTCCCGAGCATCGTCGTCAAGAACGACTGAGTTTTTACCAGATGGTCAATTCGCGCCTCGAACGCATGAATGCCCTCGAGGCTGGGGGCCGTCATGGCGAGCTGCTGGCCTTCCTCCAGCAGCTGTACGCGGAGGCTGAACAGTTGCCCGCGCCGGCGCGCACCGAGTATTTCATGACCAACCCTGTTCCTGCGACTGGTCGCCGACCTGATGAATCTGATAAGGAGAACCGCGATCGGCATCGCCGTGCTGCGCGGGCTGGGACGGGAAGCGGAAGCGCAGGCGCTCCGCGCCGCCCTGCTGGGCGGGCTGATCAAAGAAGAGCTGAGGGAGCTGGCGAAACGCGAGCTGGACGAACCCGGAACGATCACCCGCACGCTGGTCGAGCACCAGGTGGCGCAGGAGGAGGCAACCTGAATCTCAGGGGATCCGCGCAGGACGCCCGAACAGGTAGCCCTGCCCGGCCTTGACGCCCAGGCTGCGCAGCACCGCCAGCTCGGCATCCGTCTCGACACCTTCGGCGACCACGGCGCAGCCGGTGTCCCTGGCGAAGCCGGTCAAGGCGGCGGCGAGCGCGCGGCGTCCCGGATCGAGGTCGATCCGGCTGATCAGGCTCTGGTCGAGCTTGATGATGTCGGGCTGCAGCTGGAGGATGTGACGGAAGCTCGCATAGCCCGAACCGGCGTCATCGATCGCCAGTCGGAGGCCGGACCGGCGCAAACGCTCCAGCGCGCCGGACAGGGCTGCATATTCCTCGATCGGGGCATGTTCGGTCACCTCCAGCACCAGCCTGTGCAGATGGACTTCCCGCAGCAAGGCATCCAGCTTGCCGCTCAGGATCGTATGCGGTGAAATGTTCAGGGCGAGGTAGGCCTGGGTGGGAAGGTCGGCAAGCCGGGAAACGGCGAGCTCGATGGCCAGCAATTCGAGTTCGGCTCCCTTTGCCACCTGGTGAGCGTCCGCGAACCATTTATCCGGTCCGCGCTCAGGCGAAACCGGGAAGCGGGCAAGCGCCTCGTAACCGATGACCTCTGCCGTCGCGAGATCGACGATCGGCTGATAGGCGATGTCGATTCTGCGTCCGTGGATGAGCTCGGACAATAGGGCGCAGGTCTTCTCGGTGGCGCGCTCGGCCAGCACCCGCTGTTCCAGCATGATCGCAATCAGGCTGGCGAATCGTCCCATGGCCTCCACCTCCACCTCGCGGATCGTTGAAGACGGCCTGTGGCTATAGCAGCAGAATGTCCCGAACACCGACCCATCGGAGAGCCAGATGGGCACACCCATGTGGCCGCGGATCTGCATGGCTTCCGTGGCACTCAGCCGCTTCAGGACGGGATAGATATGGCTGTCGTCGACGACCGGCGGGATCGTGCCGTTGACGATGTGCTGACAGTAGCTCTCATCCAGCGGATCGGAACGGCCTTCCAGGACCGGCAGTTGGCCATCCATCGCAGCGATGTGCCGGAAGACGCGGCGACCGCCCTTGAACTCGGACACGAATGCCACGTCCATCCGCAGGCAGATGCGTGCCAGGTCGACCGCTGAGTGAATGATGTCGCTGAGTGGTGGTGTCGACTTGTTGTGCACCAGGTCTAGCATGTTGACGGCCTTCGTTCATTGAATCGGGATGCTAAGGGCTGTCCCTCCCAGCATACATCGTCCGCCTTGTGATGGCGATGTGCAGCCACAGTCGCTTTTTACGTGACTTTCTGCTCGAAAATAAGATTACACGAAATTTCCGTGCATACACTCAATGTTGGAGTGAAGTGCACGGGAATCCGATGAGCGACGACAGCAGGCAGCGGTGGCGCGGGCGTTACCTGGACGCGGCTCACCTGTTCGTACCCGCCAGGCTGCGGCACGCCCCCGCCGTGCTGGCGCGGGCCGAGAACGTCGTCAACGCGGCGCTGATGGCGGCCACCGCCGGCCCCCTGTATGCGCTGGCCTACTGGCTGCTCGGCCTGGAACTGGCGGCCGTCGAGATCCTGGCCTGCTGCCTGTTCATGCTGATGGCGCCGCCGGTGCTGCGCCTGAGCGGAAGCATCGCCCTGGCGCGCGAGCTGTTCCTGTGCGCGCTGTTCTTCAATTTCACCTGGCTGACCTGGCACCTGGGCGGCATCCACGCACCCACGGCCAGCTGGCTGATCACGGCGCCGATGGTGGCGATGTTCCTCGGCGGCGTCGGCAGCGGCGTGTTCTGGCTGGCGGCGAGCTGCGTCGCCGCCGCCACGGCCTGGGGCTTGCCGGCCCTCGGCTGGGCCACTCCCGCCATGCCGACCCTCGACATGCCGCTACTGCACCTGATCTGCAACCTGGGCCTGTACGTGGTGGTGCTGGTGTTCGTGCTGCTGTTCGAGCTGACCAAGACCGAAGGCTTCGTCAAGCTGCAGCGTGCCCTGTCGACCATCAACGAACTGGCGATCCGCGACGAGCTTACCGGCAGCCACAACCGCCGCTTCCTGCTCGGCCTGATCGAGCGCGAGAAGGAGCGCAGCGAGGGCGCGTGGACCCGGGCCGCTTCATCCCGCTGGCCGAGGAGACCGGCATGATCGTGCCGATCGGCGACTGGGCGCTGCGCACCGCCTGCCTGCAGAACCGCGCCTGGAGCGCGGCCGGGCTCCCCGAAATCAAGACCGCGGTCAACCTGTCGGCGCGCCAGCTGAAGGAGCCCGGGCTGCCGGCGCGCTGCCTCGACCTCGAGATCACCGAGGGCATGCTGATCGAGGACCTGGTCGCCAACTACGCCCCGATGAACGGCCTGCGCCAGGCCGGCGTCGTGGTCTCGATCGACGATTTCGGCACCGGCTATTCGAGCCTGAACTACCTGTCCGAGCTGCCGGTGGACATCCTGAAGATGGATGGCCTGTTCGTGCGCCGCCTCGGCGCCGGCAGCGGCGCCGGTGCGGCACGCAATCGCCCGTTCGCGATCGCCGAAGCCATCGTGGCGATGGCGCACCGCCTCGGCCTGAGCGTGATCGCCGAGGCGGTCGAGACGCCCGAGCAGCTGGCCGACCTGTGCGCGATGGGCTGCGACGCGGCCCAGGGTTACTTGTTCGCCCGGCCGCTGCCGCCCGCCGACGTCGCCGCACTGCTGGCGCGCCAGGTCGGGACACCCCTGGTGCCGGCCTGAATACCGACCCGATTCACCTGATTTTCTGCCGGAGGACGCCGTGCTGAATGAACCGATTCCCTTTGATCCCGCCCACGACCTGGACGCGCTGGCCGCGTCGGGTGCGCTGGGCGGCAATGTCGCCCTGTTCCGCCAGCCGCGCGGCCCGGACCTGCTGCGCCGCGCCGCGCCGCTCGACGACTGGTGCGCGCTGCGCATGCGGCACGGGGTCTGGCCCTACGGCCGCACGCTGGAGGGGCCGCCGGCGCCGCTGGCCACCGTCGAGGGCGATGGCCTGGCGGCGCGCCAGGGCATCAATTTCGCGTCGCAGGATTACTTGTCGCTTGCCGGCCATCCGGACGTGATCGACGCCGCCATGCGCGTGCTGGCGGAATGCGGCCCGCACAGCGCCGGCTCGGCCATCCTGCTGGGGAACAGCCGCTATTCCGGCGCGCTGGAACACAGCCTCGGCGCGCTGCTGCATTGCCAGCACGTGGTGCTGTTCCCGACCGGCTGGGGCGCGGCCTTCGGCGCGGTGACGGCCCTGGTGCACGGCGGCGACTACGTCCTGATCGACGCCTTGGCGCATGCCTCGCTGCGCCAGGGCGCGGCGGCGGCGACCCGCAACTTGTCGGCGTTCCGCCATCTCGATTGCGACCACCTGCGCGAGCTGCTGGCCGGGATCCGCGCGGTGGACGCCAACGGCGCCATCCTGGTCGTCACCGAAGGCTTGTTCAGCATGGATGCCGACAGCCCGGACCTGCCCCTGACCCAGTACCTGTGCCGCGAGTACGGCGCCACGTTGCTGGTCGACGTGGCGCATGACCTTGGCGCGCTGGGGCCGGGTGGCACCGGCGTGATCGGGGCCCAGGGCATGCTGGGCAAGATCGACATCGTGATGGGGGCCTTTTCCAAGACCTTCGCCTCGAACGGCGGCTTCGTGGCCTGCAACGAGGGCAGCCTGCGGCGCCAGTTGCAGCTGTTCGCCGGCCCGCACATGTTCTCGAACGCCCTGTCGCCGATGCAGGCGGCCACAGTGCTGGAATGCCTGCGCATCGTGGCCGGCAGCGAGGGGGATGTCCTGCGCGCGGACCTGATGCGCAACGCGGTCGAGCTGCGCGCGCTGCTGCAGGAGGAAGGCATGCGCTGCCTCGGCGCGGCGTCGCCGATCGTCCCGCTCTGGACCGGCAGCGAAGCCGCGGTACGGGTGGCCGGCATGCTGCTGGCGCGTGAAGGGGTGTTCGTCAATCCGATGGAGTTCCCGGGCGTGCCGCTGGGCGCGGCGCGCCTGCGCCTGCAGGTGATGGCAAAGCATACGCCGGCCCAGATCCGGCGCGCGGCGAAGATGCTGGCATCGGCGCTGCGGCGCGCACACGATGCGCCGCGGCCGGTGCTGCGCCCATCCGGGGCGGCCTAAGCCCGGCAGGGAAGGGCGGCGCATGCTGCGTGCGCCGCCGGTGGCGGGGTAAAATACCCCTTTTACCTTTTTTGCATCCCGCCATGACCGTCCGCACACGTTTCGCTCCGAGCCCGACCGGCTACCTCCACCTGGGCGGCGCCCGCACCGCGCTGTATTCCTGGGCCTATGCACGCCACTTCGACGGCACCTTCATCCTGCGCATCGAAGACACCGATCTCGAACGCTCGACGCCGGAGGCGGTCCAGGCCATCCTGGACGGCATGCAGTGGCTCGGCCTGGCGCACGACGAAGGCCCGTTCTACCAGATGCAGCGCATGGACCGCTACCGCGAGGTGGTGGCATCGATGCTGGAGCAGGGCACGGCCTACCTGTGCTACTGCTCGCCGGAAGAAGTCGAAGCGATGCGCGAGCGCATGCGCGCAGCGGGCGAGAAGCCGCGCTACGACGGCACCTGGCGCCCGGAGCCGGGCAAGGAGCTCCCGCCGGTACCGGAAGGCGCCAAGCCGGTGGTGCGCTTCAAGAATCCGCTCGACGGCGAAGTCACCTGGGTCGACGTGGTCAAGGGCCCGATCACCATCGCCAACAAGGAACTCGACGACCTCATCATCGCGCGCCCGGACGGCACCCCGACCTACAACTTCTGCGTGTCCGTGGATGACTGGGACATGAAGATCACCCACGTGCTGCGCGGCGACGACCACGTGAACAACACGCCGCGCCAGATCAACATCCTGCGCGCGCTGGGCGCCGAACTGCCGCAGTACGGCCACCTGCCGATGATCCTGGGCGCCGACGGCCAGAAGCTGTCGAAGCGCCACGGCGCGGTCAGCGTGATGCAATATCCGGAGCAGGGCTATTTGCCGGAAGCGATGCTCAATTATCTTGCGCGCCTGGGCTGGAGCCACGGCGACGACGAGATCTTCTCGATGGAGCAGTTCACCGAGTGGTTCAACCTGGAGCACCTGACCGCGTCGGCGGCACAGTTCAATCCGGAAAAGCTGGCCTGGCTGAACAACCATTACATCAAGCAGGCCGACAACGAGCGCCTGGCCGCGCTGGCGCGCCCGGTGCTGGAACGCGAGGGCGCTGCCTTCGAGGGCGCACCGGCGCTGGCGACCGTCATCGCGCTGGTGAAGGACCGCACCAATACCATCAATGAGCTGGCCGATACCGCGATGCTGTTCTACCGCGAGCCGAAGCCGGATGCCGCGCTGCTGGCCCAGCACCTGACGGATGCGGTGCGTCCTGCGCTGGCCGCCTTTGCCGAGCGTTGCAAGGACGTGGAATGGAACAAGGCCGCGATCGCCGCCATGTTCAAGGAAGTCCTTGCCGCGCACGGCCTGAAGATGCCGCAGATCGCGATGCCGCTGCGCCTGATCGTCACCGGCCAGCTGCAGACGCCGGCCATCGATGCGGTGCTGGAATTGTTCGGCCGCGACGTGGTGCTGGCGCGGATAGCCAAGCATCTTTAAGGCCCTGTTTGTGGAGCGCGCATTTTCTGAAAACAGGTATTTGCGAAATGCAAGGCGCTCCGCTATAATGCTCGCACTTCAGCAGCACACGGTACGAAGCAGTAGGCAGTAAGGTACAGTGAAGAGGGGGTATAGCTCAGCTGGGAGAGCGCTTGCATGGCATGCAAGAGGTCAGCGGTTCGATCCCGCTTACCTCCACCAACACTCTGAAGTGCAGTATGGTAGTTCAAGGTCCCCATCGTCTAGAGGCCTAGGACATCACCCTTTCACGGTGAGTACCGGGGTTCGAATCCCCGTGGGGACGCCAGGTTTCTGGCAGCGTGCAACCAGCGGCACGCAGTAGTAGAAGTAAATGCAGTATGTTAGAATGTTGTTTTCCCGTAGGGGGTATAGCTCAGCTGGGAGAGCGCTTGCATGGCATGCAAGAGGTCAGCGGTTCGATCCCGCTTACCTCCACCACGTAGGAAAAACAACAGTTCTGACCGTCCGGGTCCCCATCGTCTAGAGGCCTAGGACATCACCCTTTCACGGTGAGTACCGGGGTTCGAATCCCCGTGGGGACGCCAAGAATTTGGTAAGAGTAGCAGCAGCAAGTACAGTTCAAGGTCCCCATCGTCTAGAGGCCTAGGACATCACCCTTTCACGGTGAGTACCGGGGTTCGAATCCCCGTGGGGACGCCAGCACAAGACCGGAGTAGACCAACGCGCTTGCGCGGAGAGGTGCTCCGGTTTTTCTTTTTGTCCGTCGCTTTTGCGTGATCGACATGCCATCCAATCCAGCTCTGACCCTCGCAATTTTCTGCAAAGTCGTCGACAACTACGGCGACATCGGCATCTGCTGGCGCCTGGCGCGCCAGCTGTGGAACGAACACGGCGTTCAGGTCACGCTGTGGGTCGACGACCTGGCCAGCTTCCGCCGCATCTGTCCGGCGGTCGACGTCGCCGCCGACGCCCAGCAGGTCGAAGGCGTGCAGGTGCGCCACTGGCGCGGCCAGGAGGGGAGCTTCACGCCCGGCGAGGTCGCCGACATCGTCATCGAATTCTTCGCGGTCGATCCGCCGCCCGGCTATGTCGCGGCCATGGCCCAGCGCACGCCGCGCCCGCTGTGGTTCAACCTCGAGGGTTTGACGGCGGAAGAATGGGTGGAAGGCTGCCACCGGCTGCCGTCCATGCACCCGCGCCTGAAGCTGACCAAGCACTTCTTCTTCCCCGGCTTCACGGCCCGCACCGGCGGCCTGCTGCACGAAGCCGGCCTGGACGAGCAGCGCCTGGCCTTCCAGGCCGACCGCGCGGCGATGGCCGGCTTCCTGGCCCGCTTCGGCATGCGCGCGGACGAGATGGATGCGCTCAAGGTGTCGCTGTTCTGTTATCCGCATGCGCCGGCCGCCGAACTCTTGCGTGCGTGGTCGGAAGGTCGCCGGCCTGTGACCTGCCTGGTGCCGGAGGGCGTGGCGGCGGAAGCGATCGGCGCCTTCCTCGGTATCGAAGGGCGCGCAGGCGCCAGCGCCACCCGGGGTGCGCTCACCGTGCGCGTGCTGCCCTTCGTGCCGCAGCCGGACTATGACCGCCTGCTGTGGGCCTGCGACCTGAACTTCGTGCGCGGCGAGGATTCCTTCGTGCGCGCACAATGGGCGGGCCGGCCCTTTGTTTGGCACATTTATCCGCAGGAAGAAAACCTGCACCATAAGAAACTGCGTGCCTTCCTCGGCCGCTATGCACAGGCCGAACACGAGGGGCTCGAGGCACTCAGTACGTTTGCGCTCGGCTGGAATGGCGCGCTCGACATCGGGTCCTGGCCCGCGGCATGGCAGGACTTGCAAGCCGCGCTGCCGCGCATTGTCATTCGTGCAGAAGCATGGCGCAGGGACGTGCTTGCCCATGGTGATTTGACGACGAACCTGCTCGAATTTGCCCGCGCCCTGAGGCTTGCTGCGGAAAATCCGGTATAATGCGCGGTTAGTCTGTAACGAAATACACAGGATCAAACGTAGGCTTCAAGGCTCTCTTCGCTCACCGGCCACCGCTGATTTAATGCAACTTACTTTTTACGTAAAACTACTATGAAATTCGCTAAAGAAATCCGTGTTGGCAACATCATTATGGTCGAAGACAAGCCGTTCATCGTGCTGCGTTCCGACGTGAACGGTTCGAGCCGCACGGGCTTCACCTACAAGTGGAAGATGAAGAATCTTCTGACCAATGCTCCGCTGGAGAACGTGTTCCGCGGCGACGACAAGTTCGACGTGGTCGTGCTGGACAAGAAGCCGGTGACCTACTCGTACTTCGCCGACCCGCTGTATGTCTTCATGGACGAAGAGTACAACCAGTACGAAATCGAAGAAGAGAACATGGGCGACGCCATCAACTACCTGAAAGACGGTATGGAATGCGAAGCCGTGTTCTACGACGGCAAGGCGATCTCGGTCGAACTGCCGACCACCATCGCACGCCTGGTCGTGTACTCGGAGCCGGCCGTCAAGGGCAACACCTCGGGCAACGTCCTGAAGGAAGCCAAGATCGAGAACGCCATCGAAGCCAAGCAGCACACCGTGATGGTGCCGCTGTTCGTCAGCACCGACGACGTCATCGAAATCGACACCCGCACCAACGAATACAAGAAAGTCGTGCGTAACTAAGCACCGGCTCTCTTCGTGGAAAAGACGCTGCCTGCGGGCAGCGTTTTTTTTCGCCGGACCTCCCCGAATTTTGCCGTACTGCTATCCTATTGCTTTCAATAAAAACATTGGGAGACAGGATGGACCGCAGGGATTTCGTACGACTGGGAGTGGCAGCGGGCGCGGTGGCCGGCGCTGCAGGCAGCGCGCAGGCCGCGGCGCCGGACGCCGGCGGCATCCTGGATGCGGGCGTGCGCGAGCAGCAGGAGGCGATGGCGGCGGGCAAGCTCAGCTCGAAGACCCTGGTGACCCGCTATCTCGCGCGCATCGCGGCCATCGACAAGGCCGGGCCGCGCCTGAATGCGGTCATCGAAACCAATCCGGACGCCCTCAGGATTGCGGCCGAGATGGACCGCGAACGCGCGGCCGGCAAGCTGCGCGGACCGCTGCACGGCATTCCGGTCCTGTTGAAAGACAATATCGCCACCGCCGACCGGATGAGCACCAGCGCAGGCTCGCTGGCCCTCGACGGCGTGCGTGCGGTCAAGGACGCGCACATCGTGACGCTGCTGCGCAATGCCGGCGCCGTCATCATCGGCAAGACCAATCTGTCCGAATGGGCGAACATGCGCTCGACCAAGTCGGTCAGCGGCTGGAGCGGCCGTGGCGGCCAGACCAGGAACCCGTATGCGCTCGACCGCAATACCAGCGGCTCCAGCTCGGGCTCGGGCGCGGCCGCGGCGGCCAGTCTGGCCACGCTGACCGTGGGCACCGAGACCGACGGCTCGATCGTCTCGCCTTCTTCCTCGTGCGGCATCGTCGGCCTCAAGCCGACCCTGGGCCTGCTCAGCCGCAGCGGCATCATCCCGATCGCCCATTCGCAGGACACGGCCGGCCCGATGACGCGCAGCGTGGCCGACGCGGCGCTGATGCTGGCCGCCATGGCGGGCCCGGATGCGGATGACAAGGCGACCGCCGACAGCAAGCGCAACATGGGGGACTACGCGGCGGCCCTGCGCACGGATGGGCTCAAGGGCAAGCGCATCGGTGTCGCACGCAATTTCTTCGGCAGCAATGACGCGGTCGACGCCATCATCGAGAAGGAACTGGCGGTGCTGAAGGCACAGGGCGCGACCTTGGTCGACGTCAAGCTGCCGAATGCCGACAAGTACAACGAGAGCGAACTGGAGGTGCTGCTGTACGAATTCGCGCCTGGGCTGGAGGCCTGGCTGAAGAACTATGCGCCGCACGCGCCCGTCAGGAACATGGCCGATGTGATCGCCTTCAACGAGAAGCACGCGGCGCGCGAAATGCCGTATTTCAAGCAGGAACACCTGCTCGCAGCCCAGGCCAAGCCGGGCCTGGATGCGCGCGAATACCGCGAGGCGCTGGCCAATGACTTGCGCTATGCGCGCGACGAAGGCATCGACCAGGTCATGAAGGAGCACAAGCTGGATGCGCTGGTGGCGCCGACCGGCGGTCCGGCCTGGCTCACCGACTATATCAACGGCGACCACTACGGCGGCAGCTTCTCGACCCCGGCCGCGGTGGCGGGCTATCCGCACATCACGGTGCCGGCCGGCTTCACGCGCGGGCTGCCGGTGGGGATCTCCTTCGTGGGCGGCGCCTGGAGCGAGGCAGCCCTGATCGGCATGGCCTATGCCTACGAACAGGCGTCGAAGCGCCGCCGTGCGCCGATGTACCCTGCGAGCATCAACATCAAGCTGTAAGGCCAGGCATCAGCGTCCGGCGCCCTGTTTGGCCTTGGCGAACTGCGGTCCCCACAGCGGGTGGCCCTGTTCGCCGGGCGCCAGGTCGAAGGCCGGATCGAGGCGCAGCGCGCGTTCGAAGGCCTGGCGGCAGGGAACCGGCCGGTTGGTGACGCAGTAGCTGAAGGCCGCGTACTTGAGCGCGCTGACGCGGTTGCGCAGCGAGCCGCCGTTCATGTCGCCGGAATTCAGGCGCTTGATCGCGCCATTGAAGTCGCCGTCGTTGTAGAGGGCGATGCCTTCGCGCAGGGCGATGTCGTCGCGGTCGGAGGCGGGACGTTCAGCGCGCGGGGCGGGGCGCTCGTTGCGCTCGACGCGTTCGGCCCGCGCGCGCGCGCGTTCCTCGCTGCGTCCCTGGGAGCGCGGCGGATCGTTCTTGCCCATGATGGAATTCAGCTGCGAATTCAGCTCGGCGCAGCCGCCGAGCAGCAGCGCGGCGCCGAGCAGGCCGGCGCGTAAGACGGATGGCGGCACTGCGGGATTCACTCGACCTCCTCTTCAGTAAAGTCCAGTTCGATCACCGAGGTGGCGCCCTGGACGGCGTTCACGACCACGGTGTGCTCGGGGAAGTTCGGGTTGACGATGCGGATCGTGTGCTGGCCCGGCGCCAGGACCAGGCGCTTGAGCGGCGGGCTGGCGCCGCGGTCGACGCCGTCGACCTGGACCATGCCCCAGGGTTTGATCATCAGTTTGTAGCTGGCGCCGGCTGCGGCGGGCACCGGCCGGCTCGCCAGCGCCGGCGCGCTTGGCGGCGGGACTGCGGCAGTTGCCGGCGGCGGGATGCCGGCCGGGGCCGTGCCAGGCTGGGCCTCGGGCGCCGCCGCGGCCAGTGCGAACGGGTCGGCGGTGCCGGTCACGCCGGCGGGCGGCGCAGGTTCGGGTGGGGCAGGAGGGGCCGCTTCCTGCCCGGCCGGGGTGTCGCCCGGCAAGGCCAAGGTCACCGTATCGCGTGAATCGGCCTGGTGCAGCAGCGCGAACAGGGCGCCGAGCGCGGCCAGCAGCACGGTGGCCGCGGCCAGCAGCATGAGCCAGCGCTGCAGGCGTCCTTTTTCGGCCACCGGAGCCGGATCATCGAGGAAGGAGGCCGCCGGAGGAGGGGGCGGCGGCGCGGACAGCGGCTGCGCCGGCACGGCCGGGCCGAGCGGCACGATGCCGAGCAGGTTGCGCAGTTGTTCGATGCTGCGGGGGCGCTGTTGCGGGTCGGGCGACAGACAGCGGTCGACCGCGGTGATGAAGGTCTCGCTGTAGTCGTCGCCGCTGCCCGGTGTTCCCGATACGCGTCCCTGCAGCGGCGCGGCCGGCGGATATTCCCTGGTGATCGCGTAATGGACGACCGCCGCGAGGTCATGCATGTCGCCGGCTTCCGACCATTCGGTGCCGACTTCCTGCGAGGGCAGGAGCATGGGATCGCCGGAGTCGAGCACCAGCAAGGTATCCGGGCTGATCGGGCGGTGCGGCATCTGCATCGCGTACTGCAGTTCGAGCGATTGCAGGATCTGGCGGAAGATCCGCCGGCACCAGACCTCGTTGACGAGTTCCTGGTTGAACTCGACCACTTCACGCACGGTCCGGCCGTCGGTCTGCTGTTGCTGGGTTACGGGTGTGCTGGTCATCATGGCATCGAGCCGCGCCCCGACACACAGGAGGCTGTCCAGAATGTGTCCCGGCGCGGTATTTGTATTTTGACAAATAATGCCAGATTTGCCGCGCCGGTGTCGCTGCTGAGCGAAGCGTGCGCAGCTGTTACAACTGCTTACACCTGAAGGAAGCGCATCTTGAAATAGCGCCCCTTGATGGCGCCGAATTCCGGCCCCGGCGCCTGGCGGTCGCGCAGTTTGGCCACCGCCGCGTGGGCGGCGTGGCGGTCGAGCGCGACGTAGCTGGCGAACTCGCCGACGTTGATCTTGCCGACCTGGTCCTTGGTCAGGCCGGCGTCGCCGGTCAGGGCGCCGAGGATGTCGCCCGGGCGCAGCTTGGCTTTCTTGCCGCCGGCGATGTGCAGGGTCAGCATCGGCGCCGGCGCGGCGGCCTCCTGGTGTTCGCCCAGTTCGTCGAGCGGGTGCCATTCGGCCGGCGCGTCCTGGTATTCCTCGATCAGGCGCACCCATTTCTTTTCGTTGGGCGCGGCCAGGGTCAGCGCCAGGCCGCTTTCGCCGGCACGGCCGGTGCGGCCGATGCGGTGCACGTGCACTTCCGGATCCTTCGACACGTCGGCATTGATCACGGTGTCGAGGTTGGCGATGTCGAGGCCGCGCGCGGCGACGTCGGTCGCCACCAGCACCGAGCAGCTGCGGTTGGAGAACAGCACCAGGATCTCGTCGCGCTCCCACTGTTCCAGCTCGCCGTACAGGGCCAGCGCCGAGAAGCCTTGCGCGCGCAGGTGTTCGGCCAGCTCGCGGCAGTGGGCCTTGGTGTTGCAGAAGGCGAGGGTGGAAACGGGCTGGTAATGCTTGAGCAGGCGTGCGACCGCTTCGTCGCGGCCCTCGAAACCGATCTCGAAGAAGCGCTGCTCGATCTTCTCGGCGCTGTGCTGGCTTTCGACCGCCACTTCGAGCGGATCGCGCAGGAAACCGGCGGTGGCGAAGCGGATGTCGTCCGGGTAGGTGGCCGAGAACAGCAGGGTCTGGCGACGTTCCGGGCAGGCGCTCACGATGCCGGCGATCTCGTCGTAGAAGCCCATGTCGGTCATGCGGTCGGCTTCGTCCAGCACCAGGGTCTGCACCTTCGACAGGTCGAGGGTGTGGCGGCCGAGGTGGTCGCGGATGCGGCCCGGGGTGCCGACCACGATGTGGGCGCCGTGCTCGAGCGAGGCGATCTGCGGGCGCATGGCCACGCCGCCGGTCAGGGTCAGGATCTTGACGTTGCCGACGCCGCGCGCGAGGCGCCGCAGTTCGTTCGCCACCTGGTCGGCCAGTTCGCGCGTCGGGCACAGCACCAGGCCCTGTACCGCGAACCAGGCGGGATTGAGCTTGTGCAGCACGCCGATGCCGAAGGCGGCGGTCTTGCCGCTGCCGGTCTTGGCCTGGGCGATCAGGTCGCGTCCTTCCAGCACCGCCGGCAGGGATTCCGCCTGGATCGGCGTCATCCCGTGGTAGCCCAGGGTGGCGAGGTTGGCGAGGAAGCGCGGCGCCAGTGGCAGCGAAGTGAAGGGTTGCGTGTTCATGGTAGTCCAGCCAAAAGGGTTGGCCCGAGGCGAACTACGCTGAGGCCGGCGCCCAGACCGGCAGGCCGGTCAGGTCGAGCTTGTCGTCGCGGCGCCAGACAGGCAGGCCGGACGTATCGGTTTCTTCGAGCAACTCGAGTTGCTCCTGTTTCAGGGAGACGCGGCGCGCCCGCGGGGCGGTGCGCTTCGGTTCGACAACGGGGTCAAGCGGTGCAGCGGGTTCGAAGCCCGGCAGGTCGATTGTCGCGTTGTCTTTCTTGTCTCTCATCAGCTTATAGTGCGCTGCTTTTGCTGCCACAGAAAACAAAAGCCCGGCTGCAAGAGTCGGGCTTTTGTCGGTATTTGGTTGCGGGGACAGGATTTGAACCTGTGACCTTCGGGTTATGAGCCCGACGAGCTGCCAGACTGCTCCACCCCGCGTCTGAGAAAAAGATTATAGCGCGGATCAACAGCCGGCGCAATCAAACAATTACGTCGCGCGCAAACGCCACAGCGAGGTCACTTCTTTCGCGCGCGCCACATGCAGGGGATCGTCGGGGTCGCTCGCCTTGGCGTGGGTCGGACGCACGTCGTGGCGGGCCACGAGCTCGAGCCCGGCATCGGCTATCCAGCCGAGCAGCTGTTCGCGCGGGCGCAGGCCGAGGTGTTCGGCCAGGTCCGACAGGATCAGCCAGCCTTCGCCGCCCGGTTCGAGGTGGGCGGCCAGCCCGCCGAGGAAACCCCTGAGCATGCGGCTGTCGGGATCGTAGATCGCATATTCGATGGCCGAGCTGGGCTTACCGGGCAGCCAGGGCGGATTGCAGACCACCAGGGGCGCACGTCCTTCGGGGAACAGGTCGGCCTGCACGATCTCGACCTGGGCGCCGAGGCCGAGGCGCGCGATGTTCTCGCGTGCACAGCCGAGGGCGCGGGCATCCATGTCGGTTGCGAGCACCTGCATGATGCCGCGCCGGGCCAGCACCGCCGACAGCACGCCGGTGCCGGCGCCGATGTCGAAGGCGCGTTTGGCGCCCTTGGGCAGCGGCGCCTGCGCCACCAGCTCGACGTATTCGCCGCGCACCGGCGAGAACACGCCGTACCAGGGGTGGATGTTGGCATCGAGCGCGGGAATGCGCACGCCCTTGCGGCGCCATTCGTGGGCGCCGATCACGCCCAGCAGTTCGCGCAGCGAGGCGACGTAGGGCGCATCCGCCGGTCCGTAGGCTTCGAGGCAGGCTTCATGCACGTCCGGTGCCCGGCGCAGCGGGATGCCGTGGCCGGCCTCGAAGGGAATCAGGAGCATGGCCAGGGTGCGGGCGCGCTGCAGCTGCTGCAGGCGGTGGCGGTGGAACAGCTCGGTCGGCGTGGCCGGGGCTTTCTGGGCCTTGGCGCGGCGGCTTCGATCGCTCTTGTGTTCGACGCGGCGCACCAGCGCGTTCAGCAGCTGGCGCGCGTTCTGGAAGTCGCCGCGCCAGAGCAGGGCGGTGCCTTCCAGCGACAGCCGGTAGGCGGTGTCGGCATTCATGGTGTCGTCGGCGACGACCACCTTCTTCGGCGCCGGCCAGCCGCTTTCCGAGCGCCACTGTGCGCTGCGCTCGGCGCCGCCCTCGAGCCACGTGATGGCGCTCATCAGTGGTGGTGGTGCCAGTTGCCGTCGGCCGACTCCAGGTAGGACTTGACGGCGTCCGGGCTGCCGGTGGCGTGACGCTTGGGCTCGCCGCATTCGCAGACGCCCAGGTAAGGATGGATGTGCGAGCAGGCCGAGACCTTCTGCAGGGTGACCTTGACCGGTTTGGCGCACTTGGCGCATTTGAAAGTGAGGAAGCGGGCAGGTTTCATATCGGTATGCTGTTGGTTCTCGGGAAGAGCGGCATTCTACACCCGGTCCGTCTAGTCGACCACGACCGCGCTGCTGCCGCCGCCCGCCGGGCGCACCAGTACCTTGGTGGCGATGCGTTCAGTCATTTCCTGCACGTGCGAAATCACGCCCACCTTGCGGCCGAGCGATTGCAGCGCGTCGAGGGCATCCATGGCCACGCCCAGGGTCTCGGTGTCGAGGCTGCCGAAGCCCTCGTCGATGAACAGCGATTCGACCCGCACCCGGTTCGAGGACAGCGAGGCCAGGCCGAGCGCCAGCGCCAGCGACACCAGGAAGGATTCGCCGCCGGACAGGGAATTGACCGAGCGCACTTCGCCGCCCATGTCCTGGTCGCGCACCATCAGCGCCAGCGAGGGCGCGCCGTTGTGGCTGACGCGCTCCAGGCGATAGCGCCGCGCCAGCTGCCCGAGGTGGGCATTGGCGTAGCCGAGCAGCACGTCGAGCGTGAACTGCTGGGCGTAGTTGCGGAATTTCTTGCCGTCGCTGGAACCGATCAGCTCGGACAGCTTGCCCCAGCGCTGTTCTTCGGCCTGCTGGCGTTCGACTTCGGCCAGCACCGCCTGCGCCTGCACGCGCCGGGTGTCGTCCTGGGCGGCGCGCATGCGCAGCTCGGTGGCCAGGTCGTGGGCGCTGCGGCGCTCGGCCGTGAGGGCCTCGACCGCGGCCGCCACCGTCTCGGCGCTCAGGCCGCTTTCCGGCCTGCCTTCGCCGTGGACGGCATGCTGGGCCCGGCGTTCCGCCAGCACGGCGGCCGCATTGGTGACCTGGACGTCGAGCGCGCCCAGCGCCGTGCGTTCCTGGGCCAGCCAGGTGCCGCCGACCGCCAGCAGGCGGCCGAGTTCGGCCGTATCCTCGACCGGGTCGAGCCCCTTGATAAACGCCGACTTGCGGTACTCTTCCAGCCAGTCCGCCAGGGCCGACGCGGCTTTCGCACCATCGCCGTCCAGTTTGGCGATGTGTTCGGTGAGCTGGGCCAGCGCGGTGCGGGCGCTGGCTTCGCGCTGCGCCGCTTCGGCGGCGACCGCCTGGCGCGCCGAGAGGTGGTTGCGCGCGGCGCCCACCGCGGCCTGCAGTTCCTGCTCCACCTCCAGGACCGGGCGGCCGTTCCACAGGGCGACCCGCTGGGCGCGCTTGTCCGTGAGTTCGGTATCGATGCGCTTGAACTCGGCGGCGACCCCGGCGCCGTGGCGGTCGGCCTGGGCGATGCGCTCGAGGGCGCCAGCAACCTCGGCTTCGAGCGTGGCGGCAGCGGCGCTGCTGCGCGTCTGCAGGGCCGTCTGTTCCTGCCATTGTGCGGCTTCCCTGGCGCGCGCCTCGCGCCAGCCGGCCGGATCCTGCCGCCAGGCGTCTTGCCAGCTGTCGCCGCAGGCATCGGCCAGCACCGGGTCGAGCTCGGCCAGCAGTGCCGCCAGCTGGGTGGCGAGGGCGCCCTGCTGGACCGCCATGGCGCGCAGGTCGGTCTGCAGGCGCCCGCCGGTCTCGCGCGCGCCATCCGCGGCCTGGCGCAGGCGCGCATGCTCGAGCTGCGCCTTGTCGTAGGCGGCCTGGGCGGCGTCACGCGCCTGGGCGGCACGGCGCAGTGCGGCGGCCCGGCCTTCCAGCGTTGCCGCGGCGGCGCGCAGGCCGTCTCGGGTCGCGGCGAACCAGGCCGTTCGCAACTCATCAGCCACACCCGCGGCGGGCGCTTCGGCTGCCAGCGGCTGCGCGATCCACTCCGCTTCGAGTTCGTCGAGCACCTTGCGCAGGGTCGTGCGTTCGCGCTCCAGTCCGGCAAGGCGTTCGCTCGCTGCATTCAGTGTGGCGGCTTGGGCAGCCTGGGTGGCTTCGTTGTCGCGTACCCGCGCGCGGCAGTCGCCGACTTCGCTGCGCAGGTTTGCCAGCATGCTGTGCAGCACGTCTTCGCGGCCGTGGTCGCGGTAGGGATGCTGCTCGGAACCGCAGACCGGGCAGGGCGCGTCCTCATGCAGGGTGGCGCGCAATTCTTCCACGCTGGCGGCGCAGGCCAGTTCGGCCGCGGCCAGCGATTTCTCGGCTTGCAGCATGGCCGCCGTGAGGGCCGGGGCCGCCGCGCGCGCTTCGTCGAGCAGGCGGCTGGCGCCGGCGCGGGCCGTGTCGACGCGATCGAGCTCGCTTGCCGTGTCGCTGAATTCCTGGCGCGTGGTGACCAGCGCGGTCCAGGCTTTTTCCGCGGCGGCCAGGCGCTCGCGGCCTGCGTCGAGGGCCTGGCGCTCCTGGTCCAGCGCCTGCGGGTCGGCGGCTTCGAGGGTGGCCATGGCTTCGCGCCGCGCCGTGTCGAGCCCAGCGAGACGGGCGCCGGCATCGTTCAGGGCCAGCATGGCGGCCTGTTCGTGGGCGGCTGCTTCCCGGGCCTGGCGGCTCACCAATGCCAGGGCCGAGGCAGCTGCGGCCTCGGCCGCCACCGACTGCGCGGCCTGGGCCAGCAGCTTGTCCCAGCGCGGCCACTGTGTCGCCATCGGTTCGAGCCGGGCGTGCGCGGCCAGCCAGCCGGCCGCGCGCTCGCGCTGGCCTTTGGCGGCATCGTGTTCCGCCGCTTTGCTCGCATGCACGGCGCGCGCCTGGCGGGCTTCGCCGCGGGCCGCTTCCAGCGCGCCCGCCGCCTGGACATGCGAAGGCGTCAGCGCGCCGATGGCGGCGTCGAGCGCCTTGGCGCCGTCGAGCTGGGGTGCGGCGCCGCGCAGGGCGCCGTCGGCGGCATCGAGCGCGGCCAGCGCGGCGTCGACGTCGAGCACCGCCTGGCGGCGCGCATCGAGCGCGGTAGTGAGCGCGGCTTCGAGCCTGGCGGTGGTGTCGACTGCCGCCTTGTGCTCTTCCTGCAGGCGCAGGACCTCGGTCGCCAGCGCGCGGGCCGGCTGCACGGCTTCGAGGGTGGCCAGGCGCTGGCGGCGGCCGGCCGCCTCCTGCTGCGCGGCCTCGGCCGCCGCCAGCGCATCGCGGGACTGGGCTTCGCTGCGCTCCAGCTTGGCGGCTTCCTGGTGCCAGCGCAGCTCGCCTTCGAGGGCGGCGCGGCGCGCGTCCACGGCTTCCAGCGCCAGCTCGGCATTCACGCGCCCGGCTTCCAGCTTTTCGCGTTCTTCTGCGGGCAGCGGCGTCTGGTTGGCCAGTTTCGCCGCCAGCGCCCGGGTGCGTTCCTGCTCGGCGCGGTAGCGCTCGAAGGCGCGCCGCGAGATGTCGCTGTAGATCGTGGTGCCGGTGAGGGTTTCCAGCAGCTCGCCGCGCTCGTTCTCGTCGGTCTTCAGGAAGGCCGAGAACTCGTTCTGGGCCAGCAGCACGGCGCGCGTGAACTGTTCGAACGACAGGCCGATGCGCTGCACGATCTCGAGCGCCACTTCGGTCTTGGTGCCGCCCAGTGGATCGAGCTCCGGCAGGCGGTGCAGGGTCATTTTCGAGGGCTGCAGGGCGCCGCCCGGCTTGCCGTAGGCACGGCGCACGCTCCAGCGGGCGCGGTAGCGGATGTCGTCGTTGCCGGCGAAGTCGACCTCGGCCCAGGCTTCGGCGGCGCCGCGCCGCAGCAGGGTGCGCGGGTCGAGCGCCGAGATGGTATCGCCGCCGACGTCCGGCAGCTGGCTGCCGGCGCGCTTGAGCAGGCGCGGGGTGGCGTCGTACAGGGCCAGGCAAAGGGCGTCGAGCAGGGTGCTCTTGCCGGCCCCGGTCGGTCCGCTGATGGCGAACAGGCCGCTCGAGGCGAGCGGTTCGGTTTCGAAGTCGACCAGGAATTCGCCGGCCAGCGAGGCCAGGTTCTTGCCGCTGATGCGCAGGATCTTCATGCCGCGTCTCCCCCCAGGGCCGTGCTGAGCTCGGCAAAGGCGGCGAGCTGGTCGGGCGGGGCCTCGTCGCCGTAGCGCTGCGCCCACAGGCGGCGGAAGATGTCGTCGGGCTGGAGCTGGGCCAGCTGGTCGAGGCTCAGCGCTTCTCCGGCGTTGTCGGGCGCCGCATGGCGGCGTGTCGGCTCGATCTTGGCGAGGCGTACCGGCTTGTCTCCCAGCGCCGCCTCGACGCGCGAGCGCAGGCCCGGCTCGGGACCTTCGAGCAGCACGCGCACCTCGAGGTAGGGCTGCTGCTGCGGCGGCGCGGCGGGCAGGTCCAGCGCGTCGAGCGCCGCCAGCACTTCTTCCAGTGGCGCCGGCTGGGCCGGCACGCGCAGCAGCTGCACGGCGCGCGGCACGTGCAGCGGCGTCACCGACGCCACCGCCGGGCCGTCGAGTTCAATGCGCAGCACCTGGTGCTGGTAGCCGACCTCGGAGAAGGACAGCGGCAGCGGACTGCCGCAGTAGCGCCGGTGCTCGTGGCCGCCGACGCGCTGGGCCAGGTGCAGGTGCCCCAGCGCGACATAGGCCACGGCGGGATCGAACATCGAGGCCGGCAGGGCCTCGGTGCCGCCGATGACGATGCGGCGCTCGGAATCCTGGGACGATTGGCCGTCCACCATGTGGCAATGTCCCATGGCGACGATGGCCTCGCCCCCCGTGCAGCGTGATTGCGCCAGCGCGAAGGCCTGCCGGTAGAGCAGGGCGGTGCCGTGCAAATAGGGATCGAGCCCCGGTGCCTCACCGGACCCGGCCGCGGCCGCTTCGGCAACTTGTTCGGCCACTGCGCGCGGCACGTCGCCCGGGCGCAGGAAGGGGACCGCCAGGCACCATGCGGCTACTTTGCCGTCGCGTCCGCGCAGGGGCACCAGCAGGCGCTCGAGGTCGACGCCGCCGTCCGCCATGCGCCCGACATTGCCGACCACGATGGTGCCGTGCGCTTCCAGCAGCGGGGTGGGCGCTTCCAGCCGCCCCGGCGAATCGTGGTTGCCGGCAATGACCACCACCTGCAGATGCGGCACCCTGGCCCGGGCCTGCTGCAGGAAGCGGTACAGCTGGCGGTGGGCGGCGGCCGACGGGTTGGCGTTGTCGAAGATGTCGCCGGCGATCAGGAGCACGTCGATCTCTTCCTGCACGAGCGTTTCCACGAGCCACTCGAGGAAACACGCGTGCTCGTAGGTCCGGTCGAAATTGTGCAGGGTCTGGCCCAGGTGCCAGTCGGAAGTATGGAGCAGCCGCATGGTTGGAATGGAAAGTCGGGTCGGCGCTCACTATAGCGCAGACTTGCCGTGTCGCCCAGAAAATGACTGTGTTTTTTTACAGTAGTATTGGTTTGCTATTAGAATAAAGACATGAGCCAGATCAATCGTGAACCAGACTTCGAACTGAGCCTGGGCGCCGCCCGGGCCCTGCACCTGGCCGCCCAGGACATGCTGGTGCCGCGCCGCCGGCGCGCCACCAAGGCCGATGTGCTGGCCGCGATCCGGCGCATGGGCATGTTGCAGATCGATACCATCAGCGTGGTCGCGCGCAGTCCCTACCTGGTGCTGTGGAGCCGCCTGGGCCATTACGAGCCGGGCTGGCTCGACGAGCTGCTGGCCGAGGGCGCCCTGTTCGAGTACTGGGCGCACGAGGCCTGCTTCCTGCCGATCGAGGACTACGGCCTGTACCGCCACCGCATGCTCGACCCGGAAGCCATGGGCTGGAAGTATTCGGCCAACTGGATGCGCGAACGCGCCGCCGAGGTGGCGGCCCTGCTCGCGCACGTGCGCGCCAAGGGGCCGGTGCGCTCGTCCGACTTCGAGCGCAGCGATGGCAAGGCCGGCGGCTGGTGGGAGTGGAAGCCCGAGAAGCGCTCGCTGGAAGTGCTGTTCACGGCGGGCGAGCTGATGATCGCCCGCCGTCACAATTTCCAGCGCATCTACGACCTGGCCGAGCGCGTGCATCCGGAATGGCACGACGGCCGCATGCCGCCGCTCGAGGAGGTGCGCCGCAGCTTCGTGCTGCACACGGTGCGCGCGCTCGGGCTGGCCAAGGCGGGGTGGATACCCGACTACCACCGCACCCGGCGCCCGCATCCCGATCCGGGGCGGATGGCCGACGAGGGCCTGCTGTTGCGTGGCCGGGTCGCCGGCTGGAGCGAGCCGGTCTACATCCACCCGGAGCACGCGGCGCTGGCGCGCCAGGCCATGGAAGGGAAGCTGGCGCCGCGCCTGACGACCCTGCTGTCGCCCTTCGATCCCATCGTCTGGGACCGGCGGCGCGCGCTCGAGCTGTTCGGCTTCGACTACCGGCTCGAATGCTATACCCCGGCGCAGAAGCGGCGCTACGGCTACTTCACGCTGCCGATCCTGCGCCGCGGCGCGCTGGTCGGGCGCGTCGACGCCAAGGCCCACCGCAAGGCCGGCGACTTCGAGTTGCGCAGCATCCACCTGGAGCCGGGTGTGCGCGCCAGCGAGCGCCTGGTGGACGACGTGGCGGTCGCCGTGCAGCGCTGCGCCGACTGGCACGGATGCCCCAGGGTAAGCCTGGCCCGGGCCGTGCCGGAGGACTTCGGCGGGCGGCTTGCGGCAGCGCTTGACGCGACCGGAGCGGCCGCGTCCGGACAATCGTGATTGGACATCGCGACCACTAAAAAGTCTCCAATGTCCACAGGGCGTGTTTGCGCCACCTCAAACCCGAGCGGGGGCATCTCTCTACACTACGAGTTCCCAACGGCTGGCTACAACAACAAAAGCTGCCCGCCCGACCCCGACAAAGAAGCTTCCCCAGCCAAGGACTCGCGGCCCGCGCCAGGCCGCGCCTTGGCGAAGCCATCCTGAGAGGAGACACGATGCTGACATCAACCTATACGCTGGTCACCCTATCCATCGAGCAGGCCAGCGCAAGGATCGGCCTGCAGTCCCTGCTGGAGCGCTGGCAGCCAGGTTCCTGGCGGCATGCCATGCCGACGCCGCGCGAGATCGGCCTCGCCTGCGACGCCTTGCGGGTTGCCTTCGACAACTGTTATTGGCGCAAACTCGACAAGTTCGTGGTGCCGGCCTTGCGCCGGGCCGGCGCGGGCACCGGACTGCTGGCCGAACTCGACGCGCTGACCATGGCGGCGATCGAGGCGCGCGCCGACGCCCATGCGGCGGCGGCCGTCTGCGACCCCGGTTTCGGCGCCGCGCTCGAACGCTGCTGCAACCTGCTGCTCGAGCGGCTGGAACGCGAAGAACGCGAGCTGTTCCCGCTGGCGCGCACCCATGTGCCGAGCGAAGTCTGGTTCGCGATCGCCAACCAGATGCTGGCCCACGACGCCTGGCAGAACGAGAACCGCAGCTATCCCGCGGCGGGCAGCGTGGCCAGGAATTCTTTCAGGCAAAGCGCGCCTTCGGACACGCCTCACTTTGCCACCCACTGAGCATACATTCAGCGCATACTGGACACACGCCGGGCATCGCAGCCGGCGGGCGCCGCCATGGTTCTTTGCTATGATGGGGGTTTTGGAAGTGCGATTTCATCATGTTCGAATTCCTTTTCAAGCGGCAGGGCGGCGACAAGCCGGCCGGCGCTCCGGGTGACCAGTCCGGAAGCCGGCCAGCCGGAGGCCAGCAGACAGGCGCGGACCAGTCCGCAGCCGGCGCGGCCGGCGCACCCAGCCCGCGCGAGCAGCAGGCCGAACAGCTCAAGCACCTGAACGGCGACGAAGACGCCGCCGTCGCCTTCATCCTTTCCTCCGAATTTTCCGAACTGCGCCTGGCCGCGGCCGAGCTGGTCCACAGCCGGCCCCAGCTCGAGCGCGTGCACGCGGCGATGCGCAACCTGGATCGCCGCGTCGCCAAGCTGATGCAGTCACGCCTGGACGCGATCCGCCACCATGAAGCCGAGTTGCGCCGTGGCCAGGACGCCCTGGCGCACGCGAAAGCCCTGCTCGGCGACGACTTGCTGACGCCGAACCACGTCGCCGAACTCGACCGCAAATGGTCGATCATCGCCGCGCCCGAGCTGGCGCCGGAATTCGATGCCGTCCGCGCCGAACTCGGCAAGCGCCTGGAAGACCAGGTGCAGCTGCAGCGCGCCATGATCGACCGCCTCGCGGCCCTGCGCCAGCTCGAATCCGCCAGGCTCGACGGCGCCGCCTTCGGCGAGCGCCTCGAGGCCCTGGCGCGCGAGCAGGCCGCCGCCCTGGTCGCGCCCGGCCATGCCTCGCTGCCGCGCGCGCTGGTAGCCGACTTCGCCACCGAACAGGCACGCCTTGGCGCCAGCCTGGCCACCATCGAGCAGGACCGGGCAGCCGTGGCTGCGCGCGAGGCTGCGCTCGCCCAGTGGCAGGCCCAGCCGGTAGCGGAACTGAAGGCGGAGCAGCTGCGCCAGGAATGGCGGCAACTGCCGGCATTGCCGTCCAACGGACCCGGCGCGCAACTGCAGCAGCGTTTCGACGAACTGCTGGCCAGCCTGCCGCAAGCGCCCCGTCCCGAGGCCCGCAAGCCGAAGCAGGAACAGCATGCAGCCGCAGCCGCGGCCCCGTCCGCCGAGACGCCGGCAGCCAGGCCGCAGAAGGGCCAGAACAAGGGTGCCGACCAGCACTTCCTCGACCGCCTCGACGCCATGGAAGCGGCGCTGCAGCAGGGGTCCCTCGGCACCGCCGCCGAGCTCGACAAGTCGCTGAAGGAAAGCAAGGACAAGGGCATGCGCCTGACGCCGGCCCAGGCCGACCGCCTCAACCACGTGCGCGCCGAACTCAAGCGCCTGTCCGACTGGGCGCGCTGGGGCGGCAACGTCTCGCGCGAAGAACTGATCAAGTCGGTGGAAGCGCTGCCGACCCAGAACCTGGCGATGGGCGAACTGGCCAAGAAGGTGGGCAGCATGCGCGAACGCTGGAAGGCGCTCGACAGCCTGTCCGGCGCCGCGCCGCGCTCGCTGTGGGAGCGTTTCGACGCCGCCTGCACCGCCGCCTACGCGCCGGCCGCCGCCCACTTCCGCCACCTGGCCGACGAGCGCCATGCCAATGCCGCGCGCGGCCAGGCCCTGGTCGAGGAAGCGCAGGCCGAGATCGCCCGCCTGGAATCGGGCGAGGCCGACTGGAAGCACGTGTCCGGCACGGTGCAGCGCCTGCGCACGGCCTGGAGCCACCTGGGCGCGATCGACCGCAAGGACAAGAAGCGCCTCGATCAATTGTTCACCGATGCGCTGAACACCCTCCAGCGTCCGCTGGAAGAACAGCGCAAGGGCGAAATGTCCGTGCGCGAGCAATTGATTGAAGAAGCGCTGGGGCTCGACCCGCACGACCGCCATGCCGTCGATGCCTTGCGCAACCTGCAGGCACGCTGGCAGGAACATGCGCGCGCGCTGCCGCTCGAACGCAAGGCCGAGCAGGCGCTGTGGCAGCGCTTCCGCGCCGCCTGCGATGCGCTGTTCGCCCGGCGCAAGGAACACGCCCACGCGGCGGACGCCGAGCGCCGCGCCCACGAAGCGGCCAAAGAGGCCGTGTCGGCCCGCCTGGAAGCGGCCGCCCCGGACGTCACGCCCGCCACCGTCGGCAAGCTGTTGCGCGAGGCCGCGGCCGAGTGGGCGGCGATCGGACCGGTGCCGCGCGCCCACGAGGCGCGCGTCGAGAAGCGCTACCACGCCGCGGTGGCGGCGGTGCAGCACCATGCCGACGTCGCGCGCCGCGCCGCCGGGCTGGCGCTGGCCGGCGCCGTGCGCGACAAGCTGCGCCTGATCCAGGCCCTCGAAAACGCCGTCGTCAATCCCGACGCCCACACCAATCCGTCCGACTGGCGCGGACGCTGGGACGCGCTGCTGCCGCTCGAGGGCGGCTACGAGCCGGTGCTGCATGCCCGCTTCGAGGCCGCGCTGCGGGCGCTGGAAGGCGAGCGCACAAGTTACGCGCGCCAGCTGGAAGCGAACCGGGAGCGCATGCTGCACGCGCTGCTGCGGCTCGAGATCGCGGCCGGCATCGACAGCGGTGCCGAGTTCGCGCGCGAGCGCCTCAAGCTGCAGGTCGAGGTGTTGCAAAGCTCGCTCAAGTCGGGCCAGAAGTCGGGCCAGAAAGGCGGCGGGCAGGGCAGCGCCAACGGCCTGCTCGACTTGCTGGCCCTGCCGGCGCTGGCCGATGCGCGCACCGAAACCCGCATCGAGCAACTGCTGGCCCGTTACGCCAAGGACGGCCGATGAATTTGCCGGCTGCTACCGAGCTCACGGACATCCGCGTCCAGCACGAGGACTTCGACCTGTCGCGCGACATCGCCCGCCTGCGCGACGGCGACGGCCGGGTCGGCGCCGTGGTCAGCTTCGTGGGCACCGTGCGTGACCTGAACGAGGGCGCCCAGGTGTCCGAGATGGAGCTGGAACACTATCCCGGCATGACGGAAAAAGCGCTCGAAGATATCGTGGCCCAGGCGCGGGCGCGCTGGGCGCTGTTCGGCGTGCTCGTCATCCACCGCGTCGGCCCCCTGAAGCCGCTCGACCAGATCGTGCTGGTGGCCTGCAGCTCGGCGCACCGCGGCGAGGCCTTCGCCGCCTGCGAATTCATCATGGACTACCTGAAGACCGACGCGCCGTTCTGGAAGAAGGAGCAGACGCCGGAAGGAGCGCGCTGGGTCGACGCTCGCGCCAGTGACGATTCCGCCAAGCGCAAGTGGCTCCAGTCTTGAGCTGGCTGGCAGTCGGTACCGGGGCGGCGATCGGCGCCTGGCTGCGCTGGGGCCTGGGTATCTGGCTGGGCAGCCTGCATGCCTACGTGCAGTTCGGCACGCTTGCGGCCAACCTCATCGGCGGCTACCTGGTCGGGCTGGCGATGGGATTCTTCAGCGCGCATCCCGAGCTGTCGCCCGAGTGGCGGCTGTTCGCCATCACCGGTTTCCTTGGCGGGCTGACTACCTTCTCGAGCTTTTCCGGCGAATCGGTCGTGCTGCTCCAGCGCGGCGAATACGGCTGGGCGCTGGCCCATACCCTGGTGCACCTGCTGGGTTCGATCCTGTTGTGCGTTGCCGGATTCGCCACATGGCGCGCCCTGCGCGGCTAGCGGTATTGCCGGCTGACGCCAATGCCTCGTTTTGCTGCCATACGCGACGGCGGCATCGTGTCGGTGTAAAGGACTGTTCATTGCACATCTTGAAAAGCAGACAGTCAGCCTTACTTTGCTCCTTAGTCAAGAACACCACTAGGGAGCAATACCATGCGGCAAGACAAACTGACGACCAAGCTCCAGGAAGCGCTGGCGGATGCCCAGAGCCTGGCGGTCGGAAACTATAACCAATACATCGATCCGGTCCACCTGCTCGTCGCCCTGCTGAACCAGGACGACGGCGGCGCCCGCTCGCTGCTGCAGCGCGCCGGCGTGAACGTCGGCGGCCTGTCCAACGCGCTGAAATCGGCGCTGGAGCGCCTGCCGAAGGTGTCGGGCACCGGCGGCGACGTGCAGGTCTCGCGCGAGCTGGTGGCGCTGCTGAACCTGGCCGACCGCGAATCGCAGAAGCGCGGCGACCAGTTCCTGGCCTCCGAGATGATCCTGCTGGCGCTCACCGAAGACAAGTCGGACGCCGGCCGCCTGGCGCGCGAGCACGGCCTGGCGAGGAAAGCCCTCGAATCGGCGATTCAAGCGGTACGCGGCGGCGAGTCGGTGAACTCGCAGGACGCCGAAGGCCAGCGCGAGGCCCTGAAAAAATACACCCTCGACCTCACCGAGCGCGCTCGCCAGGGCAAGCTCGATCCCGTGATCGGCCGCGACGACGAGATCCGCCGCGCGATCCAGGTGCTGCAGCGCCGTTCCAAGAACAACCCGGTGCTGATCGGCGAGCCGGGCGTGGGCAAGACCGCCATCGTCGAGGGCCTGGCGCAGCGCATCGTCAACGGCGAAGTGCCCGATTCGCTCAAGGGCAAGCGCGTGCTCTCGCTCGACATGGCGGCCCTGCTGGCGGGCGCCAAGTACCGCGGCGAGTTCGAGGAGCGCCTGAAAACCGTTCTGAAGGAGCTGGCCCAGGACGAAGGCCAGACCATCGTCTTCATCGACGAGATCCACACCATGGTCGGCGCCGGCAAGGCGGAAGGCGCGATGGACGCCGGTAACATGCTCAAGCCGGCGCTGGCGCGCGGCGAGTTGCACTGCGTCGGCGCGACCACCCTCGACGAGTACCGCAAGTACGTCGAGAAGGACGCCGCACTGGAGCGCCGCTTCCAGAAGATCATGGTCGACGAGCCGAGCGTGGAGGCGACCATCGCCATCCTGCGCGGCCTGCAGGAAAAGTACGAGCTGCACCACAAGGTCGAGATCACCGACCCGGCCATCATCGCCGCGGCCGAGCTGTCGCACCGCTACATCAGCGACCGCTTCCTGCCGGACAAGGCGATCGACCTGATCGACGAGGCGGCCTCGAAGATCAAGATCGAGATCGACTCCAAGCCGGAAGTGATGGACAAGCTCGAACGCCGCCTGATCCAGCTGAAGATCGAGCGCGAAGCCGTGCGCAAGGAAACCGACGAAGCCTCGATGCGCCGCATGGAACTGATCGGCGAAGAGATCGCGCGCCTGGAGCGCGAGTACAACGACTTTGAGGAGATCCTCAAGTCCGAGAAAGCGGCGGTGCAGGGCACGACCCACATCAAGGAAGAGATCGAGCGCATCCGCCACCAGATGGAGGAGGCCAAGCGCGAGAGCAACTGGCAGCGCGTCTCCGAGCTGCAGTACGGCCAGCTGCCCCAGCTTGAAGCCCAGCTCAAGAAGGCCGAGGAAGCGGCCGAAAGCGCCGACGGCGACATGGCGAAGCCGAAGCTGCTGCGCACCCAGGTCGGCGCCGAAGAGATCGCGGAAGTCGTTTCGCGCGCCACCGGCATTCCGGTGTCCCGCATGATGCAGGGCGAGCGCGACAAGCTGCTGCACATCGAGGAAAAGCTGCACGAGCGCGTGGTCGGGCAGGACGAGGCGATCGAGGCGGTGTCGGATGCGATCCGCCGCTCGCGCGCCGGCCTGTCGGACCCGAACAAGCCCTACGGCTCCTTCATGTTCCTGGGGCCGACCGGCGTCGGCAAAACCGAGTTGTGCAAGGCACTGGCCGGCTTCCTGTTCGACACCGAGGACTCGATGATCCGCATCGACATGAGCGAGTTCATGGAGAAGCATTCGGTCGCCCGCCTGATCGGCGCGCCGCCGGGCTACGTCGGCTACGAGGAAGGCGGTTATCTGACCGAAGCCGTGCGCCGCAAGCCCTACAGCGTGATCCTGCTGGACGAGATCGAGAAGGCCCATCCGGACGTGTTCAACGTGCTGCTGCAGGCGCTCGACGACGGCCGCATGACCGACGGCCAGGGCCGCACCGTGGATTTCAAGAACACGGTAATCGTGATGACCTCGAACCTAGGGTCGCACAAGATCCAGTCGATGGACACGGACGAACCGGGCGTGGTGAAGCTGGCTGTGATGGCCGAGGTGCGCGGTCATTTCCGCCCCGAGTTCATCAACCGCATCGACGAGATCGTGGTGTTCCATGCGCTCGACGAGAAGAACATCGGCGCGATCGCCCGGATCCAGCTGCAGCACCTGGAACAGCGCCTGGCCAAGATGGACATGGCGCTCGACATCGACGAGGAGGCGCTGCAGAAGATTGCCGAAGCGGGCTACGACCCGGTGTATGGCGCCCGCCCGCTCAAGCGCGCGATCCAGCAGCAGATCGAGAATCCGCTGTCGAAGGCTATCCTGGCCGGCAAGTTCGGACCGAAGGATACGATTCCGGTGCGGGTGCGCGGGGGCAATCTCGTGTTCGGCGAACAGGTGGAGCTGGCGAAGTAAGCCTGGTCTTCTCGACAAACGACAACGGCGCGTCCCGCAAGGGGCGCGCCGTGTTTACATGGGCTGCCTGCTCATCCCTGCTTGCGCTTCCTGCGCGCCGTGAAGCCCATCAGCCCCAGTCCGCCGAGCAGCAGCGCATAAGTCTGCGGTTCCGGCACCGGCGCGATGGTCTGCGACAGCAGGCTGCCCACCTTGCGTTCGCCGTCACCGAAGAAATTCACCTTCAGGTGGGGCGCCTCGAGGTCCGGCGCGCCGCCGCTGAAGCTGAACTGGAACACCATGTTGTCCGTCAGTGCCACGCGGTCGCCCGAGAAGCACAGGCTGCGGCCCGCATGCCCGCCGCCGGCACAGCCGTTCGCGTTCAGTTCGTTCGACGACAGCGTCCAGTTGGTCGCGACACCGGGCGCCGAGACCAGGGTGACGTCCGAGAAGCTGCCCAGGTCCTTGAGCTGGAGGGCGCCGATGCTGCTCGCCTCGAGCCAGTCGCCGGTCCGGTTGGCGGCGTCGATTTCCAGGGTCAGCAGATTGCCGCTCCAGGTCGAGGTGAAGGTCACGCCCTGGTAGGTGAGGGAACCGGCCTGGGCGGCGGCGGCGACGCCGGCGGCCAGCGCCAGGCCCAGGGCTGCTTTGCGTAGGGTGGTCTTCAATTCATGCTCCTCCGATGATATTGAATGACCGGGCATTCGCGTCGGCGAACGGCCCGGACCTGCGTACGGATGAGTACGCGGGCCCAGACTATTCCATACCTATAACACTTTCTGTTAGGCGACTAACCAATGGCTGAGGGAGAGTTTCGGTATGGCAAGGGCATTCTGCCTGGCTTATTTGCGGCGGCGCGCCATGGCCAGCATGACCAGGCCGGCGGTCAGCAGGGCCATGGTGCGCGGCTCCGGGATCGCTGCGTCCGTCTCCACGGACGGCGGAATCAGGCCGGTCGAGTCGCCGCTCGATCCACCGGAAGCGCCGGTGCTGCCCGGCGCCTGGTAAGGGAAGTCCATCGACAGCAGGCTGCCGGTCTTGCTGCCCCGGGCGTTGACGAAGTGGACCTTCAGGTGCGGCGCGCTCAGGTTCGGGCTGCCGTCGAAGGTGAAGGTGAACACCATGTTGTCGGTGAGCGCCACCGGGGTGCCGGCAAAGCACAGGCGGCTGAAGGAAGTGCCGGCCGCGGCAGTGGACGCAGCGCCGCAGCCGCTTGCCTTGAGTTCGGTATTCGAGAGCGACCAGTTGCCGCCGTTCGAACTGGTCATGGTGACGCCGGTGAAGCCGCCGATGGTCTTGATGGCGAGCGAGTCGATCGCGGTCGCGGCGGCCCATCCGCCGCTGCGCTTGGCCGCATCGATCTCGAGGGTCAGCACATTGCCGGTATAGGTCGAGCCGAACACGACGCCGTCCTGGGTGATGATGCTGGCGGAAGCCGGCATGGCAAGGGCGAGGAGGGCAGAGGAGAAGGCGGTGCGCAGCGTGGACATGGCGGGTCCCGTTTATTTGATGAAATCGATGATATGGCTAGGCTGTCAGCAATATTGATCGAAGTCAATCATTTTCGTTAATTTCCAACAACTCTCCACCGCGTATTTCACAATGCGGAACCAGACTTCCGCAATACGGGAAAACGCAGCAATTGCTGCCGCCACTAGATTCCCATCGTAAGAAATTTCATTCCGCATCATGGAAGTACATTAGCAAGCCATTGAATATAAAAGATTAAAAAATCTTTTGATGTCTTATATAAGAGTTGTTGTGCTCTGCAAAAACTGATCTATGATGTACCCAATGGATTCCTCTCGCTTTTGATCTCTCAACTTATCAATCAGGAGAAACAGCATGGCAACTCGTGAACAGCAGATCAGTGAACTCCAGCAAGACTGGGAAACCAACCCGCGTTGGAAGGGTGTGACGCGCAACTACACGGCGGCCGATGTGGTGCGCCTGCGCGGTTCGGTCCAGATCGAACACACCCTGGCCAAGCGTGGCGCCGAAAAGCTGTGGGATCTGGTCAACAACGAGCCCTATGTGAATGCTCTTGGCGCCCTGACCGGCAACCAGGCCATGCAGCAGGTGAAGGCGGGCCTGAAAGCCATCTACCTGTCGGGCTGGCAGGTGGCGGGCGACGCCAACGTTGCCGGCGAGATGTATCCGGACCAATCGCTGTACCCGGCCAACTCGGTGCCGCAGGTGGTGCGCCGCATTAATAACACCTTCCAGCGCGCCGACCAGATTCAGTGGTCCGAAGGCAAGGACGACATCGATTACTTCGCCCCGATCGTGGCCGATGCCGAAGCCGGCTTCGGCGGCGTGCTGAACGCCTTCGAGCTGATGAAGGCGATGATCGATGCCGGCGCCGCCGGCGTGCACTTCGAAGACCAGCTGGCCTCGGTCAAGAAATGCGGCCACATGGGCGGCAAGGTGCTGGTGCCGACCCGCGAAGCCGTCGAGAAACTGAACGCCGCGCGCCTGGCCGCCGACGTCATGGGCACCTCCACCCTGGTCATCGCCCGTACCGATGCCGAAGCGGCCGACCTGCTCACCTCGGACGTGGACGACAACGACAAGCCCTTCTGCAGCGGCGAACGCACCGTGGAAGGCTTCTTCAAGGTCAAGCCGGGCGTCGAGCAGGCCATTTCGCGCGGCCTGGCCTATGCGCCTTTCGCCGACCTGGTGTGGTGCGAGACCGGCAAGCCCGACCTGGCGTTCGCCAAGCGTTTCGCCGAAGCCATCCATGCGAAATTCCCGGGCAAGATGCTGGCCTATAACTGCTCGCCTTCGTTCAACTGGAAGAAGAACCTGGACGACGCCACCATCGCCAAGTTCCAGAAAGAACTGGGCGCGATGGGCTACAAATTCCAGTTCATTACCCTGGCCGGCTTCCACTCCCTGAACTACGGCATGTTCAATCTTGCCCACGGCTATGCGCGCCGCGGCATGTCGGCCTTCGTCGAGCTCCAGGAAGCGGAATTCGCCGCCGCCGAGAAGGGCTTCACCGCAGTCAAGCACCAGCGCGAAGTCGGCACCGGTTACTTCGACGCCGTGACCCAAACCATCCAGCAGAACCAGAGCTCGACCACCGCCCTGCACGGTTCGACCGAGGACGAGCAGTTCTTCGACGAGAAGAAGGTCGCGTAAGCCCGTCCAGCAGACCTCCAGGGATTTGCCGCAGCGCCCGCAGGGCCTGCGGCTTTTTATTTGTGGCGTGGGAATGAGCGATGTAGTGGATAATGGCGCCCATTGCGCCGTTGAAAACACGGCATTGAATCTTTTCTCAGGAATTCCAGCTTATGTTGAGCTACCGCCACGCCTTCCACGCGGGTAACCACGCCGATGTCCTCAAACACTTCGTCCAGGTGCAGCTGCACCTGTACATGAACCAGAAGGATGCCGCCTACACCTATATCGACACCCACTCGGGCGCCGGCGTCTATGCGCTGGACAGCTTCCAGGCGACCAAGACCGGAGAGTTCGACACGGGTATCGGTCCCCTGTGGAATGCGGCGAACGTGCCCGAGGCATTGAAGCCCTACCTCGACCTGGTCAAGGCGATGAACCCGAGCGGCAAGATGCGCTATTACCCAGGCTCGCCGTATGTGGCCGACCAGATGGCGCGCGCGGACGACCGCCTGCGCCTGTTCGAGCTGCATCCGGCCGACGTCAAGATCCTGCACGAGAACGTGCGCAAGGCCGAGGCGCACAAGGCCGAGCAGGGCGAGCGTTCGCGCGGCAAGCGCGTGCTCATCGAGCATGGCGACGGCTTCCAGAGCCTCAAGAAACTGCTGCCGCCGCCCTCGCGCCGCGCGCTGGTGCTGGTCGACCCGCCCTACGAGGTCAAGGACGATTACAAGAAGGTGCGCGATGCGCTGGAAGAAGCCCTGGGCCGCTTCCCGAGCGGCATGTACGCGGTCTGGTATCCGGTCCTGCAGCGCATGGAGTCACGCCAGTTCCCGGACAAGCTCAAGCGCCTGCCGGCCAAGGAATGGCTCAACGTGACCCTGACCGTGTCGACCCCGGGACCGGACGGTCTCGGCCTGCACAGCAGCGGCATGTTCATCCTGAACCCGCCCTATACGCTGGAGGCGATGCTGCGCGACACCATGCCCTGGCTGGTGCAGGTGCTGGGCAAGGATGCCGGCGCGCGCTTTACCATCGAAACCGGCACCCAGGTGACCGGTGCCGTCTCCGCGCGCCTGGCCGGAGAGGGGCCGCGCGTGCCTGTCGGCAATGCGCGCCGCGCCAGCCCGCTGTCGGGCAAGGGCAGCCTGCGCCTGCCGGGCCAGAGCATGGTGCGCGAAGGCGAGGAAGAGGCGCGCGGCGCCGCCAAGCCGGCGGCACCGGCAGCCAAGACCGGCGCGCGCCGCGTCTGGCGTCCGGATGGCAGTGCCCGGGCCAAGCCGCAGGCGCCGGCCGAGGGGCGCGCTCCGGGTAAGCGTCCGGCGGCTGCTACGGGCGCCGGTGGCGCCAGGCCGGCTGCGCCTCGCTCGGGCGGTCCACGCTCGGGCGGCAAGGGCGGCGGCAATCGCTGAGCACCCGGTTCGATATAAAAATGCTAATAGTGTCGGATTTGTAGTATAGTCACCGAGGCAGGTGCGTGCGCCTGCCCGGCTGGCTTGTCTACGCCGCAACAGTTTCCCAGGAGTTTTTTTGATGCATGCCGAAGCAACGGCAGCGGCATCCGTGCCGTCCAACGATTTTTTCCTCGCACGTCAGCCCATCCTCGGCCGTGACCAGCATCTCGTGGCATTCGAGCTGCTGTTCCGGGCCGCCGGTGAGGACGACGATGCGAAGCTGACCGACAACGCCGCAGCGACGGCGGCGGTGATTTCGCACGCGTCGCAGCTCGGCATGGAGCAGGTGGTCGGCGAGCAGCTCGCCTTCGTCAACGTCGATGAAGTCGTGCTGATGAGCGACTTCGTGCGTTTCCTGCCTCCGCATAAGGTTATCCTCGAAATCCTGGAAACCGTCAAGCCGACTCGGGCGTTGGTGGCGCGGGTCGCTGAACTGAAGGAACTCGGTTTCAAGTTCGCGGTCGACGACGTGACCGAACATTCTCCCGAGCTCGACCGGTTGATCGGCCTGGTGGATGTGATCAAGGTCGACGTCAAGCTGGTGCGCCCGGGCGAGCTGGCGAGCCTCGTGTCCTCATTGAAGTCTACCGGCAAGAAACTGCTGGCCGAAAAAGTCGAGACCCTCGACGAGTTCAGGCTGTGCATGGACCTCGGCTTCGAATACTTCCAGGGCTATTACTTTGCCCGTCCCGTGATTTTGTCGGGCAAGAAGATCACCCCGTCCGAGATGGCGATCCTGCATCTGCTGGAGCTGGTGAGTTCCGATGCCGACGCCCAGGTGATCGAAACCGCGGTCAAGCGCGACGCCTTGATCAGCCTGAACCTGCTGCGCCTGGTGAACAGCCGGGCTGCGCCGGGTCCGCAGATCGAATCGCTGTCGCAGGCCCTGAGCCAGCTCGGGCGGCGCCAGCTGCAGCGCTGGCTGCAGATCCTGCTGTACACCACGGCCGGCGGCGTGGAGCTGGCCTCGCCGCTGCTGCAGCTGGCCACCACGCGCGGCAAGCTGCTGGAGCTGATGACCCAGGCGCGCTACCCGAACGACGCCGGGCGCGCCGACCGTGCCTTCACGGTCGGGATCATGTCGCTGGCCGATGCGCTGTTCTCGATTCCGATGCGCGATATCCTCGACAATGTCGAAGTGGCGGACGACGTCCGTACCGCGCTGCTGGACCGCGAAGGCGATTTCGGGACCATGCTCAGGGTGGCCGAGCTGCTCGAAGCGGCCGAGGGCGGCTGCAAGCTGTACAACGCGCTGCGCAAGCTGGGTTTGTCGGTGGCGCAGATCCGCGAGATCGAACTGAAGGCTTTCGATTGGGTGAGGGAGTTGACGCACGAGGTGCATTGACTCCCCGGATGGCTTACTGCGCCAGGAACAGGAAGACGGTCGGCTTCTTGTGGAAATCCGGCGCCTTGCCGGCGGCCAGTGCCGCCTTCCACTTGGCCGCCGTCATCGTCCTGACCGACTCGCTCGCCAGCGACAGATCGGTCGCCACGCAAATCAGGGTCCCCGGCTGGCAGGCAGCCACCAGCGCCTCCAGCATCTGCCCGTTCCGGTAGGGCGTCTCGATCAGCAACTGGGTCTGCTTCTCGCTGCGCGAACGCTGTTCCAGCTGCTGGATGCGCTTGCCGCGCTGCGCCGCATCGGTCGGCAGGTAGCCGTTGAAGGCGAAGCTCTGTCCATTCAATCCGCTCGCCATCACGGCCAGCAGCAGCGAGGACGGCCCCACCAGCGGCCGCACCGCGATCCCGTGCTGGTGCGCCAGCCGGACCAGGTCGGCGCCCGGGTCGGCCACCGCCGGCACGCCGGCTTCCGACACCAGGCCCGCATCGCGCCCGGCCAGCAAGGGCGCCAGCAATTGCGCGAGGGCGGCCGGCGGCGTGTTCACGTTCAGTTCGGCAATCTCGATTTCCTGCAGGGGCTTGGCCAGCGGGTGGTCGATGGCGACCAGTTTCAGGAAGGCGCGCGCCGTCTTGGCGTTCTCGGCGACGAAATAGTCGAGCCTGGCGGTCAGCGCCTGCACCTGCGTCGGCAGCAGGGCGGACAGGGCGCCGGGAGCGGGATCGACAGGGCCAAGGGTGTTCGGAATCAGGTAAAGGGTGCCGGGCATCGTCAAGAAGTAAAAGGCTTACACGCCGAAGAAGGAAACGCCGGCGCGGCGCAGCATGCCGGTCAGGGCGATCAGGGGCAGGCCGGTGAGGGCGGTCGGGTCGCTCGATTCGATCCGATCGAGCAGGGCGATGCCCAGGCCCTCGTTCTTGGCGCTGCCGGCGCAGTCATAGGGTTGCTCGATGCGCAGGTAGGCGTCCAGCTCGGCATCCGGCAAGTCGCGGAAGTCGACGAAGACCTGCACGTTCTCGAGCTGCGCCGCACGGGAAGGATCGGCCACGCGGCTGTCCCACAGGCACAGGGCCGTATGGAAGACCACCCGGCGTCCCCGCATCAGCTGCAATTGCTCCAGCGCCCGGGCATGGTTGCCGGGTTTGCCGATCTGCATGCCGTCCAGGGTCGCCACCTGGTCCGAGCCGATCACCAGCGCGCCGGGGAAGCGGGCCGCCACTGCGGACGCCTTCTCGCGCGCCAGGCGCAGGGCGGTATCCTGCGGCGCTTCGCCTGCCTGCGGGCTCTCGTCGATGTCCGGGGCGATCGCTTCGAAAGGAAGGTGGAGGCGCGACAGCAGCTCCCGGCGATAGGCGGAACTGGAAGCGAGAATGAGGCGCGGCGGCGCGGAACTTGGTATCATTGCGGTCTGGCGAGTAAGTCAAACTATAAGCCGAGCTTATAGATCATATAGGTCTATCAAGCAAACGCGATAAATGCCACAGATTGGCAATCGCGTGCAACGCAGGCCGGTCAAAAACGGCGTAAGTCTTTGACTCTGCGGGGAGAAGCCTGTTATTATCGCAGGTTTTCCGGGGAAGTTTTCCAAATGAGCGCTTTTGTCATTGACGCTTTCGAGTTTTGCCGGAATGGCGGACACCGCGAAGGCGTGACCCCTGTGGCGGAGATGACCCGCCTGGCAGCCGATTGCGCCGATAAATCCGGCGAGCTGCACTGGTCCATCGACGGCAGCCTGACCAAGCAAGGCTATCCGGCAATGACCCTGGCGGTCGCCGGTCCCGTGAAGCTGGTTTGCCAGCGTTGCCTGACCGCGATGGACTACGAGATCGACTCGTCCACCATGCTGGTGCTCGGCAAGGACGACGAGGACGCCGACGGGATCGAGGAAGTCCTCGACGACGAGAGCATCGACGTGATCGTCGGCAGCCGCGAGTGCGACATCCGCCAGCTGCTGGAAGACGAAGCCCTGCTGGCCCTGCCGCAGGCACCGAAACACGAGGTATGTCCGGACACTAAGCTCCTGGGCGCCCTGAGGACCGAAAAGGTCTCGCCGTTCGCGGCACTGAAAAATCTCAAGTCCGAATAAGCATTACCGAATTAGTAGTACCGCAGCACCCCGCAGTACGACTGGAAGAACGTGTCAAACGCGTGCAGTAGTCGAGTATGGCAGTAGGCAGTTGATGTAGGCAGCGTTAAAACATGTCGGCAATGGATTAATAAGAAATTGCCGCTGGGATACTCGATCTGCAAGTATTTGCAAGTCGAATGTGTTAGAATTTTAGAACTTATGTATTAGGAGTCATCATGGCAGTTCAGCAGAATAAGAAGTCCCCGTCGAAGCGCGGCATGCACCGTTCGCACGATTTCCTGACCGCACCGAACCTGGCAGTCGAGCCGACCACCGGCGAAACCCACCTGCGTCACCACATCAGCCCGAACGGCTTCTACCGTGGTCGCAAAGTCCTGAAGACCAAGAACGACGAGTAATCGACGTCTTGTCCTTTAGTACCATGAAAGCGGTGCAACGTATGTTTTCTGCGTGGCACCGCTTTTTCTTTCGCATTTCCGTTTTCAGCGGCTGCAACAAGCTTGCACTCCGTCATTTTGAATTGCGCGGACCAAGGCTGGCCACGAGCCAGGCCCGATCCCAACTTGCCGCCCGCACGCCTCTTCGTCGTGCATGAGCCGGCATCACCTAACAAATGACAATCACAATTTCCATTGACTGCATGGGCGGCGATCACGGCCCCTCAGTTACTATTCCGGCAGCCATCTCGTTTCTAAAAAAGCAAGCTGACGTCCACCTCATCCTGGTTGGTATCGAGGACGTCGTGCGCGCCGAGCTCAGGAAGCATGGCGCCGACACGCATTCCCGCATCACCGTCAAGAACGCCACCGAGGTCGTCACCATGGACGACCCGCTCGAAATCGCCCTGCGCAAGAAGAAGGATTCGTCCATGCGCGTGGCGGTCGAGCTGGTCAAGGACGGCACGGCCAACGCCAGCGTCTCGGCCGGCAATACCGGCGCCCTGATGGCCGTCTCGCGCTACGTGCTCAAGACCATGGCCGGCGTCGACCGTCCGGCGATCTGCTCGATCATGCCGAACCAGAAAGGCGGCCCGACCTACATGCTCGACCTGGGCGCCAACGTGGACTGCGAACCGCACCACCTGCACCAGTTCGCGATCATGGGCTCGGTCCTGTGCTCGGCGATGGAGAATATCCCGCGCCCGACCATCGGCCTGCTGAACGTCGGCACCGAGGAAATCAAGGGCAACGAGGCGGTCAAGGCCACCGGCCAGCTGCTCAAGGCCGACCACGAGCGCGGCAAACTGAATTTCTTCGGCAACGTTGAAGGCAACGATATCTTCAAGGGCACGGTGGACGTGGTCGTGTGCGACGGTTTCGTCGGCAACGTCACGCTCAAGGCCGTCGAAGGCCTGTCGCGCTTCGTCAAGTCCGTGTTCACCGAAAATATCTTCTCGATGGCCGGCGCCTTGCTGGCCCGTAAGTCGCTGAAGAAGCTGAACCCGGAACGCTACAACGGCGCCAGCCTGCTCGGCCTGAAAGGCCTGGTCTTCAAGAGCCACGGCGGCGCCAATGCCTTCGCGTTCGAATGGGCGATCAAGCGCGCCTACGACGCGGCCAAATACGATGTACTCGAGCAGCTGTCGGCCCTGATCGCCGAACTGATGCCGACCTCGCCCGACGCCGAGCGCCAGGCGTAACCCAACCAGCAGGATGGTGGACAGATGACTGTTTACAGCAAGATCACCGGAACCGGCAGCTACCTGCCGGCCAAGCGCGTCACCAATGAGCAACTCGCGGCCCAGCTGGCCGAGCAGGGGATCGAAACCTCCGACGAATGGATCGTGACCCGCAGCGGCATCCAGAGCCGCCACTACGCGGCGGCGGATGAGAACGCCTCCGACCTGGCCGTGCAGGCCGCCAGCCGCGCGCTCGAAGCCGCCGGCAAGGCGCCCGGCGACATCGACCTGGTGATCGTCGCCAGCTCCACGCCCGACTTCCACGGCAGCTTCCCGAGCACCGCCTGCATCGTGCAGCAGAAGCTCGGCATGGCGAACAACAGCGCCGCCTTCGACGTGCAGGCCGTGTGCAGCGGCTTCGTGTACGCGGTCTCGACCGCCGACGCCTTCATCCGCGCCGGCGTCTACAAGCGCGTGCTGGTGATCGGCGCCGAAGTGTTCTCGCGCATCCTCGACTTCACCGACCGCACCACCTGCGTGCTGTTCGGGGACGGCGCCGGCGCCGTGGTGCTGGAAGCCTCCGACGAGCCGGGCGTGCTGGCCACCAAGCTGCACGCCGACGGCAGCCAGTCGCACATCCTGTCGATCCCGGGCAACCTGGCCGGCGGCGCGGTGGCCGGCAGCGGCTTCCTCTACATGGATGGCCCGGCGGTCTTCAAGCTGGCCGTCACGGTGCTGGAAGAAGTCGCGCGCGAGGCGCTCGAGCACGCCAAGATGCAGCCGTCCGACATCGACTGGCTGATCCCGCACCAGGCCAACCTGCGCATCATGAAGGGCACCGCCAAGAAGCTCGAGCTGCCGATGGACAAGATGGTCGTCACCGTCGACCAGCACGGCAACACCTCGGCCGCCTCGATCCCGCTGGCGCTCGACGCTGCCGTGCGCGATGGTCGCATCAAGAAGGGCGACAATGTGCTGATGGAAGGCGTCGGCGGCGGCTTCACCTGGGGCGCGATTCTCGCCCGCATGTAATCCATTGACGTAAACTGCTGTTCGCCGCCCGCGCGGCGAATGCGGGCCGCCCGCGCCCGTCCTCATTAAAAATAAGAGAAGAGAGAACACGATGAGCAAATTCGCATTCCTGTTTACGGGCCAGGGCGCCCAGGCCGTCGGCATGCTGAACGGCTTCGCCGGCAACCCGGTCGTCGACCAGACCGTCGCCGAAGCGTCCGAGGCACTCGGCTTCGACATCGGCAGGCTGATCGCCGAAGGTCCGAAGGAAGACCTCGACCTCACCACCAATACCCAACCGGTGATGCTGACCGCCGCGGTCGCCGTGTACCGCGCCTGGATCGCCGCCAGCGGTCCGGTGCCAAGCATGGTCGCCGGCCACAGCCTGGGCGAATACTCGGCCCTGGTGGCCGCGGGCGTGATCCAGTTCAAGGACGCGGTGCCGCTGGTGCGCTTCCGCGCCCAGTCGATGCAGGAAGCGGTGCCGGTCGGGCAGGGCGGCATGGCCGTCGTGCTGGGCCTGCAGGCCGACGACGTGCGCGCAGTCTGCGCCGAGGCCGCCCAGGGTGAAGTCGTGGAAGCCGTGAACTTCAACGAGCCGACCCAGATCGTCATCGCCGGCCACGCCGCCGCCATCGACCGCGCCTGCGAGATCGCCAAGGCCAAGGGCGCCAAGCGCGCCATGAAGCTGGCCGTGTCGGCCCCGTTCCACTCGTCGCTGCTCAAGCCGGCCTCGGACCGTTTGCGCGACTACATGGAAAACATCGCTTTCTCGGCGCCGCAGATCGACTTGATCAACAACGTGGACGTCGCTATCCTGCACGATCCGGCTGCCATCAAGGACGCCCTGGTACGCCAGGCCGCGGGTCCGGTGCGCTGGGTCGAGACCATGCAGAAGATGGCTGCGAGCGGCGTCACCCAGGTCATCGAATGCGCACCGAGCAAGACCCTGATCGGCATGGCCAAGCGCATCGATCCGGCCCTGGCCGGCGAAGCCCTGGTCGACCAGGCAGCGCTGGAGCGCGTGCTGGCGGCACTCAAGGCGGCTTGAAACAAACACGACAAGAAAAGGAATAGCATGAATCTGGAGAACCAAGTCGCGCTCGTCACCGGCGCATCGCGCGGCATCGGCAAGGCCATCGCGCTCGAACTGGCGCGCCAGGGCGCCAAGGTCGTCGGCACCGCCACCAGCGAGAGCGGCGCCCAGGCCATTACCGACTACCTGAAGGAATTCGGCGGCAAGGGCCTGGTGCTGAACGTGACCGACGCCGCCAACTGCGGCGCCGTCGTCGACGAGGTGCAGAAGAGCTTCGGCAGCCTGGCCATCCTGGTCAACAATGCCGGCATCACCCAGGACAACCTGGCCATGCGCATGAAGGACGAGGAGTGGGACAGCGTCATCGCGACCAACCTCACGGCCGTCGGCCGCCTGTCGCGCCTGGTACTGCGCGGCATGATGAAAGCCAAGCACGGCCGCATCATCAACATCACCTCGGTGGTGGGCGCCTCGGGCAACCCGGGCCAGATGAACTACGCCGCCGCCAAGGCCGGCGTGGCCGGCATGACCCGCGCCCTGGCGCGCGAGATCGGCAGCCGCAACATCACCGTCAACTGCGTCGCACCGGGCTTCATCGACACCGACATGACCAAGGCGCTGGGCGACGACCAGCACGCCGCGCTGCTGGGCCAGATCCCGCTGGGCCGCCTGGGCCAGCCGGAAGACATCGCCCATGCGGTGGCCTTCCTGGCCGGTCCGACCGCTGCCTATATCACGGGCACCGAGCTGCACGTGAATGGCGGCATGTATATGAATTAAGCGGATTCGCTTCTTTTAGCTGTAATTTCGGTGGAAATAGCGGTAATCGCCGAAAGTAGTTTTTCATCGCGCAAACCTGATAAAATGCGCGCACTTTCCGCAACACATACCTTAATGGAGCCATAACATGTCGGATATCGAACAACGCGTTAAAAAAATCGTCGCTGAGCAACTGGGCGTTGCAGAAGCAGACATCAAAATCGAATCCTCGTTCGTTGACGACCTCGGCGCTGACTCGCTGGACACCGTGGAACTGGTGATGGCACTGGAAGACGAGTTCGAAATGGAAATCCCTGACGAGCAGGCTGAGAAGATCACCACCGTCAAGCAAGCCATCGACTACGCAACCGCGCACGTCAAGGCCTAAGTAGTAGCTAGCGCTTTAAAAGTTTCTGGGAGAATCGCTTGAGCCGTTCACGCAACCGCCGTGTCGTCGTTACCGGCCTGGGCTGCATCTCACCAATCGGCAACACCATTGCCGAGGCGTGGGACGCGGCGCTGGCCGGTAAGTCGGGCATTGCCAACATTACCAAGTTCGACGCGACGCCGTTCACGACGCATTTCGCCGGTGAAGTGAAGAACTTCAAGGTGGAAGACTACCTGCCGGGCAAGGAAGGCCGTAACATGGATAGCTTTATCCATTACGGCATGGCCGCCGGCATCCAGGCCCTGCAGGATTCGGGCCTGGTCGTGACCGAGGAAAACGCGGACCGCATCGGTGTGACCATCGGTTCGGGCATCGGCGGCCTGCCGATGATCGAAGCCACCAAGGAAGAGTACATGAATCGCGGCCCGCGCCGCATCTCGCCCTTCTTCGTGCCGGCATCGATCATCAACATGATCTCGGGCGATCTCTCGATCAAATTCGGCCTGCGCGGCCCGAACCTGGCGATCGTCACCGCCTGCACCACCGGCCTGCACTGCATCGGCGCCGCCGCTCGCCTGATCGAGTACGGCGATGCCGACGTGATGGTCGCCGGCGGCGCGGAATCGACCGTGTCGCCACTGGGCCTGGGCGGCTTCGCCTCGGCGCGCGCGCTGTCCACCCGCAACGACGATCCGGCTACCGCCTCGCGTCCGTGGGACAAGGACCGCGACGGCTTCGTGCTGGGCGAGGGCGCCGGCGTGATGGTGCTCGAAGAGTACGAACACGCGGTCGCACGCGGCGCCAAGATCTACGCCGAAGTCATCGGCTTCGGCATGAGCGCGGACGCCAACCACATCACCTCGCCGGTCGAGGATGGCAGTGGCGCGGCACGCTGCATGGTCGCGGCGCTGAAGAACGCCGGCCTGAACGCCGGCGAAGTCCAGTACGTCAATGCGCACGGCACCTCGACGCCGCTGGGCGACGTGGCGGAAGTGCGCGGCATCAAGCGCGTCTTCGGCGACCACGCCAAGAGCGGCCTCGTCGTGAACTCGACCAAGTCGATGACCGGCCACCTGCTGGGTGGCGCGGGCGGCCTGGAATCGGTGTTCACCGTGCTGGCGATCCACAACCAGGTGTCGCCGCCGACGATCAACATCTTCAACCAGGATCCGGAATGCGACCTGGACTTCGTGGCCAACACGGCGCGGGACATGAAGATCGATTACGCGGTCAAGAACTCCTTCGGCTTCGGCGGTACCAACGGTACCCTCGTCTTCGCAAAAGTCTGACCGTCGGCCTGAACCAGACTACGCCCATCCTGGTCTAACCAGGATGGGCGCCTGACAGCCTGGACCGTTCGGTCCCGCGCATCAAGCCAATCCCTCCCTTGGCACCTCCGCGCGGCCCCGGCCTGCGGCGCCCCATTCTTTTCCCTGTCCGACCCATGTCGATCGCGATGAGCGTCCTCATTGCGCCGTCGCGCCGCCTGCGTGTTCTGCTCGGCGGCTTCGGCGCCTCCCTGTGCGCGGCCGCCTGCGCCGTGGGCCTGGACGCGTCTTCCCGCTTCGCTGCCGGGTCCGTTGTGGCGGCTGTGCTGCTGTTCGCGGGCGTATGCGTGATGCATGCGGCGCTGGCTTGCGCAACGGTGCAGCGCATTGATATTTCTGGACCCGGCCAGCTACGCCTGACGGTACAACAGGGTGTGCGGATGGACAAAAGCGGGGCGCTGCCGGCGCGGCTTTTGCCCGGTTCCACGCTGTGGCCGCGGCTGATGCTGCTGCGCCTGGAGACGGCGGACGATAGCGCCACGGGCACTGCGGCGGCGTGTGGCTGGCGCGCCTGCCGCGGGGGGGCCCGCCACAGCGTCGTGATCCTGCCCGACAGCCTGCCGCCGGAGGCCTTTCGCGCCCTGGCGGTGGCGCTCGGTGCCGGCAGTGGGGCGCCCTGCGGCGCAGGGACGGGGCACAAAATAGGTTGAACTTATTGCAGCGGGCCAACTCTTATGCAGGAGGGCCGTTGCAGCCGATGGGGCAAGGTCCGTGACGACAGAACGCGAGGGTGATCAGGTGTTGGTGGAGCGCGTCCAGGCCGGAGACCGGGGCGCGTTCGACCTGCTCGTGGCCAAATACCAGCGTCGCCTGATGCGCCTGGTGTCGCGCCTCGTGCATGATCCGGCCGAGGCCGAGGACGTGGTGCAGGAGACCTTCATCAAGGCCTTCCGCGCCCTGCGGCACTTCCGCGGCGATTCCGCCTTCTATACCTGGCTGTATCGCATCGGAATCAACACGGCAAAGAATTTTTTGGTCACACAGGGCCGCCGGGCGCCGACCTCCACCGAGACGGATGCCGAGCGGGCAGAAGGATTCGACGACGCGGACAGCTTGCGCGACATAAACACACCGGAATCGGTGTTGGCGAGCAAGCAGATTGCCCATACGGTCAATGCAGCGATGGAAGCATTGCCACTGGAATTGCGAACGGCAATTGTCCTGCGAGAAATAGAAGGATTGAGCTACGAAGAAATCTCCGAGGTGATGGCGTGTCCGATAGGAACCGTACGCAGCCGGATTTTCCGTGCACGCGAAGTCATCGCCGAGAAATTGCGCCCATTGCTCGATTTCCCGGTTGACAAACGTCGGTAGGTAGCAGGATCGTACACAGGCGGGATAATTTGAACATACCGACGGCGACGGGCAAGCAGATGGACACCAACAAGAAGATGCGCGAATACATATCGGCCTTTGCGGACGGCGAGTTGCCGGATGCCGACCTCGAGCTCGCGCTGGCTGCGCTGCGCGAAGCGGATGGACGGCAGGCATGGGCGCTTTACCACCGGATCGGCGACGTCCTGCGCGGCGAGCCGGGGCAGGCCGAGCTGACACCAGGCTTCGCGGCGCGCCTGGCGGACAAGCTCGCCGCCGAGCCGGCACCGCTGCGGCGCCCGCCGGCACGCCCGCCCACGCCGGCGGATGCGCTGGCGGCGATCGCCCCGGCCGTCGCCGCGGGTGCCGAGGCGCTCAAAGGAAGCAAGCTGGGCGGACCTCCGCTGGCGCCGCGCGAGGCGTCGGTGGCCGATCCCGCCCCCGCGGCCGATCCTGCGCCGGCCACCGTGAAGCGCCTGTAGCGCGGCTGGCGCGCCGTCCGCGCTGCGCGCGACAAAGCGCGTATTTTGGCTTACCATAAAGTCAATCTCAGCCTTCCCACGCCAAGCTTATGACCCGCAACTTTTCGCGTCCTTCCACCAGCCTGATCCTGTCGGCCCTGCTGCTCACCGGCGCCGGCGCCTTCCTTCCCGCCACCGCGACGGCCGCGGCGCCGGTGCAGACCCCGGTGGTCACCGGACTGCCCGATTTCTCCGACCTGATCGACAAGGTCGGGCCCGCCGTCGTCAACATCCGCACCACCGAGCGCGTCACCCGCGGCCAGGGCATGCCGGGTGAAGAGGAAATGCAGGAATTCCTGCGCCGCTTCTTCGGCGGCCAGATCCCGCGCGGCGGCGGCCGTGGACAGGGCCGGCCGGGCGGCCAGGGCGGTCCGGAAGAACAGGTCACGCGCGGCGTCGGTTCCGGCTTCATCATTTCGAACGACGGTTTCGTGCTGACCAATGCCCACGTGGTCGAGGGCGCCGACGAAGTCACCGTGACGCTCACCGACCGCCGCGAATTCAAGGCCAAGGTCCTGGGCGCCGACCGCCGTTCGGACGTTGCCCTGCTCAAGCTGTCGGCGAATAACCTGCCTTACCTGCGCACCGGCGACTCCAGCAAGATCCGGGTCGGCGAGTGGGTCGTGGCGATCGGCTCGCCCTTCAACCTCGACAACACCGTCACCGCCGGCATCATCTCGGCCAAGTCGCGCGACACCGGCGAATACCTGCCGCTGATCCAGTCCGACGTGGCGGTCAATCCGGGCAACTCGGGCGGTCCCCTGATCAATATGCGTGGCGAGGTCATCGGCATCAACTCGCAGATCGCCACCCTGTCCGGCGCCTACAACGGGATTTCCTTCGCGGTGCCGATCGACGAAGTGATGCGCGTCGCCGATCAGCTGAAAACCACCGGCAAGGTCACGCGCGGCCGCCTCGGCGTGCAGATCAGCGAGGTCACCCGCGACGTGGCCGAATCGCTCGGCCTGGGCAAGGCGCGCGGCGCCGAAGTCTCGATGGTGGAGGCCGGCGGCCCGGCGGAGAAGGGCGGCATCAAGGTCGGCGACATCATCCTCAAGTTCAACAACCAGCCGATCGAGACCACCCGCGACCTGCCGCGCCTGGTCGGCGCCACCAAGGTGGGCAGCCGCGCCGTCGTCACCGTCTGGCGCCGCGGCACCCAGATCGAGGTGCCGGTGACGGTCGTCGAGCTGCAGGAAGAGCGCTCGCCGACCGCCCGCCCGGCGCCGAAGAAACAGGCTCCGGGCGCCGCGCCGAACGCGCTCGGCCTGGTGGTGTCCGACGTCCCCGCGGCCCAGCGCGCCGAGGCGGGCGAGGGCGTGCTCGTCGAGAATGCCGAGGGCAGCGCCGCCACGGCCGGCATCCGCGCCGGCGACATGATTTCGCAGGTCGGCAACACGCCGGTGGCCACCGCGGCCCAGTTCAACGCGCTGGTCGCCAAGCTGGATCCGAAAAAGCCGGTGGCCCTGCTGGTGCGGCGCGAGAACGTCACCCAGTACGTCGTCGTCAAGCCGCGTCAGTGATGCGCGCGGTTCCGTTCACGCTGTACTCGCGCAGCTACTGCCACCTGTGCGAGGACATGCTGCAGGCCCTGCTGGCCCTGCAGCAGCCGGGCGAACGCTTCGAGGTCGCCGTGGTCGACGTCGATGCCGACCCGGCCCTGGTGGCGCGTTTCGACGAGCTGGTGCCGGTGCTGTTCGGCGATCCGGCTGCTGCCGAGCTCTGTCATTACTTCCTCGAGCCGGCCGCGGCGCGCGGCTGGGCCGACACCTTCGCCAAGGCCGCGTAAGCCCCCCATCGACCTCGCGTTAGCCGGAAATCGGGGTTTCTACCCTGCGGCCCTCCCAAAACCGGGCTTTCCGACGCGGAATCCGGTAAAATGCCGGGGTCGGAAAAGCGTCTGCCCTTCGCACACGCGCTTTCTCTCGCTTTAACAAGCGCTTCGGCCGGGGACCGGCATGCCCCCCACGGAGCGCTTTTTTGCATGACGTTCACGTTTCGCACGGATGACGCTGAATGCTTGCCCCTTTTGCTGTCGTAGCGCCGCGCTGCCCGCGGCCTTTTTGGTTTTGAGCTTTGTTAATGAACAACATACGTAACTTCTCCATCATCGCCCACATCGACCACGGCAAATCGACCCTGGCCGACCGCATCATCCAGCTGTGCGGCGGCCTGTCGGAGCGCGAGATGGACGCGCAGGTGCTCGATTCGATGGACCTGGAACGCGAGCGCGGCATCACCATCAAGGCCCAGACCGCGGCGCTGCAGTACAAGGCGCGCGACGGCCAGACCTACAACCTGAACCTGATCGACACCCCGGGCCACGTCGACTTCAGCTACGAAGTCTCGCGTTCGCTGTCGGCCTGCGAAGGCGCGCTGCTGGTCGTCGATGCGAGCCAGGGCGTGGAAGCGCAAACGGTCGCCAACTGCTACACCGCGCTCGACCTGGGCGTGGAAGTGGTGCCGATCCTGAACAAGATCGACCTGCCGCACGCCGACCCGGACAACGCCAAGAAGGAAATCGAGGACGTCATCGGCATCGACGCCTCCGACGCCACCACCTGCTCGGCCAAGACCGGCCTGGGCGTGGAAGACGTGCTGGAAACCCTGATCGCCAAGGTCCCGCCGCCGAAGGGCGACCCGGAGGCGCCGCTGCAGGCCCTGATCGTCGACTCCTGGTATGACCCGTATGTGGGCGTCGTGATGCTGGTGCGCGTGGTCAACGGCACCCTGCGCCCGAAAGAAAAGATCCTGCTGATGGCGACCGGTTCGGTGAACCTGGTCGAGAGCGTCGGCGTGTTCACCCCGCGTTCGGTCTCGCTGCCGGAACTGTCGGCAGGGCAGGTGGGCTTCATCATCGCCGGCATCAAGGAACTGACCGCCGCGAAAGTGGGCGACACCGTCACCGCGGCCGCCAAGCCGGCGCTCGCGCCGCTGCCGGGCTTCAAGGAAGTCCAGCCCCAGGTCTTCGCCGGCCTGTTCCCGGTCGAAGCCAACCAGTACGACGCCCTGCGCGACTCGTTGGAGAAGCTGAAGCTGAACGACGCCGCCCTGATGTACGAGCCGGAAGTCTCGCAGGCGCTGGGCTTCGGCTTCCGCTGCGGCTTCCTGGGCCTGCTGCACATGGAGATCGTGCAGGAACGCCTCGAGCGCGAATTCGACATGGACCTGATCACCACCGCGCCGACCGTGGTGTACGAGGTCGAGATGCGCGACGGCAGCATGCTCCGCGTCGACAACCCGTCGAAGATGCCGGAGCCGTCCAAGATCAACGAAGTGCGCGAGCCGATCGTCGACGTCAACCTGTACATGCCACAAGAGTATGTCGGTGCGGTCATGACCCTGTGTAACGGCAAGCGCGGCGTCCAGATGGACATGGCCTACCACGGCCGCCAGGTCAAGCTGCACTACGAGATCCCGATGGCGGAAATCGTGCTGGACTTCTTCGACCGCCTGAAGTCGACCTCGCGCGGCTATGCCTCGATGGACTACGAGTTCAAGGAATACCGCGCCGCCGACGTGGTGAAGGTCGACATGCTGATCAACAGCGAGAAGGTCGATGCGCTGGCGATCATCGTGCACCGCGCCAATGCCCCTTACCGCGGACGCCAGGTGGCGGCCAAGATGCGCGAACTGATCCCGCGCCAGATGTTCGACGTGGCGATCCAGGCCGCGATCGGCGCCACCATCATCTCGCGCGAGAACGTCAAGGCGCTGCGCAAGAACGTGCTGGCCAAGTGCTATGGCGGCGACATTTCGCGTAAGAAGAAGCTGTTGGAAAAGCAGAAGGCCGGCAAGAAGCGCATGAAGCAGGTCGGTTCGGTGGAGATCCCGCAGGAGGCCTTCCTGGCCATCCTCCAGGTGGAAGAAAAATAAATGGATATGCAACCCATCCTGAGCAATTTTGCTCTGATCCTGTTCGTCCTGATGGTGGTGACAGGCGTCATCTGGTGCCTGGACGTGTTCGTCTTCGCCAAGCAGCGCCGCCGCGCCGCCGACGCCGCCCTGGCCGAGTACGACAAGCGCACCGGCAAGCTGACCGCGGACGGCATCAAGGTCGACAGCGGCAACCAGCGCGCGGCGATCGAGCAGGCCCACCTGCGCCAGCCGACCTGGATCGAGTATTCGGGCAGCTTCTTCCCGGTGATCGCCCTGGTCTTCGTCCTGCGCTCCTTCCTGTGGGAGCCGTTCAAGATCCCGTCCTCGTCGATGGTGCCGACCCTGCTGGTGGGTGACTTCATCCTCGTGAACAAGTACGCCTACGGCATCCGCCTGCCGATCATCAACAAGAAGGTGATCGAGATCGGCGACCCGCAGCGCGGCGACGTGATGGTGTTTAAGTATCCGAAGGACATGAGCCAGGATTACATCAAGCGCGTCATCGGCGTGCCCGGCGATACCATCACCTACGAGAACAAGCGCCTGAGCGTGAACGGCAAGCCGGTCGCCTACACCCCGATGGACGACTACCTGGACGACCAGCACCCGGTCTACCACAAGCAGTTCGTCGAAGGCTTGACGGGCGTGACGCACCGCATCCTGAACACCGAGGGCAAGCGCACCCTGGACCTCGGCGCTGTGGAGAATTTCCCGAATCGTGAAGCCTGTGACTATTCCTACGATAAATTTACCTGTATCGTACCTCCAGGCAACTATTTCATGATGGGCGATAACCGCGACAACAGTGCCGATAGCCGCTACTGGGGCTTCGTACCGGACAAGAACATTGTTGGCAAGGCGATCGTCGTCTGGATGAACTTCGGCAATCCGAAACGGATTGGCGGCATCCAGTAACCGGAGATCCACGATGCGTCAAAAGCAATCTGATTATCAGAAACCAGCCCTTCAGGCCGGCATTTCCCTGACCGGCCTGATCCTCGTCCTGGCCGTGCTCGGCACGATCGCCGTGTTCGCGCTCAAGCTGCTGCCGACCTACTTCGAGTACGGCGCGGTGAAGGATGCGATCGTGCGCGCCAAGGAAGCTGGCGGCACGCCGCGCGAAATGCAGGTAGCCTTCGACAAGAATGCCGAAATCAATAATGTCACCGCAATCAAGGGCAGTGACCTGACCATCACCCGTGAAGACAGCGGCGTGGAAATCAGCTTCGCCTACGAGAAGCGGGTGCCGCTGATGGGCAATGTCAGCCTGCTCATCGACTATGCAGGTACCACCGACCCGAGCGGTGTGGTGGCGGCAAAAGAGGATCCGGCGCCAGCCAAGTAACAGGCAACAAGCACCATGACAGCACAATGAATCTACAGTTATTGCAAACACGCTTGGGTTATACGTTCCGGGACACCGGCCTGCTCCAGCAAGCCCTGACCCACCGTAGCCATAGCGCGCTGCATAACGAACGCCTGGAATTCCTCGGCGACTCGATCCTGAACTGCGTCGTGGCCTCGATCCTGTACGAGCGCTTCAACAACCTCGACGAAGGCGACCTGTCGCGCCTGCGCGCCAACCTGGTCAAGCAGCAGTCGCTGTTCGAGATTGCCCAGAAGCTCGAGCTGTCGCAATTCCTGCGCCTGGGGGAGGGAGAGCTCAAATCCGGAGGCTTCCGCCGTCCCTCGATCCTGGCCGACACCCTCGAGGCCCTGCTGGGGGCGATTTTCCTCGACACCGGCTTCGATGCCGCGCGCGACGTGATCCGCGCCTTTTACATTCCGCTGCTCGATACGGTCGATCCTGCTACCCTGGGCAAGGATGCCAAGACCCTGCTGCAGGAGTTCCTGCAAAGCAAGAAGATCCCGCTGCCGACCTATAACGTGGTGGCCACCCACGGCGCCGCCCACAGCCAGGAATTCGAGGTCGAGTGCCTGGTGCCGAAGCTGAACGTGCAGGTGTTCGGCCGCGGCGGAAGCCGCCGCGCCGGCGAGCAGGCAGCGGCCCGCCTGGCGCTGGAAGCGGCGCAGGCTGCGCTGACCAAATCGCCGTCGGCCCGCAAGAGCAAGCCGCGCGCCGCCCAGCTCAAGCTGGGCATCGCCACCATCCAGTCGGATACGGCCAGTCAAGGCGCCCCTGTGGCGCAGGCTGAACAACCAGGAACGAAGTTAGCATGAACACCGAAAGCACCACCCCAGAGAGCAACACCCCCAGCGATTTCCGCTGCGGCTACATCGCCATCGTCGGCCGTCCGAACGTCGGCAAGTCGACCCTGATGAACGTCCTGATCGGCGCGAAAGTGTCGATCACCTCGCGCAAGGCCCAGACCACGCGCCACCGCATCACCGGCATCCAGACCCGCGACGACGCCCAGTTCATCTACGTCGACACCCCGGGCTTCCAGACCCGCCATGCGAACGCGCTCAACAAGACGCTGAACAAGACTGTCTCGAACACCCTGACGTCCTCGGACGTGATCCTGTTCCTGGTCGAGGCCGGTACCTTCGGTCCGGCCGACCAGCAGGTGCTCGACCTGCTGCCGAAGAACGTTCCGGTGGTGCTGGTCATCAACAAGTCGGACCGCGTCAAGGACAAGGCGGTCCTGATGCCCTTTGCCCAGAAGATCGCCGCGCTGCGCGACTTCACCGCCATCGTGCCGGTGTCGGCCAAGATGCGCTTCCAGGTCGACGCCCTGGAAACCGAGATCAAGCGCCACCTGCCGGAAAATGCCCCGATCTTCGGGCCGGACGACATCACCGACCGCAGCGAGAAATTCCTGGCCGCCGAGATCGTGCGCGAAAAGGTGTTCCGCCTGCTGGGCGACGAGCTGCCTTATACCAGCACCGTGATCATCGAGCAGTTCCAGCAGGAAGGGAACTTGCGCCGCATCTTCTGCGCCATCCTGGTCGAGCGCGACACCCACAAATCCATGATCATCGGCAACAAGGGCGCGCGCCTGAAAGAGATTTCGACCCAGTCGCGCCTGGACATGGAAAAGCTGTTCGGCGGCCCCGTGTACCTGGAGATCTGGGTCAAGGTGAAGTCCGGCTGGGCCGACAACGAAGCGGGCCTGCGCGCCTACGGTTACGAGTAAGCGCGCGGAGGCCGTCCCCAGCACATGCCCGCCCACGACGACCTCATCGACACGCCGGAGCAGCAGTCCGACAAGACTGCGCCGGTAGCGCCCAAGCGCAGCCGTCCGCCGCTGCGCGACACCCGTGTGACGGGCCAGCCCGGCTTCGTCCTGCACAGCTATCCCTACAAGGAAACCAGCCTGATCGTGGACATGTTCACGCGCGACTACGGCCGCGTGGGCGTGGTCGCGAAGGGCGCCAAGCGTCCGCTGTCGAAGCTGCGCGGGGTGCTGCAGACCTTCCAGCCGCTGTCGGTGTCCTTCAGCGGCAAGCTCGAGCTGCGCACCCTGATCGATGCCGAATGGGTCGGCGGCATGCTGCCCCTGGAAAAAACCGCGCTGCTGTGCGGCTTCTACCTGAACGAGTTGCTGGTGAAGCTCATCGCGCGCGACGACAGGCATCCGGCATTGTTCGACCACTACGTCTCCACCCTGAACCAGCTGGCCCACGGCGAGCCGCCGCCCATCGTCTTGCGAAAGTTCGAACGGGCCTTACTGAAGGAAACAGGGGTCGCGGCCGACCTGGGCCGCAGCACGACGACGCGCGGCCCGGTCGACCCGGCGCGCGACTACGTGGTGGACCCCGAGAAGGGCGCACGCGAAGCCGTGCCGGCCGACGCCTGGCCGGTCGTCGCCGGGAAGACCCTGCTCGACATGGAACGCGAGGATTACGGCGACCCCGTCACGCAGGCCCAGAGCAAGCAGCTGATGCGCTTCCTGCTGGCGCACCACCTGGGCGGCGCGCCGTTGAACACGCGCCAGATTCTGATCGACCTGATGCAGCTATAAAGAGAATACAGATGAGCTATTTGCAACCTACCGGCTTAGGTCCAGACCTGGGCGTCAACATCGACCATGTCGCCACCGTGCGCAATGCCCGCGGCACGACGTATCCGGACCCGATCCGTGCCGCGCTGCTGGCCGAACAGGCCGGCGCCGACCTGATCACCCTGCACCTGCGCGAAGACCGCCGCCACATCAAGGACGCCGACGTGGTCGCCCTGCGCCCGCAGCTGGCCACGCGCATGAACCTGGAAGCGGCCGTCACGCGCGAGATGATCGACTTCGCCTGCCAGGTAAAACCCCAGGACGTCTGCCTGGTGCCGGAACGGCGCGAGGAAGTCACCACCGAGGGCGGCCTCGACGTGATCCGCTACTACAATGAAGTGGAGGCCGCGGTGAAACAACTGAAGGACGAGGGCATCCACGTGTCCCTGTTCATCGACGCCGACGAGCGCCAGATCGAAGCCGCGGCGGCCGTCGGCGCCACCGTGATCGAACTGCACACCGGCCGCTATGCCGAAGCCGAAGGCGACGAGGCCCTGCGCGAGATCGAGCGCATCAAGCTCGGCGTGCATGCGGGCGCCTCGCGCGGCCTGCGCGTGAACGCGGGCCACGGCCTGCACTACACCAATGTGCAGCCGATCGCCGCGATCGCCGACATCCACGAGCTGAACATCGGCCACGCGATCGTCGCCCACGCCCTGTTCGTGGGCTGGGAGAACGCGGTGCGCGAGATGAAGGCCATCATGGTGGCGGCCCGACTGGGTACCACTTACACCTCATGAAAACCCGGGAGCAGGCATGATCTACGGCATCGGCACCGACATCGTCCAGATTTCCCGTGTCGAGGCCGCCCTCGCACGCAGCGGCCAGCGTTTCGCCGAGAAGATCCTCGGTCCGCAGGAACTGGAAAAATACCACGCCCGCAGCGCGAAGAACGCGGTGCGCGGCCTGCGCTTCCTGGCCACCCGGTTCTCGGCCAAGGAAGCGTTCTCGAAGGCGATCGGACTGGGCATGCGCATGCCCATGACCTGGCGCTCGATGCAGCTGCTGAACGCGCCGAGCGGCAAGCCGATCATCGTCTGCAGCGGCGCCCTCGAACAATTCATGCAAGATTACCGGCTCAGCGCCCAGGTGACGATCAGCGATGAAGCCGACTACGGGGTCGCCTTCGTCATCGTGACCCAGGCGCTGGGCGACACCATGGCAGAGTGATGTCCGAAGCAAAACCCGAAGACAAGCAGCCTCCCGAAGTTGCGGAGGCCCCCGTGGCATATGTCGCGGCGGGCGGTGCGGCCATGCCGGCCCCGGCCCCGGTCGCGAAGAAGCCCGCGCGTACCCGCAAGGCACAGGCCGAGGCGCCCGCGCCGCGTTCCCGCCCCGACGGCTGGCAGGCCATGAAGGAAGAACTCAAGGCGACCCTGGAAGGCGATGCGCGCGAGCCGGTCGAGCCGGACGGCGCCGCGCGCGAGCAGGTGCTGGCCACGGTGGCGAAGCTGCCCCTGCTGCCGGGCGTGTACCGCTATTTCGACGCCAACGGCAACGTGCTCTACGTCGGCAAGGCGCGCAACCTCAAGAACCGCGTCTCCAGCTACTTCCAGAAGACCCTGTCGAGCCCGCGCATCGCGATGATGGTGTCGCAGATCGCGAAACTGGAAACGACGGTGACCAACAGCGAGGCCGAAGCACTGATCCTGGAAAACAACCTGATCAAGTCGCTCAAGCCCCGCTACAACATCCTGTTCCGCGACGACAAGTCCTACCCCTACATCAAGATCTCGGGCGGCGAGGCGCCGCGCCTGGGCTACTACCGCGGCGCGCTGGACAAGAAGAACCAGTACTTCGGGCCTTTCCCAAGCGCCTGGGCGGCCAAGGAATCGATCCAGCTGCTGCAGCGGGTCTTTCTGCTGCGTACCTGCGAGGACAGCGTGTACAGCAATCGCACGCGTCCCTGCCTGCTGCACCAGATCGGCCGCTGCAGCGCGCCCTGCGTCGACCTGATCACGGCGGAAGACTACCAGCGCGACGTCGACAACGCGGCGCGCTTCCTGCGCGGACGCCAGAGCGAAGTGCTGGAGGATCTCGAGCAGAAGATGCAGTCCTATGCGATGGAGCTGAAGTTCGAGCAGGCCGCCGCGGTGCGCAACCAGATCCAGGCCCTGTCGAAGGTGCTGCACGCGCAGAGCATGGAAACCACGGGCGACGCCGACGTCGACGTGATCGCCGTGGTGGTGCAGGGCGGGCGCGCCTGCGTCAACCTGGCGATGGTGCGCGGCGGCCGCCACCTGGGCGACCGCGCCTACTTCCCGACCCACGTCGGCGAGTCGCTCGGCGAGTGCCCGATCGAAGTGGAGGTGCTGTGCGCCTTCCTGGCCCAGCACTATGCCGGCCAGTTCATCCCGGGCACACTGATCCTGAACATCGAGTTCGACCAGCCGGACCTGATCGTGGCGCTGTCCGAGCAGTGCGGCCACCGCATCAACCTGATCTTCCAGCCGCAGGGGCAGCGCCGCCAGTGGCTGGAGCTGGCCTGCAAGAACGCCGAGATCTCGCTGGCGCGCCTGCTGTCGGAGCAGGGCTCGCAGCAGGCCCGTACGCGCGCCCTGGCCGAGGTCCTGGCGCTGGATGCGGAAACGCTCGACGAGCTGCGCATCGAATGCTTCGACATCAGCCACACGGGCGGCGAGGCGACCCAGGCTTCCTGCGTGGTGTTCCACCACCACCAGATGCAGAACGGCGAGTACCGCCGCTTCAACATCAACGGCATCACGCCGGGCGACGACTACGCCGCGATGCGCCAGGTGCTGCAGCGCCGCTACGAAAAGGTGGCAAACGGCGACGGCATCATGCCGGACATCGTGCTGGTCGACGGCGGCAAGGGCCAGGTCGAGATGGCGCGCCAGGTGTTCGTGGAGCTGGGCCTCCCCATCTCGATGATCGTCGGGGTGGCCAAGGGGGAGGGGCGCCGCGTCGGCCTCGAGACCCTGATCTTCGCCGACGGCCGCGCGCCCCAGGAGCTGGGCAAGGAATCGGCCGCGCTGATGCTGGTCGCCATGATCCGCGACGAGGCCCACCGCTTCGCCATCACCGGCATGCGCGCCAAGCGCGCCAAGGCCCGCCAGGCCTCCAGGCTGGAAGAGATCGAGGGCATCGGCGCCAAGCGCCGCCAGCGCCTCCTGGCCCGCTTCGGCGGCCTGCGCGGGGTGATCGACGCCAGCGTGGAAGACCTGATGTCGGTGGAGGGCATCTCGAGTACGCTGGCGGAGGAGATTTACCGGCAGCTGCACTAAGTGAACCGGGGCGCATGCCCCGGTTTTCTTTTGCGGCCGCGCCGCGCATACAGACGAGTAACCTAGTCCATTTCGCAATACCCATGTAGACTGTCGCCCAAACTTTTCATTCCCGTAATCAGCGTTTTCCCTATGCCTTTCAACATCCCGATTCTCCTGACCTGGTTACGCGTAGCACTGATTCCCCTGGTTGTAGGCGTCTTCTATCTCCCCACCCACTGGCTCCCGCTGGCTGACCGCAACCTGGCGGCGACGCTGGTGTTCATTGTGGCCGCCATCACCGACTGGCTGGACGGCTACCTGGCGCGGCGCTGGAACCAGACCTCGGCCTTCGGTGCCTTCCTCGACCCGGTCGCCGACAAGCTGATGGTGGCCGGCGCGCTGCTGGTGCTGGTGCAGCTGGACCGCGTGAACGCCATCATCGCCTTCATCATCATCGGCCGCGAGATCACCATCTCCGCGCTGCGCGAATGGATGGCCCAGATCGGCGCCACCAAGTCGGTGGCCGTGAGCTCGCTCGGCAAGATCAAGACCGCCGCCCAGATGACGGCGATCCCGATGCTGCTCTTCCATGACGTGATCCTCGGCATCGACACCCACTACTGGGGCGAGTACTTTCTGTGGCTGGCCGGCGTGCTGACGGTCTGGTCGATGTTCTACTACCTGCGCCGCGCCTGGCCGCTGATTAAAGAGAAAGCCGTAAGCTTGTAAGAAATGTTCGGCGTCATCCTTGACGTACGGAATAGAATCTCTATAATGCCTGCCTGTTGCGACGACAACGCAGCAGAATGAAAGACAAAGCGGGAGTAGCTCAGTTGGTAGAGCGCAACCTTGCCAAGGTTGAGGTCGAGAGTTCGAGACTCTTCTCCCGCTCCAGTTTTTCAAGAGTGCACGATTGAGCAATCTTGAAAAAATGTCAAAGTTCTGCGATAATCGTTGCTCTGAATGCGGGAGTAGCTCAGTTGGTAGAGCGCAACCTTGCCAAGGTTGAGGTCGAGAGTTCGAGACTCTTCTCCCGCTCCAGTTTAACTGGGGCAGCATGCAGTAGAGATAGTAAAACTCCATTGCGGGAGTAGCTCAGTTGGTAGAGCGCAACCTTGCCAAGGTTGAGGTCGAGAGTTCGAGACTCTTCTCCCGCTCCAAAAGTTTTACGCAGGTAACACTCCTAAGCGGGAGTAGCTCAGTTGGTAGAGCGCAACCTTGCCAAGGTTGAGGTCGAGAGTTCGAGACTCTTCTCCCGCTCCAAATTCAGAGAAGACCTTGTCTTCTCGGTTGATACGGCACATAACCGGCCGGGTCAGCTCAGCTAAGATAAAATCTGGCGAGGTAGCAAAGCGGTTATGCAGCGGCCTGCAAAGCCGTCTAGACGGGTTCGACTCCCGTCCTCGCCTCCAGAACTCCATAGTACGGGCCCGTTTCGGGCCCGTTCGTTTTGGGTTCAACACCGCATGAACTTTGTGGTGCACCACACCCTCCAACGGCTAACTGGCCGTTTACTCCCTAAGCGCTGTTCTCTGTGATTGCGACATCATGGCGACCATCATCAAGCGTCCGTATGGGTATCAACTTCGCGTCACCCACAAGCTGCTGCCTAAGCCGTTGTGGGCGACGTTTGACGACTACGAAACAGCAGAGCGCTACGGCAAGCAGCTTGAAGGGCTGCTTGCCCAAGGCATAGTGCCAGCAGCACTCTTGGAGAAGCTGAGATAGCCCCTTGATTCACCAGACACAGTCAATGTTGTATCCTTATGTATAGGAATAAGACTGTGAGTATGACTAGGAACAACCAAACTATTGAAATCGTGACGGTGTCCGAAGAGCGCCGCCGCCGCTGGTCAGTGCAGGAAAAGGCTGCGCTGGTCAAGGAAACGTACGAGCCGGGGATGAGCGTATCGCTGGTGGCCCGCAAGCACGGCATCAGTGCCAGCCAGCTGTTTAACTGGCGCAAGCTCGAGCGAGAAGGCGCCTTGGTCGCAGTGCATTCAGGTGAATCGGTCGTGCCGGCGAGCGAGCTGGCAGCGGCACGTGCCCAGATCGCGCAACTGCAGCGCATGCTGGGCAAGAAGACGATGGAGGCGGAGATCCTGCGCGAAGCGGTCGAGCTAGCTCGCGAAAAAAAGTGGATTGCGCGCTCACCCTTATTGGACAAGGACGGGCAGTAAAGCCTGTCTGCGTTATCCTCGGTGTAGCGCGCTCGCACGTGATTGACCTTCTTGCCCGACCTGCGGACTGGGTCGACAGAGGCCACGGTTCTTGAGTTCGTTGAAAACCTTCAGCCAGAACTTGGCACCTTCGGTCTGTTCGATCCACAGGCCCAGCACTTCCTTGCGCCCATCTGCACGAATGCCGAGGGCCAGATACACGGCCTTGTTCTTGACGCTGCCTTCGTCGCGGATTTTCAGGCGCAATGCGTCGAAATACACGATCGGGTACATCGCTTCGAGCGGCCGTTGCTGCCACTGCGCGACCTCTTCGGGCACCTCGCCGGTGATGGTCGAAATCAGGTCCGGCGACACCTCGGTGCCGTACAACTCCAGCAGATGCGCTTGAATCTCGGGCACGCTCATGCCGCGCGCGTACATGCTGATCACGTGATCGTCGAAGCCGGACATCCGGCGCTGATGTTTGGCGACCAGCTTGGGCTCGAAGCTCGACAGACGATCGCGCGGAATGTCCATGTTGTGCTCGCCACCCGGAGTCAACACCTTCTTTGGGCTGCTGCCGTTGCGATGGTTTTTGCTGCCGTCTTCCTCGTTGGCCAGGTGGTGGTTCAGTTCAGCCGACAGCATGCGCTCGGCCAGCATCTTCTTGAGTTGCCCGGCCAAGCCGGATTCGCCAAGGATCGACTCGGCGTCCTTGTTCTCAACCTGGGCCAGCAACTGGTCGATCAGCTCGACTGGGAACGGGTACGCTGCTTTCTGTTTTTTGGGCTTCTTGGTGGTCATCACTTCGGTCATGGAACAATCCTTTCGGTATTATTTCATGACCCCGTTCCACATAGAAAATCGGACAGGCTTAGACGACGTGAAGCTTCCCGTCCAGTCAATCAGGCCGCTGGCTGCGCTTGGGAGCAGACGTCGCTACCTTGTTTGCCATACCAACCCAGCGCGCGAGCGTTGAAGCCAGCAGTTCGAAATCGATCGGCTTCGAAATATGCTCGTTCATCCCTGCCTCGAGACACAGTTGTTCATCGCCACTCATCGCATTGGCGGTCATTGCCAGCACCGGCAGCGACGTGTGGCGTGGATCAGCGCGGATCCGGCGTGTGGCCTCGTAACCGTCCATCACCGGCATCTGGCAGTCCATCAGCACCGCATCGAAATCGTGCATGGCGAGCAGATCCAGCGCCTCGCGCCCATTGCGTGCCAAGGTGGTGTGCACGCCAAGTATGGCGAGCATGTCACGCGCTACCTCCTGATTGATCTCGTTGTCCTCGACAAGCAGCACTCTGGCCCCATGCAAGCCGGCACTCGGGCCTTGTCCGGAGGCGGGCCCGTCCAAGGTCGTCTTCACGGCGCACGCGGTGTCGCGCACGCTGCTGGCGATGGCGTCGAATACGCTAGAGGGCGTGACCGGCTTTTCCAGCACGCCGAGGTCGGCCAGATCGCCTGCGTCGGCAAGCAACTCGTCGCGGCTGTAGGCTGTCACCATAATGATCGACAGGGTGGAGGAAATCGCAGGATTGGAACGGATCATACGGATCGCGTCCAGGCCATTCATGCCGGGCATGACCCAGTCCATTAGAACCAGCTGGTACGGATTGCCGCGTTCTTCAGCCCCCTCGAGTTCCGTGATCGCTTCGGCGGCGGAGGCCACCGCCACCGCTGACATCCGCATCGATGCCAGGATGCCGACGATGATTTCCCGTGCGGCGGCATTGTCGTCTACTACCAGCACCCGCATTCGGCCTGGAAGCGGGGGCGGCAAAGCATGGGCGCTGCTGCCCGGTGTGCACTCCAGTCGAGCGGTAAAGATGAAGCTGCTACCACTGCCGGGTTCGCTCTCAACCCAGATACGCCCGCCCATCAGCTCCACCAGGCTGCGAGAGATCGAGAGACCGAGACCGGTGCCGCCGTGGGTGCGGGTCGTGGAGGCGTCGGCCTGGGCGAAGGGGGCGAAAAGGGCACCCATTTGTTCCCTAGTGATACCGATGCCGGTATCACGCACCTCGAAGCACAGCAGCACGTCGCTCGCGCTACGCTCGAGCACGCGCAGACCGACGATGATGTTACCGTGCTCGGTGAACTTGATCGCGTTGTTGACAAGGTTGAGCAGTACCTGGCCGAGGCGCAGTGCGTCGCCGCTCAGTTCGAGCGGCACATCGGGCGCCACTTCGAACAGCAGTTCCAGCCCCTTTTCCTGGGCGCGCAGGACGGTCAGCGCGGCCAGGTGGTCGAGCACCGCACGCACCAACAGCGGTCGTTTCTCGAAGCGCAGCTTGCCCGCCTCTATCTTGGAGAAATCGAGAATGTCATTGATGATGGCGAGCAGGCCGTGGGCTGCACGGTCAACCTTTTCCAGGTAGTTACGTTGGCGCTCGTCCAGCCTGGTCATCAGCGCCAAGCGGGTCATGCCGATCACCGCGTTCATCGGGGTGCGGATCTCGTGGCTCATGTTGGCCAGGAACTCGCTCTTGCTGCGTGTCGCCGCCTCAGCCGCTTCCTGGGCGCGCCGCGTTGCTTCCAGCGCCGCGCGCTGCTCGGTCACATCAATTCCGAAGCTGATCAATGCCACGTCGCCGCCCTCGTCACCCAGCACCGTACTCTGCCAGGCGATGCAGCGTTCGGCTCCGGCAGAGGTGCGTATCGCATGCTCTAGGGCAGCCGGCACAGCGTCCCAACCGTCGTCCGCTGGCCACTGCGCCGCCGCGTCCGGCCCGAACAGCGGTGTGTCGCGCCATACCTGCCCCAGCATCTGGACCGCCGCGTAGCCGGTGACCCTGCTGGCGGTATCGTTGAAGACGCGCACGCGGCCTTCGTGATCGAGGCCGACGATCACCACATTGGCGCTCGCGATCAGGCGCTCGGTCAGTTCCTTGGCATGGCGCAGCGACTGCTCGGCCGTGGTACGCTCCTCCAGCATGCGCGCCAGGCTGGCGCGCATTGCGTCGAGCGCGTCCAGAAGGCGGCCCGGCTCGTCCGGATGGCGCACCAAGGGGCGTGGCGCCATGTCTCCCCGGGAAACGCGTTCGGCCAGGTGCAAGGCCTCAGCCAGCGGCGCGGTGATGCTGCGCCTGACGACTACTGCGGCTCCAATCGCCACCAGAACTGCGGCCAGAAGGATCGCCAGCTGGAAGCGCCATTCGGTACCGATCGTTTCCTGGGCATGCACTTCGCTGGCAGCAGCGTGCGCGGCGGCGCGTCCAACGAGGCTGTCGATCGCCTTGCGGTGCAGTGCGAAGGCGTCATCCATGCGCGCCAGCGCGGCGCGCGCTGCGTCGGCGTCGCCGCGCTCGACGGCTGGAGCCAGCGCGTCGCGCGCGAGGTCGTAAAAGGCGGCTCCGGACGAAGCCACCGCTGCCAGCGGCGCGGCTAGTTCTGCGTCGCCATTGGCGCGCCACTGTGCCAGGCGCGCCTCATGTGCGTCGCGTAACACCTGCAGGCGCGCGAGGTAGTCGCGGGCCTGGGCGGCGTTGCCTGGCTCGTGACCCCGCTGGAGCGACAGCAGGTAGGCTTCGGACACATACAACGACGGTGGCAAGGCGTCGGCAACGATGTCCTTGGAGGTGGCGATCCTATCGTAAAGCGGGCCGTTGACCTTTAAGTAGTCGAGGGTGCGGAAGGACCAAGCGCCATAGGCGGCGAAACCGGCCGCAAATACGCCGGTCAGCAGCAGCAGGCGCAGGGAGAGGGACAGCTTGCGCAGGAAATCCATGAATGCGAATTGTCAGTGAAGTTTATGTGGAGGCAGCTGTTCCAGCAGGGCGCACAGCTCGCGGTATCGGTGTCCGTCGAGCATGGCGTGGAGTGCGGCGCCCAGACGCGCGCCATGGGCCGCGCGTATCTCGTCCACATGTGCGCGTGCCAGCCGCAGGTCCAGCTGGAGCACGGCTGTGCTCAACGCTTGGCGCTGGTGTGCCGGCAGAGCCTCCAATTCGGCGTGGGCCGGAAGCGCGGCCGCAGCGCCTGGATCCGGAGCCGGCGGGGTTGCCGCGGCTGCGGCGCAGGTCTGGCCGGCATCCGGCAGCTGCAAGGAAAAGGCGAAGCAAGAGCCCTGGCCCGGGGCCGAGCGCAAGTCCAGCGATCCGCCCATCAGGCGCACGTATTCACGTGCGATGGTGAGCCCAAGACCCGCGCCCGGATGCTGTCCAGCGGGGGCGGCCTGCACGAAAGCGTCGAACACACGTTTCTGGTCGCCTGGGGCGATGCCGACCCCGCTGTCCTCCACGCTGAAGCGCAGTACCGCAGGCGTGCGCTCCTGCGCGGCCACTTTCACCCGCACCGCACCGGCTTCGGTGAAGGCGATCGCATTGCTGACCAGGTTGTGAAGTACCTGACGCAGCTTGGCGCCGTCCGCCAGACGTGGCGCCAGCGTGGGACAGGACATGACCAGACTTAAGCCCTTTCGCTCGGCCTGCTGTCGTAGGCGGTCCAGCACCTCACGCATTAGACCTTCGATCGCAACCGGTCCCGGGACCAGGCACACCTGGGCGGATTCAAGTTTGGCCAGCTCCAGGATCTCGTTGATCATGCCGAGCAACTGAACCCCGGCGCCATGGATCAGGCGCAGGTTCTGCTTCTCGTCCTCGAACATGGTAGTGGAGACGGACATCATTTGCGAGAAGCCGATGATGGCGTTCAGCGGAGTGCGCAGCTCGTGGCTCATATTAGCAAGGAAGGCGCTGCGCGCCCGCCGCGCGGCCTCCGCCTCACCGAGCGCGCGCGACAGGTCGGCGGTACGCTTGGCAACGGTGTCTTCCAGGCAATCGCGGTAGCGGCGCAATTCTTCCTCGACACGCGCCCGCTCGGTGATGTCGACGTAGCCGCCGCGCAGCAGCGTGCCGGACGCGGAAGGCAGGGCGACTACGCTCACCTCGCAGGGGAAGCAACGGCCGTCGAGCGCGCGCACGGTGCGCAGCACGCTGAATTCCTCGCCCGACAGTCCACGCCCGGCATTGCGCGCGATCGTCTCGGGCAGCGGCAGGCCGTCGGGCTGGATGTCGGCATAAAAGCGTTCCGGCCCGCTCTTCAGGAGCTCTGCGCGGCTGGCGCCGAACAGGCGCTCCGCCTTGGTGTTTGCGTCGACGAAGCGGCCCAGGGTCGGGTCGTAGACGACGATCGCTTCCGGTGCGTGCTCGACGAGTACCCGGTAGCGGCGCTCGGCCACGCGCAGGCGGCGCTGCTGGAACAGGAGGACTGTGACAAGAAGCGACAGCAGGACGATGGTGGCGAGGGCCGCGCCGGCGGCGGCGGGATGCTCGCGCCACAAGGGCACGGGCTTGTTGACGAACAAGGTGTCCGGCGGCAGCAGGTCGGGATCCGCGCCCCACCGCTGCAGCTGCTGCCAGTCGTATAAGCTGGTCGGCTGCACCGGCAGTTCGGCGGCGCCGGGGGCAATCGTGCGGCGGCCGTCTAAAATCTCGACCGTAGCGCGCGCCGTTATGGCCGCAGTGTGTTCGACGTGCTGAACCGCGCCGCCCAGGCTGCCCTCCCCGACTGTAGGGCTGAACAGGACGAAGGTGGGCACCTTCGCGGCGCGCACGATCCGCATCCATATGTCGTAGTTCGCGACGCTGGCGCCTTGCGCGTCGCGGTTGATCAGCCCTGCCAAGATGACGGTCCCGGGGCCGGCTTGTGCCGCGCGCGCAACCATGCCGTCGAAACTCAAGCCGTCCGTGTACTCGAGCTGCGTGCGCAGTCCCAGCTCGGCGGCCGCGGCGCCGATCTCGCGCTTGGTTTCCAGGTCGGCAGGGGCCGCCCCCACCGCCACCAGGATGCGCTCGGTGGTTGGGAACAGTGTCATCGCTTGCCGCAGTGTGCTACGCACGTGCGGCCGAGCCGGGATCAGCAGTATGCGGTAGCGCTGGTCTGCAGTCCGCCGATCGACGTGGGTACTGGACGAGATGATGGTCGCGCGCTCGGCCAGCTCGGGCAGCTCGCGCAACAGGAAGGCGGTGGCGGGCTGCTGAAGCGCGACGATCAGATCCGGCGGCGCGGCGCGGTAGCGCTCCAGCAGGAGTGCACGCAGGGGGGGATGCCGTTCCAGCCCGGGATCGGCGTCGAGATTCAGGTATTCGACCGCGATGCGGTCGCGCCCCATGCCACCCGCGAGCAAGGTATTCGTATAAGCCTGGATGAAGCTCTGCACGCCGGGCCGCCCGTAAGCATATGAAACCAGCAGCAGGACGCGCTTGTCTGATGGCGGCGCTTGAGCCCATGCAGCGGGTTCTGCAAGCAGCAGGGCCGGCAGAAGCAGGGCCGGCAGGCAGCGGCGCCAGAGGCTGGCGATGGCATGCATCATACGGGGCAGGCTTGCCGACCCGCGGCCGCCGGCAGGCGGAATCCTACTGTGGCGCCGCGTTCCGTGTTGTTGGCAGCGTTGAGCCTGCCGCCATGGGCCTGGACGATCGCGTTCGAGATCGACAAGCCGAGCCCCATACCCTGCGGCTTGGTGCTGGCGAAAGAAGTAAAGCCGGAGGGTGGTTCGCCGATGAAGCCGCAGCCCTGGTCGGACACCAGGACTTCGACCTCGCTGCCTGAGCGCGCTGCGCGGATTGCGATGCACGCGTCGCCGGTGGTCTCCTGCATCGCGTCCATGCCGTTCAGGACCAGGTTGACCAGCACCTGCTCCAGCTGGACAGTATCGCCGATAACGGTCAGGCCATGTGTTGGTGCATCCACCTCGATATGAATGCGGCGCTTGCGTGCCTCGGCCGCGAGCAAGGCCGCGACGTCGCGAACCAGTTTGGCCAGGTCGAGTTCGGCATGCACGGCTTCGCCCTTGCTCAGCATGGTGCGCATACGCTGGATGAGGTCGCTTGCACGAAGGTTGTCGCGCCGGATGTCGCCGACGATGTCGGCGATTTCGTCGAGATTGGGATCGGGGCGAGCCAAGAGCAGTTCGGCCGCCTCGGCATTGCTGAGGATCGCAGTGAGCGGCTGGTTCAGCTCGTGCACCAGCGAGGCGCACAGAAAGGTGGCGCTGGCATTCCGGTTGAGGTGGGCAATCTCGGCCAGGCGGAGGCGCGATTCGCGTTCGGCTGCGTCACGCTGCTGCTTTTCGGCGGCCAGTGCCAGCTGGCTGTTTAGCAGCTGTTGCGCTTTGGACTCGACCAGCTGCTGCAGATGTGCGTTCTGGTAAGCCAGAAGACGGCGCAGCTGACGTAGCTGCAGATGAGCGGCTACGCGCGCCCTCACTTCCAGGAAATCATAAGGCTTGGCGATGTAGTCGACCCCGCCGGCTTCAAAGCCGCGCAGCTTATCGTCGGTGTCGTTGAAGGCAGACAGGAAGATCACTGGCACGTCACGCAGCATCGGGCTGCGCTGCATCTGGCGGCACACCTCGTAGCCGTCCATGCCGGGCATACGCACGTCGAGCAGGACCAGGTCGGGCGGCTGGGCCTGGGCGCTCCACAGGGCCAGCTCGCCGTCGGGCGCTTCGCGCACACGGTATCCGGCCCTGGCAAGCAGGGACGCGAGCAGCCGCAGCGAGGCCGGGGTGTCCTCGACCACGAGGATGTCGCCGGCATCGGCGTGAAGCAGGGCGTCGTCGGGTGTCATGAAATGTTCCTTGCCGGCGCGCTGCGCCGGTTTATGCGGGAATCATAACCGTATTGACGCCCGCCCTCAACATTTATTGCGGAAGCGCAAATGGTGCCGTGGGCGCTGGGGCGCGGTGGCGCCGCGCAGGAGCCGCAGCCGTGGTCTTGAAGACGCTCACTGCCTGCGCGAGCTGAGCGGCCTGTTCCTCCAGGCTGGCCGCGGCGGCGGCCGATTCTTCGACCAGGGCGGCATTCTGTTGGGTCACGGTGTCCATTTGGGCGACTGCTTCATTGACCTGCTGGATCCCGGTGCTCTGCTCGTCGCTTGCGGCATTGATCTCCGCCATCAGGTCGGAAACCTCACGTACCGCCAGCAGCAAACCGCCGATGGTGGCTCCTGCGTGGTTGACCAGGGCCCCCCCCTGGCCGATGCGCTCGACCGAATCGTTGATCAGGTCGCGGATCTGCTTGGCCGCGCTCGCCGAGCGGTGGGCCAAGTTGCGAACTTCGTTGGCCACGACCGCGAAACCTGCCCCTTGGGCGCCGGCCCGCGCCGCTTCGACCGCCGCGTTGAGCGAAAGGATATTGGTCTGGAAGGCGATGCCGTCGATGACGCCGATGATCTCGTTCATCCTGCCGGCACTGTCCTTGATCAGGCCCATGGTGGCAACCACCTGGCCGACCACACGTTCCCCATCGGCAGCCTGCTCCGAAGCTCTCAGCACGACCTGGCGCGCATGGCGCGCATTGTCTGCGTTCTGCTGCACGGTCGAGGTCAACTCTTCCATCGAGGACGCGGTCTCTTCCAGGTTGGCAGCCTGCTGCTCGGTTCGCGCCGACAGGTCGAGATTGCCGGCCGCGATCTCGCGCGAGGCCACCGCAATGGTGTCGCTGCTCAGGCGTACCGCCCCCACGGTACGCGCCAGCGATTCGCTCATGTCCTTCAAGGCACTCAGCATGCGGCCCATCTCATTGGTGGAGTCGATGTGGAATTCCTGGGCCAGCTCGCCGGCGGCGATGCCGCGCGCGGCACGGATCGCTTGGTCGAGCGGGACGCCGATACTGCGCACCAGCCACCAGCCGGCTACGGAACCGACGAGGGCAGCCAGCAGCATGGCGCCGCCGACCAGCAGCCTGAACTCCTCGTAGTGCTGCTGCGACAATTCGTACTCTTCTCTGCCGACATCCTGCTGCAGTTCGATCAGCTTGGTCAGGCTGGGTCGGGCTTTTCCGTAGAGCGCGTGCACGGCGCCATGCACCAGCGCAGTGGCAGTGCCGCGGTCGCCGCTACGCAGGGCGGCGACGGCCGGCAGCACGCCGTCGCGAATAAACACGCTGCGCCGTTCTTCGAACTCGTCCGCGAGCACACGCTCGTCCGCCGTCATTTGGGTGTCGTTGTATGACTTCCATATTTTGTGGCCCTCGGCGATTTCGGTCTCGATCGCATCCATCTGGCGAGCGATGTTTTGCTCCTGATCCGTCAGGGCTTTGGCAAGCATCAACTGGTGACGGTTAACAAGGCGCACGACGCCGTCGAGCTGGCCGAGCGCAATCAGGCGATCTTCATAGACCGTCTTGAGCGAGGCGTTGACCGAATGCAGGGCGAACAGTCCGCCTGCGCCAAGCGCGACGCAGGCGAACAGAAGCAGGCCGATGACGACGGTCAGCCGGGTCTTGATCAGAATGTTGTTGAGCATGGTGTTCCTCGAACGATATGGGGTGAACGATTAGGTGACACGGCGGCCGGCCAGCGCCAGTACGATCGCGTCGAGCAGGATGCGGGCCGCGATGGGCTTGTGCAGGAAGCTGCTGCAGCCAAGCGCCTCGGCTCTGGCCTGCGCCTCGGGATCGCAGCGGCCGGTGATGACGATGACAGGGAGCCGAGGACGGCGTTCGCGGAGGATCGATTGCAGTTCGATTCCCGACATCCCGTCCAGATCGACGTCGGCGATCAGGCAGTCATGCAGCTCCGGCGCCGGTGACGCCAGGAAGTCCTCGGCGGAAACGTACGGAGTAATCGTGTAGCCGCTGATGCGCAGCAGGCGCGCGATGGCGCGGTTAGTGGGAAGGTCGTTCTCCACCAGGGCGATATGAGATTCCATGGGGCAGTAAAAGCCATCTTTGTCGATGCTTTACTGTAGGCCCTAGCGCTGCGTCTGACATTTGTACCTTAGTACAATGCGCTACGGTCGGCGCGGCCGGTTCAGCCGGCGTGGACAATCCCCAGGCGCGCGGCGGCGACCACCAGCTCGGCCAGAGAGCCAGCGCCCATCTTTTCCATGACGCTGCGGCGTTGTTCCTTGACGGTGCGCTCGGTATTGCCGAGTTCATACGCTATCTGCTTGTTAAGCAGGCCCTGGACCACCAGGCCGAAGACTTCGCGTTCCCGTGGGGTCAGGCTGGCAAAACGGGCGCCGAGCGCCTCGCGTTCAGCGCGCTCGCGCCGCTTGCTGTCGTACTGCGCGAGGGCGCGCTCGATCGCGGCGAACAGCTGCTCGCCGCGGACTGGCTTGGGAAGGAAATCCTCTGCTCCGCCTTTGATGGCGCGCACGCTGCTGGCGATGTCGCCGGCGCCAGTAAGGAAGACAATGGGAAGCGGATTGCCGCTGCGTGCCAGCAGATCTTGCAGGCCGAGGCCGTCGAGGCCGGGCATGTTCAGGTCGAGGACGATGCATCCCGGTGCGTCGCAGGGCGGCGCCAGCGCGAAGCATTCGGCGCTGTCGTAACTGCGCACCGTGAAGCCGCGTGCGCCCAGCAGGCGCTCGAGCGCGCGGCGGACTGCCGCGTCATCGTCGACGACATGAATGGTCGCGCGGCTCGTTTCCTGGTCATGTGTATTCATGCGGCATCGCATCTCCCCCGCTCACGATAGCGCATCTTCCCTGGCCACTGCAACCATTGTTTCGGCATGTTGCTGTGCGCGCACGAGTTCCTCGAAGCCCGGCAGCGGCAGCGGTCGCGAGAAGAGGTCGCCCTGAAACGCGCCGCATCCGAGCTGGGTGAGCAAGGCCCGCTGAGCCTCGGTTTCCACGCCTTCCGCGACAACCTCGAGGCCGAAGCTGCATCCGAGCGCCACCACGGTGCGCACGATCGCCAAGTCACCGGGGTGGCTCAGGACATCGGCGACAAAGGTGCGGTCGATCTTCAGCTGGTCGATTGGCAGTCGCTTGAGGTAGGCGAGCGAGGAGTAGCCGGTGCCGAAATCGTCCAGCGCAATTTCGACGCCGGCCGCCTTCAGCGCGCGGATGGTGGCTATCACGCCGTCGGTATTCGCCAGCAGCAGGCCTTCGGTCAGCTCCAGCTTCAGACGACGCGGCTCGGCGCCGCTGTTGCGCAGCGCCGCCATGACCTGTTCAACGAAGCCGGGCTCGCTGAACTGGCAGGCGCTGACATTGACGGACAGTGTCAGGCTGCCCAGGATCGGATCGTGTGACCAGGCGGCCAGGCGCGCGCAGGCAGTTTCCAGAACCCAGCGCCCGAGCGGCAGGATCAGGCCGGTGGCTTCGCACAGGGGAATGAAACTGGCGGGCGGCACCAGTCCACGTTGCGGATGGTGCCAGCGCACCAGAACCTCGGCGCCCAGAACATGTCCGTTGCGGTCGACCTGGGCCTGGTAGTACAGCTCGAACTGGCCGTTGGCAACTCCCAGCCGCAAGTCGTTCTCGAGGGCCCGACGCGCCGCTTCCACGGCCGCTATCGCCGGGTCGTACAGGCGAACCATGTCGCGGCCGCCGGCCTTGGCCTGGGCCAGTGCACTCTCGGCGCGCCGCATCAGCTCCCGGACCGCGGGGGCGTCCGGTCCGCCCAGCGCGATCCCGACACTGGCAGTGCAGGCGTGGCGCACGCCGTCGAGCGCGAAGGTTTCGGCCAACGCGGCGCGCAGGCTGTCGGCGCTGCCGAGTGCGGCGTCAAGGGAAGCAGCTGGCGACCAGGGCAGGTCGGTCAGAAGTACGGCGAACCGGTCGGCCCGCACCCGTGTCACCAGGCCGCCATGCCCGAGCTGATTCTGGAGTCGCGCAGCGACTGCACGAAGGAGCTGGTTGCCGAGATCGCTGCCCTGAGAGGTGTTGAACAGGTTGAAATGGTCGAGGTCGAGCATGAGCAGGGCGGTACGCTGGCGCGCCGCGCGCTGGAGTACGGCCAGCCGGGCTGCCAGTGTGCCCTGCCCGGGCAGCCCGGTGAGCGCGTCGCGTGCACCCGGATCGCCGGCCGCGTCCCTGTCCTGGCAGCGGCGGCTAATGTCCTGGATCGTGCACAGCAGGACGGTCGCGCGCGAGTCACGGTCGCTCACCTTGGCGCGCAGGTGCACCCAGCGTGTTTCGCCATTGGACAGCTGCAGGCGCAGCATGTCGCAGTCGAACATGTCGCCGTCAATCCAGGCCGCGCTGAGTGCACGCCGAAGCCGAACCTGGTCGCGTCTGCTCAGCAGGCCGAAAAATGCGTTGGGGCCGCGCCCGCTGCAGGCAGCAAGGCCGGCGAGGCCGGCAAAGGTCGGCGATGCACGCCAGGTACCGTCATCCAGACGGTAACGTAGACTGCCGATGCCGGCGAGCTGCTGGAATTCACTCCATACCGAGCGGCTGGCTTCGAGCGACCATCGGCCGCGCGCATGCCGGCACCAGGCCAACAACGCCAGCAGCGAGACCAGGCAAGCGCCCGCAAGGACGGCGTACGTCGCAGGCGTGCGCCATGTGGTGTCACGGGCCGCCGCCACAGCGGACAAGCCCGCAGCTCCCAGCAACAGGGCGCAGATCCAAAATCGCAGCACGCGGGAAGGGACACGCGGGGCTGCTGCCCCGGATTGTTTATGGTGCCTATAGTGCGACAACATGACGTTCTCTCCAGACCTGGGGACGGCAGCTGATGCTTGGCCGATACTCTCGTCAGTACTGTAAGTGCGTTGTCATCTTGTCGATATTGTCCTTTGGTGCGGTATAGGCCGGTATGCAATGCGAAGCCGCTTGCACGTAGAGAAAAGCGCTGCCGCCGCCACAGGCGGCGTTATGGAAGGCGCCCGCAGATCGCGGAATTCCTCCGGATCGCGTCATTCGTTTTCATTATGTTCGAGGTGAAGTATTTCATGACTGGCAGGAGAAAAAGGCATCCTACACTGGCACGCCAAGTACAACAGGAGACGTCATGAAATTCTCTGGTCAAGTGAAAACAGTGTTGGGCTCGATGATGCTTTGCGCGAGCATGGACGCCCTGGCCGATACGCTGCGCGTCGACACCGCCACCTGGTTCAAACGTAGTACGGCCGACTCAACCACCTTGCCCTCGGCTGACAAATGCTGGGTCGGCAATGGAATCTCGCTCGGGGCCGGGAGTGCTTCGACTTCAGTCGCCGGCCATTACCGTGCAGTGCTCGACAATCCCTTACCCGGATGCGCTTTCTCCGATGGCTATTTCTTTTCTTCACATGTGGCTTGGATCGCCGACCCGGTGGCGTCCGCACCGGATCCCGCGCAGGTCTGGTATTTCGGGAACCTTGGCGAGAACGAGAAGGTCGCGGATGACCGTCTTGCACCCCTGAGCCTGACATTGGGAGGCAGTAAATTCTGGAAAAGTAATAATCCAGAAATCTACAACGGCCCCGGGTGGCTCATGCAGAACAGCCGCAGCGACCTCAGTCGCGGCGGCTCGGCCAATGCCCTGAGCGGCTGTTTCCCAGCCTACTTCTTCCACATCAACCAGTCGGGCGGCACGGCATACCTGCACCTGCTGGCCAGTAATCCGCAAACGGCGAGCGTGAATGTCTCCGCCAAGGGGTCGGCCTACACCAACTCCACCAAGCCCTTGACGGGTAAGGCGACAGGGCAGAGCTACTTCGTGTCCAAGGATTGGCGCGACGCCACCTTTCTGACCAATTTCAGCAACCGTAGCGTGGGCGCAGGCCAGGTCACCGAGATCGCCAGGCTGAATATGGCACCGAGCAATATGGGCGATGGACGCTTCGAAGTGTGTGCCAGCGCTAGTGTATTCCTGTACACCGTGGTAACCACCACCGGCAACATCACCGACGCGATCAACAAGAGCCAGGGACTGCCGGCCGAGGGCGATATCCGTTCGACCAGCCCCACGGCTTTCGGGCGCGAAGCCGGTGTATATGGCTCGTCGGAAGCGACCGGCCTCACCAATGTGGTGCTGCCGGCGGGAGGCGGCCAGGTTCTCGGGCTGGCATTCAACACGACGGCCAAGTACAACAGCCGGCTTCAGGAGCAGACCAGCCCCTTCGACACCCGTCTCGCCGATTCCGCCGATCGCAGCTATGGCAATTACGGACATCGCTACGATGCCGCGCTGCGCCTGTTCAACGGCAGTGCGTCGGCACGCAATGTACGGCTATCGTTCGCATCGAGCTTCACGGCCGCGACCAACTCACCTTCATTCACCTTCAATTCCGCAGCCGGCCTGAATGGTGCCAAGCTCGACCTCTTCACTACGCCGACCCAGCCGCGACAAGTGCTCGGCACCTGGCGCATCGCGGCCGGCAGCCACCAGGATGTGCGCCTGCTGGTGTATGTCGCAGGCCTCGGCGTCACCAACCAGCAGCTCGTCGTCGAGACGCTTGATTAGGTTGCAGGTGGAATGCAGATCGCATATTCGGTCTGGAAGTCCTGGCCCGGCGCCAGGACGACGATGCCGGGCTTGTTGACCAGCTCCCCGCTGACGTCCGGATCGTCGTCGTAGCCGAACCAGGGTTCGATGCAGACGTAAGGCGCCCCCGGCTTTGCCCACAGGCCGAGGCTGGGAGCGCCGCCGGTGTAAACGCTCAGGCGCACACGTCCATTGCGCTGCTGCAGGCGCACATGCTGCGAGCGGATATTCTTGAAGATCAGGGCGTCGCGAGCGAACAAGTCCGGCGTCAACGCAAGTTCGCGCCCGCCCGCCAGGGGAAGTGCTTCGGGCAAACGCGCCAGCAGGTCGCCATCGAGGCGATAGCAGAGCGCGTCTTCTTTTTCCGAAAACGTCAGCTTCCAGCCGCCGGGGTGGGGCGGCAGACGCAGGCCTGGATGCGCGCCGAGCGAGAACGGCAGCGCTACCTGTCCCGGGTTGTGCACGCGAAGCCGCACATGCAGGCAATACGTGTCGAGGACGAACCCGACCTGCAGCATGAAACGGAATGGGTAGACTGCGAGCGTGGCCGGTGACTCGCACAACGCGAGCGTCGCGCCACGCGGGTGCGCTTCCTGCACTGCGAACTCGGCGTCGCGGGCGAAACCGTGGATCGGCAGCTGGTAGCGCCGGCCCTGGTGCAGGTAGCTGCCGCCCTTCAAACGGCCAACCACCGGAAACAGGATCGGCGCGCTGTCGTTCCACACCTCCGGATCGCGCTGCCACAGGTATTCTTCGCGCGCCTTGGGGTTTTGAAGGCTACGCAGCTCGGCGCCGCGAGTAGCCACAACACAGCGCAGCGCACCGTTGGAGAAGACCAGTTCGCTCATCCCGCCAGGTCCAGTGGCTTGGCGGCGGAGATGGTGCGGCCGTCGCTGTCAAATACGTAGGCAGTGCCGGGTGCCGGCATCAGCCGGATATGCGCGCCGGCGCGCGGAGCGCGGCCGGAGCGGTCTTCGATGCAGAGCTTGGCGCCGCCTGCCTCGGCCAGCGCATGGACATAGGTAATGGGGCCCAGGCGTTCGAGCGCGATAACCTCGGCCTTGACCGCTCCGTCCGAAACCACCCGCCAATGCTCGGGACGCACGCCCAGCGAGCAAGGGCCGCTGCCACGCGGGGTCGCCAGCGCGCAGGGCAGGGTCGCTCCGTCGGCCAGCCGCAGCACGGGCTGGCCGTCTTCGGTGCCTAATGTGCAGTCCAGCATGTTCATCGCCGGCGAGCCGATGAAGCCGGCCACGAAGGCGTTGCACGGGTTGGCGTACAGGGCGAGCGGATGGCCGACCTGCTCGACGCGGCCGTCGCGCAACACCACCATCTTGTCGGCCAAGGTCATGGCCTCGACCTGGTCGTGGGTCACGTAGATCATGGTTTTGCCGACCTCCCGGTGCAGGGCGGCGATCTCGATACGCATACGCAGGCGCAGCTCGGCGTCAAGATTGGACAGCGGCTCGTCGAACAGGAAGATCGATGGTTCCTGTACCAGGGCGCGCCCGATCGCCACGCGCTGACACTGGCCTCCCGAGAGCTCGCCGGGCTTGCGGGCCAAGTAGGCTTCCAGGCGCAGCATCGAGGCCACGCGCTTCAGCTTTTGCGCGATCACGGCCTTGTCGACCTTGCGCATGCGCATGCCGAAACTGAGGTTGTCGCGCACGCTCATGTGCGGGTACAGTGCATACGATTGGAACACCATCGCCACCTTGCGCGCGCTGGGCGCGGCCGCGGTGAGGTCGGCGCCGTCGACCAGGATGCGGCCGTCCGAGGCATCTTCCAGGCCGGCGATGATGCGGAGCAGGGTCGACTTGCCGCAGCCCGATGGGCCGACGAACACCACAAACTCTCCGGCCGCAATGTCCAGGTCCACGCCGTGGATGGTCTGGATCTGGCCAAAGCTCTTCTTGATACCTTGCAGGGAAAGGGATGCCATGCTTGTCGCTTCAGTGAGATGTAGGGGACAGACGCGCCAGCGCGGCGCGGTCCCAGGAAGTCGGGATGCCTGCCGCTTCCAGGCGCCGGCGCAGGGCCGCGCCCAGTTCCGGGTCGCCATGGATGCGCTCCAGGGACTGGCCGCTGGCGGCCGCGAAATCGACCAGCAACGCGGCCACTTCGCCGGCCAGCCACTCGACAGGGTGAACACGGGTGCAGGCGTTGACCAGGTGGCTCACGCCGATGTTCTTGCTGGCAGGGACCAGGTTGTCGGCATCGCGCGGGATGAAGCTTCCCAGCGGCAGGCAGAACGGCCTGACCCTGCCGTTGACGCCATGGCCCGATTCCACCGTCGGATGGATGTCCATGTTGTACCAGGCCACTCCCACACTGTCGGTCCGCTCTACCGGATCCAGCGGGTTCGTACCGGCCGCGATGTCGGTCTGCGTCAGGCAGTCGAGGCCGACGATACGGCGAGATTCGCGAACGTACACCTGCTGGGCCAGGCCATCGGACGTGCCCAGCACGTCGGGCGCCAGCGTCAGCTCGGGGTAGCCCTGTCCGCCATCCGGTCGCGGAGCTTCCGTCCGCAACCAGTGGAGAAAGCACAGTGACAGATTGCGCGCGCCCTCGACCACCGCCGATTCTTCCAGCGCTCCGTCGAGCAGGGAGTGAAGCGCGTAGTCGTTCTGCGCCCAGTTCACCAGCGAGACTTCGTCACGCGGGCTGCGCCAGTTGTGGGCGCATATTACGCGCCGGTAGCGCCACCAGTCGAGTTGGGGGCTGGTCTCGGCCGGCGCGAACAGCGGCAGGCGCACCGCTTCGCCGCGCCGGCTGCCCGGCAGGTTTTCGCTGAACAGCGGATAGCCATAATGCGGCAACAAGTAGCGGCGCCAAGCCGAATAGTTGGGCGGCGCCGGACGCGCCGGCCCGGCCTGGCGGCCGCGCCGCAGGGCCATGACCATCGTCACCGGCTGCTGGTCGCCGGGTGCGGCGTGTACAGGCGCATCCGGCTCGCCGAATTCCGCGCGCGCTTCCTTGCCGATGCGGTAGGGCAGGCCGGCCGCGCTCAACAGGGCGCCGGTGTCGCTAGCGTCCAGGAACCATGGCGCGCGCAGCTCGGTCGGCTCGCCGCCGGGACCGGCCAGCAGCACCGCTTCGATACGGCGGCCTGCGCGGCGCACGCCCTGCAGCGAAACGCCACGCAGGATGCGCAGCCGCCCGTCCGCGACCAGCGGCGCCAGCAGATCTTCGAGGCAGGCGGCGGCCACGGCGGGCTCCACGCATAGCCGGCTCACCCATCCGTCGCCCGGGTTGCAGCCTTCGGTCATGACGCTGTTGTCGACGAAGTCCGGATGCTCCAGGTAGTGGCGGCGGATCGCCGCGCGCAGCGCCAGGTAGCCCGCGCTGGCACCGCTGCTTTCGATCAGCTGATGTTCGTCGGGCGGCACGCCCTGGCTGGTCAGCTGGCCGCCGATCCAGTCGAATTCGGCGGCCAGGACCACGCGCCTGCCGGCGCTGGCGGCACGCCAGGCGGCGGCCACGCCGCCCAGGCTGGCGCCGATGACGGCGATCTCGGTCTGAATCACTGGCATGACACGTCTCCCGCAGGCACCAACTCGATGCCGATTTCGAAGGTCCGATCCCAGGGTAGCCAGACCCGGGACACCGCATACCCGAGTCCATGTCCGGCGGCCCAGGCGTTCGCGTGGCTGGTGAAGGTCCGGTCCACCCGTTCGCGCAGCGCTGCGGCGCCAAATGCGCCATCCGGTGCACCCAGGCGCACGGCCTGACGCAGCACCGCCTGGTACAGCAGGTCTTCCAGCAGGCGCAGGCACAGTACCGCACGGTTGGCTGGGGCGGCGTAGTCGGCACGTGCCAGCACGCACTGGGACAGCAGGCTGCCCAGGCTGTTGCTTGCGGTGTTCCAACCCGCATAGGCAGCCAGTTCCCGCAGCGGCACGACCTCGGCCAGCGCGCCGGCCATTGCCGGATCGCCGCCATTGGCATAGGCCAGGTCGGCCAGCGCCACCGGCTTGCCGGCCGCGCGCCAGGCCGCCAACCCGGTCAGCCAGCCCGAGTCCAGCGGCGCCGCCGCCGGCAAGGGTTTCTGCATTGCCCAGTCGCCCTGAGCAGGTCCGGAGGTGTGCAGCGCCAAAATCACGTCGGCTTCCTCGGCGTTGGCGGCGATGCGTCCGCCTACGGCCTCAACCTGGCTCGCTACCGCAGCCATCAGTGGGCGGTCTTCGTACAGGGCGCGCAGTGCCGGCAGGTGCGCCGGATCGCTGCAATGCAGGTGGAAGGAAAGCGGCACTGCGCCCGACAGAGTGGTAACCATGCGTGCGCACAAAGTGTGCATGACTTCGTCCGCGCCCGGATAGATCGCGACCCGGTCGCCCAGGCCCAGTTGCGCGACCCGGCCCTCCAGCCGGCGCCGCTCTGCGATGTTGAGGCCGTATTCCGCCGTGTCGTCCTGGGGCAGCACCAGCCGGTCGATGGTGCCGTCGGCGACCAGGTCCAGCGCCCGATCGAGCAAGGCCGCGTTGCGGGCGCGCGTCGCCAGGTAGTCTTCGCGAATGGCCGCGGGGATCGCATCGGCCGCCGCCCGCGCGGCAGCGGCATCGGCCGGCTCGCCTAGTTCCACGCTGCGGTCGCTCAGGAAGGACCAGCGCCAGATCAGGCTGCCGTATTCGGACCAGTATTCCTTCTCTTCTTCGTTGACGTCGTTGTTCGAGATGCGCATGGTTGCGGCGAAGGCATACACAGGCACACCGGGATGCGCGGCTTTCAGTGACGGCAGCAGGTCGAGGTGGCGCTGCAGCGCGTCCAGGCTGTCCGGGATGAAACGCGAGGGAACGAGGCCTCCGTAGGCCAGCATGTCGAGCGAGAGCACGAAGCCGGCGGCGCCGGGACCCTCTGCCCGCAGCCAGGCTGCCAGGCGGCCGCGGTCCGCCGGCTGGCGCAGATGCCCCAGGTCGGCGAGGTCCGGCATCGCCAGTTCCCAGCCGGCCGTGGCGACCAAGGCTTGCACCTGGGCCCGCACGACGGGGCGGCCATCGACCGGCAGGGCGACGATGCGGCGCGCGCTCATCGCGGCCTCCGGAAGGTGGCGATGGCGTGGGCGGCGATCTCGAATCCTCCCGCGTCCGGCTCGCCGTCGGCGCGCACCCTGCGCCAGCCCGCGAGGCCGCCGGCATGCAGGTTCTCGGCGCAGGGGTTCCAGACGCGCAACTCGTCCTCGTCGGCGATGCGGCGCAGGGCGCTCACCTGCAAGCGGAGGTCGCCGACCTCGAAGGGCGTGCGCCAGTTCACCGTGTGGCCCGGCAGCAGGACGGCCGGCTGACGCAAGCCGCGCGCCAGCATCAAGGGCCCGGCATGATCGCCTTCGTCGATGGCAGCCACGCGGAACTGGGCGAGGTCTGGGCCGAGGCATTGTGCGCCCGGGGCCTCCAGGTCGGGACCAGCGCCGACGCCACGCGTAACCAGGTCGCGCCGCGAGAGCCATCCAACGCTGCGCACCAGGGTCAGTGCCAGGAACCGGCTGCCGTCGAGATCGACCAGCTCGAATTCCTGCAGGCCGCGGTGGGCGACGGCCAGGCCGCCGGCTGCCGCCACGCTCCACGACGGGTTGACGCATACCGGCATTTCGCGACGGGAGGGCGCTTGCGGATAGTCGGCGAGCACCAGCGGCCGATCTTGCCAGTGGAAGCCACCATCGCTCCAGCTGCGCTCAACCAGGTCGTTCAGCCGGAATAGCAGGCGGGTACGCTGGTCGCAAGCGCGATTGTCCCATTCGAGCCGGCAATCGAGGCCTGCCTGGCCTTCCCAAAGGCGCAGGCGGAGCGTTCCGCGGCACACCACCCGCTCGTCCGCGGCGCCGGTCCGTGCGGGGTCGAGCCCGGCGGGCAGCTCCAGTTCCAGTGCAAGGCGCATTTCCTGCACGCCCGCCAGAATGCGCACCCCGTCCAACGTAAAGCGATCGAGCAGGCTGCGCTGCTGCCGCGGAGGTGGCGAGAAGTTGTAGCTGTCACCGGCATCGAGCTCGCTCAGCACCAGCAAAGGATCGCGGATCGTGACGCCTCTCTCCTTGTCGGTCCAGACCAGCGCTCCGTTCTCAAAGTCGATGCGCAGTCCGGAGTTTTCGATGCGCCCGGCGCAGCGCTCCCCTGGCGCGGCTTCGACTGCTCGTTCCGCGGTACACGCGAGCGCCGCCAGACCCGGCAGATCGGCGCGGATCGCAAGCGTATACAGATGGCCTGTCAGCATGTCGGGGAAATCGTCAAGCGGCGAGCGCAGTACCCGATGCGGCGCCGTCTCCAGCAGCACATGTTCGAGGGGCGCGCCGTCCGCGCCGGACAGCGATAGCGCCGGCGCTGCATCGCCTTTCAGGAATACGCTGACTTCATGCCAGCCCGCCAGAGGCTGGGGAAGGGGATTGAACAGTGTGAAGCGAGTGTCGTCTACAAACGGATCGCCATCGGCGGCGGCCAGCGCGCGCATGCCGGCCGCCGCGCAGGCGCGTTCGACCAGCGCCTCGAGGCGCTGCCCGATCTGGGCGTAGCGGGTCAGCATCTCTTCGTGCACGGCGTCGATACTGCAGCCACAGATCGAATCGTGGGCATGCTGTTGCAACAGCAGGCGCCACGTACCGAGCAGGTAGGCCTCCGGGTGCTCACCCGGCAGCGCCAGCTGGGCGTAGAGCGGTTCGACCAGGCCCAGAAGGCGGTCCTCGGCCTCCTGGTTCAGGCGCTTGAGATGGCGTCGGGTTGAAAGCACGTCGGGCAGCACGAAGGCTTGCGCATTCTGGCGCAGTTCGCCGCGGACGGCGCCGCGCCGCCCGGTGCTCGCATTCAAGGCCTTCTCGACGTGGCCCGCCAGCGTGTCCTGCTCCAGATCGTAGCGGTCCTGGGTGGCATTGAACTCGGCGATACGCGCTTGCACCCCTGCGTGCGGCGCCAGGTGGTCGCCGCCTTGAGTCAGCAGCAGATCCGGCGCCAGGCTGCGCTGCGCGATCTGTTCCAGGTAAGCGTCCAGCGCGGCGCGCCAGTCGGGCACATTAAGTGGATGCTGGTAATAGCCTTGGGTTAAAAAGATTCCGCCCACGACGCTCCCGTCCGGAGCGACCCAGTCGAACTCCGCGTGCTGGTGGTCGATGCCGCGCCACAGGACCGCCGTGCCGATGCCGAAGTTGCGCAGTAGCTGGGGCATCTGGGCAATGTGGCCGAAGGTGTCCGGCAGGTAGCCGACCTGCTGACACTTTCCGGCGCGGTTGGCGTCGGCGGTGCCGATCTCGAGGTTGCGCAGCAGCGCTTCGCCGCTGCAAAGTGTCTGGTCGGCCATCACATACCAGGGGCCGAGCACGATCCGGCCGGCTGCGACGAGCTTGTCGACGCGTGCCATCAGCGCCGGCTCGGCATGGGACCGCAGGTCTTCCAGGGCGGCGGTCTGGCCGTCGAACAAGAAGCTGTGCAGGCAGCCCGCCTCGAGCTGTCCGGCGACGCGTTCCATCACCTGCAAGAGCCGCGCAACGAAGCTCTGGTGAGGGAGATACCATTCACGGTCCCAATGGGTCTGGACAACGACCCCGACCGGCCTGCGTTTGTCGATACTGCTCATCCCTTCACGGCTCCTTTCAATGCGCCTTCGATGAAATATTGTTGGGTGAAGCCAAAGAACACCAGAATCGGGAGCACCGAGAACACGGCGCCCGCCGCCACCAGACGCCAATCGAGCGAGAACGTGCTGGACAGACGGTTGACCCCCAGCGGCAGCGTGAACAGCGAAGGCTGGTCGATGATGATCAGCGGCCACAGGAAGTCGCCCCAGACGGCGATGAAGCTGAACACGGCCAGCGTGGCAAGCGAAGGCTTCACCAGCGGCAGCAGCACGTACCACCAGATGCGCGGGCGCGACACTCCTTCCATCAACGCGGACTCCTCGAGCGCGGCCGGAAGGGCAGCGAAGGCCTGACGCATGAAGAAGATGCCGAAGGCGGTGCAGGCATGCGGCAGCACCAGGCCCAGGTAGCTGTTATGCAGGCCGAGTCCGATGGCCAGCTTGTAGACCGGGATCATCAGGAGCTGGAAGGGGATCATCATCGAGCCGAGCAGCACCGCCAGGATCAACCCGCGGCCACGAAAGCGCATGCGCGCCAGCGGATACGCGGCAAGCGAGGAAAACAGCAGGTTACAGCTGACGGCCATCACGGCCACGATGGCGCTGTTCTTCAGGTAGGTCAGGAAAGGCTGGGCTGCAAACACGCGTGCATAGTTGTCCAGCGTGGGCGCCTCGGGAAGCAGGCGCGGCGGATAGGCAAGGATGTTCTCCGCGGCCGGCTTGAGCGAGGTCGAGAGCAGCCACAGGAATGGCCCGACCGTGACGGCGGTGGCCGCCAGCAGACCGGCGTAGCGAAGCAGTACACCGAACAGGCGGCTACGCGAGCCGGAAGAGGTGAGCGTCATGTCAGGTCCGCCTTTCGAGGAGCCGCAGGTTAATCAGGGAGAACACCAGGGTGATCGCGAACAGCGCCACGCCAATCGCGGCCGCGTAGCCCATTTCGAATTCCTCGAATGCCGACTGGTAGAGGTAGAACACCAGGGTCTTGCTGGCGTCGAGCGGCCCGCCCTGGGTCATCACATAGACTTCCTCGAACACCTTCATGGCCGAGATCGACGACATCACGGTCACCACCGCGATGGATGGGCGCAGCAGCGGGATGGTGATATGGAGGGTCTGTTGCCATTTGCTCACGCCCTCGACCTCGGCCACTTCGTACAGGTGACGCGGGATCGACTGCAAGCCGGCCAGGTAGATCACCATGTAATAGCCCATGCCGCTCCAGACCGTGACGGCCATGACGCTGAACAGCGCCGTGCCAGGGTCGGTGAGGAAGGCCACCGGGCTGTCGGTGACACCGGAGGCGATCAGGAAATAGTTCAGGATTCCCTTTTCCTCATACACCCACTTCCACACCAGTCCGCTAATCACGAGTGAGGTAATAGCCGGCAGGTAGAGGGCCGCGCGGAACAGGGTCATGCCCGGCAGCGAGCGATTGACCAGCATGGCAAGGAAGATCGGCAGCGTCACCAGAAGGGGGACCACCACCGCCAGGTAGAGCAGGGTGTGACGAAGGGCCGACCAGAAAAATGGGTCGTGCCACAGGTTGCGGTAGTTCGCCATCCCCACGTAGCGAGGAGTGGTGATCATGTTGAAGTCGGTGAAGCTGAGGAAGATCGCCTGCAGCGCCGGATACAGCACGAACATGCCCAGGATCGCACAGGCCGGCAGCAGGAACAGGTAGGGCAACAGCGGGTGACGAGGGGCGGTCATGCGGATTCCAGACGGTCGAGGATCAGGTGGGCGGCGCCGCGCACTCCGGCGCCGTTGCCGAGCAGGGCGGGAGCGAGCACGGGCGGCACCCGCCGGGCTTGCAGACGCTCGAGCAGGGCGTCCCACCACTGGCTGCGGCTGTCCAGCACCCCACCGCCGAGCAGCACGACGTCGGGATCCAGGCTCCAGTACAAGTTGTGCAGTAGCAGGGCCAGCTGGTCGAGCCAGGTGTCGACGGCCTGGCAAGCGGCGCGCTCGCCGCTTGCGGCCCGCTGCATCACTGCGGCGCCGTCCACGGTTGCCGAGGGGGGATGCGCGGGCGCGGCATGCCGGTAAAAGCGGGCCAGCGCACTTCCGGAAACGAGATCATCCAGTGGCGCAGGGAGGCCGGTGACGGGATCCCATGCCAGCGTGCGGCCGTAGTGGCCGGCCAGGCCATGGCGCCCGCCGAGCGGACGGCCGTCGAGCGCCAGGGCTCCGCCCAGGCCGGTTCCCAAGGCCAGCATGGCGACCAGGCCGCGGTGGACCGCCAGCGCCGGGTCGTGCGCGAGCTCGCCCAGCAAGGCGCAATGTACATCATTGGCGGCGGCCACCGGCAGACCGAAACGCGACCCGAGTTCATGCGCCAGGTCGGTGCCGGCCCAGCCGGGCATGGCGTCGGTGGCGTCGAGCACGCGCGCGCTGGCGCTGTCGATCACGCCGGCCGCCGAAATCCCGATGCCGAGGGGGGCGTAACCGCGCGCACGCGCATCCAGCTCATCGAGGGCGGCAACCATGTTGCGCAGCACCTGGGCGGCGCCACCCGCAGCGCCAGTGGGGCGGCGCGCCTCGGCCAGCAAGCTTCCGTCGAGCCCGACCAGGGCGGCCGCAATCTTGGTGCCGCCGACGTCCAGTGCGTAAACGGCGCCGCTCATGCGCCGCACCCCAGCACGGCTCGCCATTCCGCGTCAACGGTGCGCAGCGCATCCTCGGCGCTGCGCTTGCCCAGCATGACCGACTGCAGGGCGCGCGCATAGCTGACGCGCAGCTTGCTGTACTTGCGCACCGGCGGAACCAGCACGGCGCCGCGCAGGACCTGGCGCACCGACAGGTCGCGCGCCTTTTCCAGCAGCGGATCCCCCAAGGCGCTCGAGAAGAAGGGATCATCGTAGCTGGCCCGCGTCGACGGCAGCACCGGCACGCGGCGTGCCAGCGCGACCTGATTGGCGGCATTGGTCAGGAAGCGTGCGAAGTCGAAGGCGGCGCGCTTTGCCGGCGAGCGCTCCAGCACCGCCACATTCATGGCGGCAATGCTGGGCGGGGCGCCGTCGGCCCCGATCTGCGGCGCCACACCGATGTCGCGGTAGATCCCCGGATTGGTGTTCTTGATGTAGCCGAGAAATTGCATGCCGGTACTGACCATCGCGACTTGGCCCGAAAGGAACATTTCGACCGCCTTCCGGTGGCCTTCGGTCACCACATTCTTCGGGACCAGGCCGTCCTGGTAGAGCATGCGGTAGGTGGCCAGCACGCGCGCGCCGCCTTCATCGATGAAGCCGGCGCTGCAGCCATCGGGACTCAGTAGCCGGTTGCCGTCCGCGACCAGGGCTTCAAGAGGGCTGCTGCCGTCCAGTGCGGGGAAGTAGGCATACTGGCCGGTGGCTTGCTTGATGCGGCGCGCACTAGTCGGCAGGCCGGACAGGCGAATGGGGACGACGGCGCCCGCGCGCGCCAGCAGCGCCCGGTTGTACAGGGTAAGGTTGGTGTTCAGGTACCACGGCAGGGCGAACACCTTGCCGTCCAGGCTATTCGCGCTCCAGGCCGCCGGCAGGTAGGCGGCGATGTCTTCCCGGGTCAGGTAGCGTGCCGGATCGGCCAGGGCGCCGAACTCGGCCAGTTTGGCGGCGAACTGGGGATTCAAATTGACCACGTCGGGTGCGGTGCCGGCGGCCACCGCAGCCAGCGTCTTGCGCTCCATCTCCGCCCAGGGAACGTCGGTCCAGCTTACCTTGACGCCGGGATGGGTGCGTTCGAAGTCCCGGATCACGCGCAGCACGTACTCGTCATGGAAAGGCGATAGCTGCATGGTCCAGAAGCGGACTTGCTGCTGCGCGCCCGCCTGCTGGCAGACCAGCAAGAGCAGGGCGGCGAAAATGCGTCCGAGCATACAGGCAAGACGGGAGGGCATGGCGTATTCCAGGGCTGAGGATGGGTGGATCATATACCAATGGTACGGAAACTAGCGAATATTTTTTCGTTTTTATACCAATTTCACCGGCTAACGGCGTTAAAATTGCAAACTAATTAAAAAATTGGTCTAGTTTTGTTCGAAACCTGATGTTAGAATGAACTGGATGCTGGTGCCGTGCCGGCCTACGATGCGAGGACATTGTGTTGGATAAAGTTGACAAACCGGACCGCGCGCAGAAGCGCGACATGCTCAAGCAGAGCCTGCTCAGCATGATCCAGCAGAACGGGGAGGGTGTACGCCTGCCGTCCGAGCGCGAGTTGAGCGAGCGGCTCGGGGTGGCGCGCGAAACGCTGCGCCGCAGCCTGCGCGAGCTGGAAAAGGAGGGCCTGCTGCAGCGCAAGCAGGGCGCGGGCACCTTCGTGTCCGGCCAGGCTCTGGTCAAGCAATTCCAGCTGATCTCGTTTTCGGAAGACATGCGCGAGCGCGGCCTGACGCCGTCCAGCGAAGTGCTGTCGACCCGGGTCGTACGGGCCGGTGCCAAGCTGGCCCACAAGCTCAGGATGATTCCTGGCGCGAACGCCATTGAACTGCGCCGCCTCCGCTTCGCCAACGACGAGCCGATGGCGCTCGAGACCGTGTGGCTCGTGCAGGAGCAGTTGCCGGGCTTCGATGCCAGCCTGCTTGCAACACATTCCCTGTATGAGCTGATCGAACGCAACTACAAGCTCACGATCAAGTCGGCCACCCAGCAGATCCACGCCACGGTGCTCAGCGAGGACGAGGCCGACCTGCTCGACGTCGCGCCTTTCAGCCCGGCGCTGCTGGTAGAGCGGCAGGTTACCGCCAGCAACGGCCGCATCTTCGAATACGGCAAGAGCCTGTACCGGGCCGACCGCTACCGCTTCGAGGTCGACATGCTGCGCCCGGTGATGCCCGATTCACTGGCTGAGGACGGACAAGCATGACGAGCCACCGTGATCAGGCGCTCGACGCGCGCATGGCCGGGAAGCTGGTGGTGTCCTGCCAGCCGGTGGACGACGGCCCCCTCGACGACCACGACGTGGTCAAGCGCTTCGCCATGGCCGCCGTGCTGGGGGGCGCCGGCGCCGTACGCATCGAGGGTGCGGCCCGTCTGGCGGCAGTGCGTCCGCACGTCGATGTGCCCATCATCGGCATTGTCAAATATGACCTCGAGGATTCGCCGGTGCGCATTACGCCCTTCGTGCACGACGTCGTGGCCCTGATCGCCGCCGGCGCCGACATCGTGGCGGTGGACGCGACCCAGCGGGTGCGTCCGGAACCGCTGGCCGCGTTGCTCGGCGCCATCCGCGCCGGCGGCGCCTGGTCGATGGCCGATTGCTCGTCCGACGAGGATGCCGCGGCCGCCCACTCCCTCGGCTTCGACATCATCGGCACTACGCTGTCCGGCTACACCGGCGGTCCCGTGCCGCAAGAGCCCGACTACGGACTGATCAGCCGCCTGGCCGCGCGCATGCCGCGTGTGATGGCGGAAGGCCGGATCCATACGCCGCGTCACGTCGAGCAAGCGCGCCGCTGCGGCGCCTGGGCTGTCACGGTCGGCACCGCGATCACGCGCACCGAGCTGATCACGCAGTGGTTTGCGCAGGCGATGGCGGGCGAGATCAGGCCGGCCGCGTCATAGAAACGCAGCAGGCCGCCCTGTGGGCGGCCGTGGGCCTACAGGGCCCGACTCACCTGCTCCATGCTCGGCAAGGCGGCAAACGCCCCGTAGGACATGCAGGCCAGGGACCCGCAGCGCGCGGCAAAGCCGACCTGTACGGCCAGCCAGTCCGGATTCGCCGCCAGGGCCGCCACCCCCGCCGGCTCCAGGTCCTGGCTGCACATCCGGTAAAGCAGCCCTGCCACGAAGGCGTCGCCGGCGGCGGTGCTATCGACCACCTCGCAAGGCGGAACCGGATGCAGGCATGCGGCACCTTGTCGGGTGAGGGTGCGCACCGGCGCGCCGCCGTCGGTAATCACGATCAGTTCCGCGCGCCCTTCGAAGCAATGGCGCGCAAGTCCGCCGCGAGCGTCCAGCCACGCCCATTCATCGGCACTGAACTTCAGCAGGTGCGCCTCCTGCAGCAACGGCCAGAGCACAGTGCGCGCGTCCTCGCCGGTCGGCCACAGGCCCGGGCGCCAGTTGACGTCGAGGCTGACCAGGCAGCCATGCGCATGAGCCAGCGCCAGCGCACGCAGGGTGGCGCCGCGCGCCGGCTCGTGGGTCAGGCTGTTGGAGCACCAGTGGAAGCAGGGCGCGCCTCGAAAGGCCGCCGGATCGACCAGGTCGGCATTCATCAGGAGGTCGGCCGCCGGCGGGCGATAGAAGCTGAAGGCGCGGTCGCGCCGCGCATCCAGCGAGACCACCGCGAGTGCGGTCGGGGCGGCGGCGGTGCGCCGCAGCCATGCCTCACCGACGCCGTAGTGGCGCAGTTCCGCTGCCAGGAAATCGCCGAAGCCGTCCCTTCCCAGCATGCCCATCAACGCGGCCGTGCCGCCCAGGCGGGCGAATCCGACCGCGACGTTCGCGGGGGCGCCGCCCGCATGGCGATGGAAGAGTCCCGGCTGCTCCGGGTCCTGAAGCAGGTCGATCAAGGCTTCACCGAAAGCAAGCAGCGGCTTCATGCGCCTGCTCGCTGGCGTCGCAGGCTGTCGATCACCTCGAAGCATGCGCCCATTGTGTGGTAGTCGGTCTTGCCGGCCGGGCTTTTTTCCTTGCTGTAGGGGCGATTCTGCGCGTCGAGGATGCGGTACCACGCACCGTGGCGGTGGTCGACCAGGTGCGCCCAGCTGTACTCCCACAGGCGCCGGTACCAGTCCAGATAGCCGGTATCTGCCGTGCGCTCGTGCAGCAGCGCAGCCGCCGCCAGGCTCTCGGCCTGGACCCAGAAGTACTTGTCGCTGTCGCACACGGCCATGTGGGGATCGACACCATAGACCAGGCCGCCGTTGACCGGGTCCCAGGCGGCTGCCACGGCGCGCTCGAACAGCGTGCGTGCGCGCCGCACCAGCGCCCGATCCGGACGCAGGTGGTCGATGATGAGCAGCAGCTTGGCCCACTCGGCCTGGTGTCCGGGCTGGAAGCCCCAGGGGCGGAAAAGGTGCTTGGGGTTGTCGCGGTTGTAGTTCCAGTCGATGCGCCAGCGCGCATCGTAGTGCTCCCAGATCAGGCCGCCCGCCTCTTCGGCCAGGCGGCCGGTGACGCTGTCGGCGATGCGTTCGGCACGCATCAGGAAGCTGGTCTCGCCGGTGGCCTCATAAGCGCAAAGCAGGGCTTCGCAGCCGTGCATGTTCGCGTTCTGGCCACGGTAGGGAGAAAGAACACTGAAATCCGCGTTGTATTCGTCCACCAGCAAACCCTGTTCCTCGTCCCAGAAGCGCGCACGGAGCAGGGCGTCGGCCCGTTCCAGTCCGGCGGCGGCTCCGGCGACGCCGCTCTTGAGCGCCTCTGCGTAGGCCAGCAGCACAAAGCACAAGCCGTAAGCGTGGTTGGTGGCGTCTTCCACCTGGTTGCCGCGCAGGGTCCAGGCATAGCCTCCGGTGGCAGGCTGGTAATGGCGTTGCTCCAGGTAATCCATTCCGTGGCGCGCCAGCGCAAGATAGTCGGATCGTCCGAAGTAGCGCGCGGCCTTGGCGTAGTTGATCACGAAGCGGGTACTGCTCACCAGGTGACGGTGTTCGCGCTCGTACACCGTGCCGTCGTCGAGAAAATAGTGGAAGAAGCCCCCGTCGGGATCGACGCAGCGGCCGTCGTAGAAGGCCATCGTGTCGCGGATGTGCTGCTCGAGGAAGGGAATCGAATGGAAGTTTTGGGATTGGGGCATGCTGATGTCAAGAAAATGGTGGGCGGCCAAAAAACTTTCTGTACCTTTGATTCTTGGAACTGATCCAATGGTACTATTGTCAATCCAAATAGGTCTAGTTTTATCGAAAGGAATTTTATGTCCGTATTCAAGGCGGTGGCCGGCGGCTTCGTTATCACCGTTTCCCTGGCGTTGCTCACGGGTAGTTCGTACGCGGCAGAGACCGAGGTGCGCGGCACGTGGTTGACCACGACTGCCAACAGCGCCCTGCGCACGCCCGAAGACAGCGCCGCGAGCATGCGTCGCCTGCGCGAGATCGGCCTGAATACGGTCTACGTGGAAAGCTGGAAAAACGGCTACACCCAGTTCCCCTCGACGGTGCTGGAACGTACCATCGGTGTGCGCCAGCGTCCGCCGTCAATGCCCCAGGATCCGAGCGACAGCGAGGTCCAGCGCACGGCGCCGGCACGCGATTTGGTGCAGGAAACGCTGATCGAGGCCCACCGCAACGGACTGGTCTACATTTCCTGGTTTGAATACGGGTTCATGGCCGCCTACAAGGACACCATGAACGACCTGAGGCGCCAGAAACCTGAATGGCTCAGTCGTGACCTCAAGGGTGGTGAAGTGGCGCCGAACGGTTTCGTCTGGCTTAATCCCCTTCATCCGGAGGCGCGCCGTTTCCTGCTCGACCTGGTGCTGGAAGCCGTCGACCGCTATGACCTTGACGGCGTGCAACTCGACGACCGCATCGTCTGGCCTTACGTCACCATGGGCTACGACGACTATACCCGGCAGGTCTATGCGGCCGAACATGGCGGGCGCCAGCCGCCCGAGGACCACAAGGATCCGGAATGGATGCGCTGGCGCGCCGCGAAAATCGACGAGTTCGCCAAGCAGTTCGTGAGCGAAGTGCGGGCACGCCGCCCAGGACTGGTGATTTCGCTTAGCCCCGGCATTCATCCTTGGGCCTGGGATAATTATCTGCTCGACTGGTCGCGCTGGAGCGGCTGGAACGCAGCGACGAAACCGGCAGCGATTTCTCCAGACGCGCCGCGCTGGGACGAATTCATCCCACAGGCCTACCGCATGAGCTATGCCGCCTTCGAGACCACCTGGCTCGACCAGGTGGCGGTGGTTCGCAGCTCGGGCGGCAACCGCCAGCGCGATCTGCTGGCCGGAATCCGCATCGTCGGCGACGGACCCGATTCCGACTGGGATCAGCTGCGCCGCTCGATCGAGCTTGCGCGCAAGCAGGGGAATGGCGGCCATGTGCTGTGGTTCAGCCGCGGCGTGCTCGATCTGTTTCCAAATGAGTTGAGCGCCTTCTACAAGTCCAGCGGCACGGCGCGTTCGCCCCATTTCCCGGCAGGCTGGCGCCGTCCATCGCTGCCCCTGCGCCGCAGCGGCGCTGTACGGGCCGGCAAGCAATCCTGGGCCATTCCGGCGCTACCTGCCGGTCGTTACCGCGCCATCGGACACGACGGAGCGACCTGGCATTACCTGGATGCGCTGACGCCGCGCACCACATCCCTGCGCCTGGACACGCGCTTCCGGCAGGTGGAAGTGCTCGTAGACCGCCGGCAAGACATGATGCAAGTGCAGCGCCCGCCAAGATAATACCAATGTGGTCTAGATTGTGTTTGACCTTTTAGACCATTTGGCGTATTTTTGAGCTTGGTGCATAACAATAATTTATTGGAGATACAGAATGATTGTGAAGAAAACCCCGATCGCGGCGGCCGTGTCGATGGCAATGCTGGCGCCGCTGGTGGTGCAGGCGCAGCCGGCCCAGGCGGGCGCCAAAGCGCCGGCGATGAATCCACAAGCCCTGCAGACGGTCGAAGTAACGGGTATTCGTGCATCATTGGCGAAATCGATCAGCGTGAAGAAGAACGCCGATACCAACATCGAGGTGCTGACAGCCGAAGATATCGGCAAGATGCCCGACAAGAACATCGCCGATTCGCTGGCGCGCCTGTCCGGCGTGAACATCACCTACAACTCGGCGCTCGCCTTCGACGAGGCGGAACGCATTGCGATCCGCGGCACGCCTCCTTTCCTCAACCTGACCACGCTTAACGGGCACTCGCTGAGTTCAGGCGACTGGTACATCGGCGACCAGAACACCAATACACGTGGCATCAGCTTCGGCATGCTGCCTTCACAGCTGATCGGCCAGGCAATCGTCTACAAGAACGGCCGCGCCGACATCGTCGAGGGCGGAATTGCCGGCAGTGTCGACATCCTGACCCGCCGTCCCCTCGACCAGCGCAAGCGCCTGGTGGGCGAAGTGTCGGCCGGGGTGGTGCATTCGACCCTCGCCAGCAAGACCGATCCCCAGTTGAGCGGTTTGCTCAACTGGAAGAACGAGGCCGGCACCCTTGGCCTGCTGCTGCAGGGCTTCAATGAGGAGCGTCACCTGCGCCGTGACGGGCAGGAGAATTTCAGCCAGGGCCTGTACCTGAACACCCAGGCGGCGGCCGATCCGGCGCGCGGCGGCGACGCCGCCCTCAAAGGCAAACGTCTGCCGGGCCAGCTGAACTCGGCCTTCTTCGAAGGTGTGCGCGAACGCAAAGGCGGCTATGTCGGGCTCCAGTACAAGCCGAACCGCGACCTGGATATCAACCTGAACGTGTTCCGTTCGTCGCTGTCCGCCAACAACTACAACACCTCCGCCTTTGCCGAGCCGGCTACCGTCATCAATAACGGCGGCCTGATCAAGGATTACACGATCGTGGGGGACGTCATCACCCGCGCCACCATCACGCCGAATCCGACCCGGCGCGACGGTCCGACCCTGCAGTTCGCGCACCAGGCGCGCACGGGGGCGGAATCGACTGCGAATTACCAGGACATCGACGTGAAGTGGCGCCTCACCCCGGCGTTGACCGTCAGCGGCAAGGCCGGCTCGACCAAAGGTACGGGCGAGACTGCAGGCCAGCCGGGCGCGCTGTATGAGATTTTCGACCGCGGCATCAGCTACAACTTCAACGACAAGGGCCGCAAGCCGGCAGACTGGTCCATCACCGGCACCGACCTGGCCGACATGCGCAACTACCGCCTTCTGCCGAATGTGGGCGGAGCGATCTACACTCTGGACAAGGAAGATTATGCCCATCTTGACGGGGCGCTGCGGCTCGAAGCAGGGCCTCTGACGATGCTGAAATTCGGCGCGCGCGCCAGCTCGCACCTGAATGACAAGGTCACCATCAACGGCCAGTACAACAAGCCCGGCGTCGGGGCAGGCGGCTCTTCGCAGGCCAACATGGACGCCAACTACCCGTATTCGAGCTGGGCGCTTCCGACCCTGAGCTTCCCATCCGACTACGCAAGCGAGTTGAGCGGAAACTTCCCCCGCAAGCTGCCGCGCTACGAAGTGCAGACGCTGATCGACTGGGGTAACGCCAACATCAACTACGATCCGGTGCTCAACAAGAACTGGGGCGCGAGCGCCACGGTCAAGGAAAACAACCGCGCGGCCTACCTGATGGGCGAGTTCACGGCCGACAAATTGAGCGGCAACGTCGGCCTGCGCTGGGTGCAGACCCGTGTGGTCTCGGATTTCTACCGGGCACTGAACAACAATGCGCTGGCCTGCCCGGCGCGCTCCACCGCTTGCACGCCGGGTACCGGCAGCCTGGTGAGCCAGGGCGCGATCACCTCGTCGCGCCTCACCGGTTACCTGCCGGCGTCGGTCGAGAGCACATACAACAACCTGCTGCCTAGCCTGAGCCTGCGCTACGAACTCGAGCGGGGCATGATCGCCCGCCTGTCGGCCTCGCGCACCCTGGGGCGCCCGAACTTCAGCCAGCTGGCCGGTTCGCTTACCGGGGTCAACGACACCACCCTGACCGCATCGGCCGGCAATCCCTACCTGAAGCCGATCACGGCCAACAACGTCGATGCATCGCTCGGCTGGTACCATGCGCCACGCGCCTATGTGGCGGCCAGCGTCTTCGGCCAGCGCATCCACGACTACGTCAAGCCTGGCACCTCGATCCAGAGCCTGTTCAACATCACCAAGTTCGGCGCCACCGGCGATGCGGCCAGCTCGTATTCGGACTACACGGTGTCTTCGTCGAAGGGCAAGAAGGCCAAGCTGCACGGCATCGAGCTGTCGGCTGAGCAGCCGATCGGCAGCGGCTTCGGCCTTCTGGGCAACGTGACCTACGTCGACAGCAAGGATGAGGACGGCATTCCGCTGGTCTACACGTCGAAGATCACGTACAACCTGCGCGCCTTCTACGAAGACCAGAAGACCAGCGCCAGCCTGGCCTGGAACTACCGCACCAAGTACGCGATCGGCTTCTCGGGCAACGGTGTCGACGCCGTCAATCCGACCACCCTGGTACGCACCGGCGCCAACTACGCGGCCGCGCAGGGCACGCTGTCGGCCTCGGTCAGCTACAAACTCGGCGAGTCGCTGACCCTGACCCTCGACGCCAACAATCTGCTGGATCCGGTACGGCGCTACTACGCCATCACGGAGGAAATGCCGCTCGGCTTCTACGCCAACGGCCGCCAGTTCTACCTGACGCTGAAGGCGCGGTTCTGAGCTGCGCCGGCGCCGCCTTGCAGCAGCGGCGCCAGCGCCAGGCCCAGCGTGGCGGCGTAGGCAGCGGCGCCATCCACGCTCAAGTGGATGCCATCCACCATCATGGCGGCGCTGCTCAGCGCCTCGCCGTCCAGCACGTGCAGCAGAAGGTCGCCGTCGCGCCTGCGGGCCTCCACGAGGCGGCGCTGGCCCGCACGCAGTTCGGCCAAAGGGTAGGGAGCGCGTGCCCGGGCCGGGTCGGCAGTGGTCGCAAGCGGCGTGATCGCGACGATCCGGGCTTGCGGCTGGCGCGCGCGCAAGCCGTCCAACAACGTGGCGTAGGCGGCCAGGCTGGCCTCCAGGGGTGCATCCGACCAGTACCAGTCGTTGAATCCGTACGCCAGCGTGAGCAGGTCGGTCCGGCGTCCAGCGAGCGTGGCCGCGAGGGCCGGGCCGGTGCGGGCGCCCGACACCCCGAGGTTCACCAGCTGCCAGCCGAACCGGCGGGCCAACAGGAAGGGGTAGCTCAGGTGACTGGCCGACTGCTGGCCGAGGCCGTTGGTGATCGAATCGCCCATCGCCACGTAGACCGGACGCTGGTCGGGCGCCGGCGCCAGCAAGCGATAGCCCGGGGCCAGGGCAAGCCGCACCAGGTCGACCGCCTCGTAGCTGGGCAGGGCGACCAGGTAGTCGTGCGCGCCCGGGGCAGGAGCGGCGGTGCGCCAGGCCATGCGCTCGGCCACCTCGAGCAGGTCGCCGTCGCAGAACACGGCGAAGCCCTGGCGCAAACCCATGCGGGCACCGCGTGCGTCAGCTGCGAACCCGAACTCCAGCCAGGGACTGGCTGTACGCAGCCGCAGGCAGGCGCCGGCCTGGGTGCGTGCATACGGGAGCGAGGCTGCCGAGATGCCGGAGCGCGGGTCGCGCAGCAGGTCGTCGCGGTGGCGTGCAAAGCGGATGCGTGCGGCCCCGCGCTGTGAGAACCAGGCGCCGTCGATGGCCAGCGCGGGATCGCGCAGGTCGATCGCATCGGTGGCGGCGGCACGCGCGGGAGATGCGATAAACGGCAACAGGGCAACCGCGCCGAGGGCGCGCAGTTTCAGCCTCGCTGGTGCAGCGGGAAAGCAGTTCATGCAACATTCTAAGCTTGGAAGGGCGGCGTCATGGAGGAAATTCGGCAGGCCGGCGCTCGTGTCGCGGCCCTCGACCTGCTTCGGGGGCTGGCGGTTGGCGCCATGCTGTTCTCGGGCCAGCTGCCGCGCGCGGTGCTGCCGGGATGGATGTATCATGCCCAGAATCCGCCGCCGTACCATGTGTTCACGCCTGCGCTGGCGGGGCTGACCTGGGTCGACCTGGTATTTCCACTGTTCCTGTTCGCACTCGGGGTGGCGATTCCGCTCGCCATGGAACCGAAGCTGGCGGCCGGGCAGGGCATGACGGCCGCCGCCGTCGGTGTGCTGCGTCGGGCGGCGCTTCTGGCGCTGTTTGCGATCTCGGCGCGCCACTTCGCTCCGCACGTCGCAGATCTGGGGGCGCCCTGGCTCGACGCCACATATGCGCTGGCCGGCCTCGCCGCCATGTTCGCGGTCCTGGCGCCTTGTCCGGCCGGCTGGGGCCCCGGCCGCCGGCGCCTGCTTCGCGCGGCCGGGTGGTGCGCGGCATGCGCGCTGCTGTTCCTGTTTCGCGACGCCCAGGGCGCCCCCTTCTCGCCGGCCCGCAGCGATATCATCCTGCTCGTCATGGCGAACGTGTCGCTGAGCGCAGGCCTGCTCTACCTCTGCACGAGGTCCCGGCCATTCCTGCGGCTGGTCCTGCTGGTTCTGCTGCTGGCGCTCCGGCTGGGCAAGGACGGGCCGGGCTGGGCGCAGTGGCTCTGGGAGGCGTCGCCCGTTCCCTGGCTGGCGCCGATCGCGTTCCAGCAATACCTGTTCGTGGTGGTCCCGGGCATGTTCGCCGGCGAGTGGCTGGCTCGCCGGACCGGAACTGCGACACCTTTCCCCGAGACGAATACCGCACGCCGCGGCACGGCGCTGTGCTGCCTCGGGCTGGTGGCGGTCTGCACAGCCGGCCTGTACGCGCGGGCACAGCTTGGTCAGGCGGCATTGGCGCTGCTGGCTCTGGCGGGCGCCGGTGCGTGGTTCGCGCGGCACTTGCCGCCACCGCAGCAACGCTTGTTTGCACTAGGGCTCGGCCTGATGCTGCTCGGCCTGGCCTTCGATCCGTTCGAAGGCGGCACCCAGAAGGGCGTCGCTACCTTCAGCTATTACCTGGTCGGTGCCGCCGCCGGCAGCCTGTCCCTGCTGCTCCTGCTGCTGGTCGGTCCGCGCCGCGGCATCGGCGCTTCCCTGTGCAGCGCCGCCGGGCAAAATGCGCTGTTCGCCTATGTCGGCCTGCATCTGCTGGTGACGCCCTTGCTGACCCTGTCCGGACTGGCGCCACTGTTGCAGGTGCAGGGCGCAGTGGGGGGGTGCGTGCGCGCATCGATGCTGACCCTGCTGGTATGCGGCCTGTCGGGACTGGCGCTGCGCAGTCGCCTGCAATTTCGCGTTTAAGGAGAAATACATGCGTATAAGGGGATGGATCTGCGGCCTGGCGATGCTGCCGCTCGCCTGGCCGGCATGCGCCGGCGGCGATTTTGCCGGTCTCGCCGCGCAGGCATACGATGTGCGGGCCGGCGTGGTCTATGCCGTGGCCTCGGGCCAGGAATTGAAACTCGACATATACCAGCCGCGCCGCGCGCGCGGACGGGCCCCGGTAGTGATCTACCTGCATGGCGGTGGCTGGGTTGCGGGCGGGCGCCAGGCATCGTCGCTCCTCGTACTGCCTTTTCTGGCGCAGGGATGGGCGGTGGTGAACGCCGATTACCGCCTGGCGGGGGTCGCGCCGGCGCCGGCGGCCGCCGAGGATGCGCGCTGCGTGCTGCATTGGGTGCACCGGATGGCCGACCAGTATGGCTTCGACCGCGAGGCCATCGTGTTTGCCGGGGACTCCGCCGGTGGACACCTTGCCCTGCTCGCTGCATTGTTGCCGCAGGGGTCAGCCTTCGAGCGCGCCTGTCCGGCGCCGGACGAGATGCGCTGGAACGGCCGGCCACGGCCTGCGCCGCGCGTGGCGGCGGTGGTGAACTGGTTTGGTGTGACCGATGTGGCAGCGCTGCTTGACGGCGCGGAACAGCGCAATTTTGCGCTCGAATGGTTCGGCAGCGTGCCCGAACGTCAGCGCCTTGCCGCCCAATTGTCGCCGCTGGCCTGGGTGCGTGCCGGCGTGCCGCCGGTGATTACCATTCACGGCGCCGAGGATCCGGTGGTGCCCTTGCGCCATGCCACCGATCTGCATGCTGCGCTGGATCGCGCGCGCGTCCCGAACAAGCTCGTCGTCGTGGATGGAGGACGACACGGCGACTTCACCGGGGAACAAACCTTGGGTGCGCAATCGGCCGTCGTGAATTTTCTGGCGGAGCAGGGCATCACAGGCCGCCCGATCAATGCCAGCCCATGAGGGTAGGCGGTACCAGGAGCAATAGCGCAAGCACCAGGTACATCAGCTGGAGCGGCACCATCCACTTCGCCCACACGATCCAGGGAATGCGTGCAAGCGTGAGCACGCCGACCGTGACGCTGGAGGTCGGGATCATTGGCGTGGACAGCTCGCCGAGCTGGAAGGCGAGAATCGCGGTCTGGCGGCTGACGCCGACCAGGTCCGCCAGCGGCGCCATGATGGGCATGGTCAGCGCCGCCTGGCCGCTGCCGGAATGGATGAAGAAGTTGATGACCGACTGGATCACGAACATTTTCTGCGCCGCGAAGGCGGCGTGCTCGGACTGCACCAGCGGCGTGAGCGCGTGCAGCATGGTATCGATGATCTGTCCGTCGCGCGCGATGATGACGGTGGCGCGCGCGATGGCGATCACCAGCGCGGTCGAGACCATGTCGCGCGCGCCCTGGACGAAGCTTGCGACCAACTCGTCGGCCGAGAGCCGTCCGGCGGCGGCGGCCAGGATCGCCATCGCGAAGAACAGCGCGGCGATCTCGTCGATGTACCAGCCGTAGCCGACCACGCCGACCACCATCGCGCCCAGGGTGAGCGCGAACAGCCCGAGGATCGCGCCATGGCGGCGCGTGAAATGCGGGGCGTCGGCCTCGGTCACGCGCTCGGCACGCTTGAGCTGGTCGAGCTGATAGGTCGGGCTCAGCGTCGGATGGCGCTTGACGCGCGCCGCATACCACATCAGGAAGGCCACGGTGACGGCGGTGCAGGCGAACCACACCACCAGGCGGTAGCCGACGCCCGAAAATACCGGCACCCCGGCGATGCCCTGCGCGATGCCGACGTTGAAGGGGTTCAGGAAGGCGGCCGCGAAGCCGACCTGCGAACCGACGAAGGGAATCGAGACCCCCACGACCGAGTCGTAGCCGAGCGCCAGCGCCAGCGGAATGAAGATGAGCACGAAGGGAATCGCTTCCTCGCTCATGCCGAAGGTGGCGCCGCCTACCGAGAACAGGGTGACGAGCAGGGGGATCATGGCGGCGCGTACGAAGCGCGAGTGGGCATGGGCACGCGCGATCGCCAGGATCAGGCTGTCGATGGCCTCGGTCTTTTGCAGCACCGCGAAAGCGCCGCCTACGATCAGCACGAAGCCGATGATCTGGGCTGCCTCGACGAAGCCGCGGATCGGCGACTTGAGCAGGGCCGGCAGCCCCTGCGGCGCGCTCTGGACGTAATGGAAGGAGGCAGGATCGACCAGGGTCTTGCCGTCGACCAGATGGGTAGCGTATCTGCCGCCAGGGATGAACCAGGTCGCCAGCGCGATCAGCGCCAGGATCGCGAACAGCAGCACGAAGGTGTTGGGTAGTCTGAAATTCTTCATCATTGGCTCAGGAGTTCACCGGTCCGGAAGGCGGCGGCGCCGGCGATTTTACAGACGTGCATGCCGCGCAGGAGATGGCGGTGCGCTGTCGAGGCGAACACGAGCCCGGCGTTGACGGCGCGTAAGGTACTGGTCTTGCCGCTGACCGGGTTGACGATGTCGGCCACCGGGTCGCCGGCCTCCACCCGGCTGCCCAGCTGGCAGTGGAACACCAGCACCCCCGAATGCGGCGCATGCAAGGTCTCCACCCCTTCCAGCGGCGTGGGCACGCACTGCGGAGGCAGCCGGGGCTCCTTCGGGATGTCCAGCACCTCCTCGTGCGCGAGGAACTGCAGGATCGCATGCGCGTCGGCGTCGGCCAGCGCGTAGCTGACGTCCATTTCACCGCGCAGCTCGATGGTGGCGGCGGCGCAGGCCGCCGGCAGCGGAAAGTCGTCACCGAAATGCGCTGCCAGTTCCCACCATAGGCGGCTGCAGGCTTCGTCGAAGGGATGCCCGCCCGATTCGCGCGCCGTGAGCAGGGCACGCGCGCCCAGCAGTGCCGCCAGCGGCAGCATGCGTCCCGCCAGCGGCGTGCCCGTGTACATGTGCATGACCGCTTCGTTGTCGCAGTGCAGGTCGAGCACGATGTCGGCATCGACGGCAAGCGTGAGCAGCACCTTCTTGAGTTCCTCTGTCGCGGTGCGCGGCGCCAATCCGGCCAGCGCCTGCCGCGCATGGGCGCGCACCAGCGCCACGTTCGCGGCCGGATCGGCGCCTAGCCGGCCTTCCAGCGACAGCTTGAGCGCTTCGGCCAGGTGTTCGAAGGCGCGGTTGAAGTTGGCACCGCTGCCCAGGTCGAAGCGCCCGAAGGGGGTGCCCTGGATCGCCTGCGCCAGCCCGATCGGATTGGCGACCGGCACCAGCACGACCTCGCCGCGAATGCGCTCCTCACGCTCCAGGCGTTCGAGCTCGCGCCGCAGCGACTGCGCGACCAGCATCGCCGGCACCTCGTCGGCATGCAGCGACGCCTGGACGTACACCTTCGTGCCGCTTCCCGCTGTGCCGAAGTGCAGCGACTGCAGCTGGTAGGCGGCCGGACAGTCCTCTCCGGCGAGAGGGTGGATGTGTGTATGCATGTGTCGCGTTCTCCAATGTTTGATTTTTTACACACCCTACATCAATGAAAGAAAATTTTCAAAATATTGTTGAGTTTATTTCTTGATGTGATTACAGTTGAGAAAAATTACTGATTTTGCATGTCGACGTAGAATGTAAATTTGTTTACATTCCGCGAAGGCTGATACCCATGAATCCACACGACAACGCCGCCGTGAAGCACAGCGCATCGCCCGATATCGGTTTCGCCGAGTCGGCGCTGGGCCAGCGCCTGCTGCGGGTACTGGCGGACGGTTCGGCCTCGAATCGCACGATCGCGGACTACCTGCTGCGTAACCAGATGCGCGCAACGGCGCTGGGCATCGAGGAACTGGCCGAGGCTTGCGAGGTCTCGACCGCGACCATCAGCCGCTTCGCGCGCGATCTCGGCTTCAGGAACTATGCGGCCATGCGCGGCGCCGTGGCCGAAACCATGCAGGCGGTCCTGCAGCCGGTCGACAAGCTGCGCAACAACATCGGGCGCCGAGCGCGCAGCGCTTCGCCCGCGGTCGAAAGCCTGAACTATGCCGAAGCCGCCGTCGCCGCCAGCCGTCAATCGCTCGACGGCGGCGAGCTGGCCAGGGTGGTCGCCGGGCTGACTTCGGCGCGCACCGTCTACGTGCTCGGTTTCGGCCTGTCCTCGCACCTGGCCGGCATCCTGGCGATGCACCTGCAGCCTTTCTGCCCGCATGTGGTGGAGGTGGCCGGCAGCGGCGGCACCGAGGTCGCCGCGGGCCACCTGGCCAACATCACCGGCAAGGACGTGCTGGTGGTGATCTCGCTGCCGCGCTATGCGCTCGACGTGGTGCGCCTGGCGCAGTTCGCGCGCGACCGCGGCGCGACGGTGGTCGCGGTTACCGATTCCCCGGCGTCGCCGCTCGCGGGGCTGGGGCAGTACGTCCTCTACGCGCACAGCACCCATCCGGTGCTGCCCAGCAGTTCGAGCGCCGCGCTGGCGGTGATCGAAGCGCTGGCGGTGGCCCTGATGGTGTCCAACAAATCCAATGTGGCCAAGGCGGCACGCCTGACCGAGGCCATCTCGGCCTACCTGTACGGAGCGGATCCGGTTTCCAGCAGCAGTACCAGCAAGCGCCGGCAAAAATCGAAGTTAACATAAAGGGAGCACACGCATGAATGAGCAAGCAAGCAGGTTGCCGAAGCCGAAGGCGATGGCGCTGGCGGTGATCGCCGCACTGAACATGATGCCGCACCAGGCCATGGCCCAGGCGGACCAGACCCAGCAGAAGATCCAGCGGGTCGAGATCACGGGATCCTCGATCAAGCGCATCGACAACGAGACCGCGCTGCCGGTACAGCTCATCAAGCGTGAAGACATCGAAAAGAGCGGCGTTACCACGGCCGCCGAACTGCTGCGCAACATCAGCGCCAACACGGCGCCCCTGTCCGACGGCGCCAGCATCACCGACGGCACCTCGGGCCAGCGCGGCTTCAACGGGGCCAACCTGCGCGGCATCGGCGTGTCCTCCACCCTGGTCCTGCTCAACGGGCGCCGGCTGGCCAACTTCGCCTCGCCCGGCGACAACGCGGGCGTCGACCTGAACAACATTCCGGCGGGCGCAATCCAGCGCGTCGAAGTGCTCAAGGACGGCGCCTCCGCCATCTACGGCACCGATGCGATCGGCGGCGTGATCAACTTCATCACCCGGAAGGACTACACCGGCGTCGATCTGAGCGCCTCGGCCGCGGGAACCCAGGAAGGCGGTGCCGGGAAGAAGACCGCCAGCATCGGCGGCGGCATCGGCGACCTGGAGCGCGACCGCTTCAACGTGTTCGGTGTGCTGGATGCCCAGAAGCTCGGCGCGCTGCGCTCGAGCCAGCGCGACTTCATCGCCGAGCGCCCGCTGGCCGGCACGCTGCCGGCCCTCATGTCGAGCAACACCTATCCGGCCAACATCGACATCTCGAGCGCGCAGCGCGCGGCCCTGATCCGCGCCGGGGTGCTGGCGGCGGGCAGCACCGCGAACCGGGTCAACCCGAGTGCGCCCGGCTGCAATCCGCCCGCCAGCGTGTATGCCCCGCGCGGCCCCGGCGGCGCGCTCGGCTGCAGTTATGACTACATGCAGGACACCGAGATCTATCCTGAGTCGCGCAAGATCGGCTTCGTCGGCCGCGCCACCTTCCAGGTCGCAGATGATCACCAGCTGTTCGCCGAGCTGGTACAGTCCGAAGCAAAGTCCGACTACGTGCTGTCGCCGAACCCGATCCGGATCCGCAACCTGCCGGTCGCGGTGCTGCCGGAGCGCTATCGCGCGGCCCTGACTGGTTCGGGCCTGCCGTCCACCGTCGGCGGAATCCGCTACCGGATGACCGAGGCCGGCAACCGCACCAATGAAGTGACCAGCAGCGCGCAGCGCATCGTGCTGGGCGCGACCGGCATCGCCGCCGGCTGGGACTACGACGCCGGCCTGGCGCGCGCCGAGAACCGCGCAGTCGACAAGTACGTCGACGGCTACGTCCTGTTCGACAAGTTCGACGCCGCGGTGCGCGCCGGCACCGTCAATCCCTTCGGACCTTCCTCGCAGGCCGGACGCGACCTGATCGACAGCATCCGGGTCAACGACGAAGCGCGCAAGTCGAAGGGCGTGTCCACCTCGCTCGACGCCAAGGCCTCGCGCGCCTTGATGCCGCTGGGCGGCGGCGACCTGGCGGTGGCGGTCGGCGGCGAGATTCGCCGCGAGACGCAGCAGTTCCGTCCGTCCGCGCTGCTCCTGTCGAACAACATCGCCGGCGACCGCGACAGCGGGCTGGCGGCGGGTTCGACCACCGACCTGAAGGCGACCGACGACAGCCGCAAGGTGCGTTCCGTATTCGCCGAGCTGAACGCGCCCTTCACGAAGGAACTGGAAATGCAGTTCGCGCTGCGCCACGACCGCTACAGCGAAGTCGGGTCAACTACCAATCCCAAGCTCGGCCTGCGCTGGCAACCGCTCAAGCCGCTGATGGTGCGCGCGTCGGCGGGCACCGGTTTCCGCGCTCCCTCGCTGTCGGACCTGAAGCGCCCGACCACCTACGGCACCGCCTCGAGCTTCCTGACCGACCCGCAGTGCGTGCAGCAGGAGGGCAGCATCGACCTGTGCACCGACCAGTGGCCCGTCGAGCGCCGCTCGAATCCCAACCTGAAGCCCGAGAAATCGCGCCAGCTGTCCTTCGGCGCTGTGCTGGAAGTCGGTCGCGGCGGCAGTCTCGCCCTCGACTACTGGAATATCAGCAAGAAGGACGTCATCAGCACCCTGGGCGAGCAGATCATCGTCGACAACCCGGCAGCCTACAACGGCAAGTACATCCAGCGCGACAGCGATGGCTTCATCAGTAACATCCTGCTGCAGAAGGAAAACCAGGGCCGCCTGAAGACTTCCGGCATCGACCTGTCCGGCGAATGGCGCAGCGCCAGCGGTCCGTTCGGCCGCCTCGTAGCCAATGTGAGCGGCACCTACATCCTGAAGTACGACCGCCAGTTCGGTCCGCAGGAAGGCTATCGCAGTAACCTGGGCGTGTTCCTGAACGACCAGGTGATCCAGCGCTGGCGCCACCGTATGAGCCTCGACTGGAGCAAGGGCGACCTTGGGCTGACGCTTGCGAACCAGTTCTCGTCTGGCTATACCGACCAGAACACCACCTACGATCCGGTCAGCGATGCGTTGCTGCCGTCGCGCAAAGTGTCCTCGTATTCGCTGTGGGACCTGACCGGAAGCTGGAACATTTCCGCGCAGCTCAAGTTGCGCGCCGGGGTGTTGAACGTCTTCGACAAGGCCCCGCCGTTCTCGAACCAGGCGTACTACTTCCTGGCGGGCTATGACCCGACCTATACCGATCCACGCGGGCGCAACGGCTTCGTCAGCGTGAACTACTCTTTCAAGTAGTCTTTTTATGCGGCTGCGCCGGAATCTCGGGGGCGGCCGCATTTTTTTTCAAATGGAGCAAGGCATGTGGCAACGCCTGTGCGCGACGGCGCTACTACTGGCTGCGGTTTGCGGCGAAACGGCGGCGGCGACGCCCGCACACGAAGTGCGCGGCGCTCTCGTTATCATCGGCGGTGCCCTGCGCGGGGACAACGCCGAAGTGTGGGAGCGTATCGTGCAGCTTGCAGGCGGACAGGGCGCAGAGATTGCCGTTTTCCCGACAGCCGCAGGTGATCCTGGACGTTCTGGCCAGACTGCGTCGGCGCATTTGAAACGCTACGGAGCCCGGCCCTTTGTGGTCCCGATCGGTGCCGGCATGGGGGCGATGCCGGTCCAGGCGGCAGACGATTTCGTGCTCGCAGCGCGTGTACGCAAGGCCGGGGGCGCATTTTTCACGGGCGGTGACCAGGGACGCATCACGGCTTCCCTGCTACGGCCGGACGGCAGCCGTTCCAGGGTGCTGGAGGCATTGTGGTCGATGTATCGCGATGGAGGCGTCATCGCCGGAACCAGCGCCGGCGCCGCCATGATGAGCACGACAATGTTCTACGATGCGCAGCCCGTGCTGCAGACGCTGAAAGACGGCATCGTCAACGGCAAGGATATTGCGCCCGGCCTCGGGTTTGTGGGCACGGATATCTTCATTGATCAGCACCTTCTGGTCCGCGGACGCTTCGCGCGCATGCTGCCGGCGATGCTGGCAAAGGGCTACCGCCTGGGTCTTGGGGTTGATGAGAACAGTGCAGTCGTGCTGGTTCAGTCGCGAGAGGCACAGGTCATTGGCTACAAGGGAGCGCTGCTGCTTGACCTGGCGGCTGCTACGGTCGACAGGACGCAGCCGGGATTCAATATTGGCAATGCCCGTATCAGCTATCTCGATAGCGGCGACCGCGTCGATCTCCGCAACAACCGGATAGCGCCAGGCAAGGACAAGGAAAAGCTGGATCCAACGCGTCCATATTATCGGGGGCCGCTGTTCTATACCGACATCCTGGCGAACACCATGGTAGTCGATCTGCTCGAAAAGCTGGCGGACAGTGACCAGTCCCGAGCCATCGGACTGGCCTTTGGCGGGCCGGACGGCATTGAACCCGAGCGCGGCTTCGAATTCGTGTTCCAGCGCGTTCCGGAATCCGAAACGTACGCATCCAACCGCTCGTCAGCCTATTCCGTCTACCGGGTACGCCTGGATGTGCGTCCGATTCGGGTGCGTCAGCCGTTCTACCAGCACACGGTGCCGTAAGTCGCGCGGTGCCGTCAACGAACAGGGAGCTTTCCTTGTGCTGCTGGACTGCGTCTTGCCATCTACCCGGAAAGATCCTGTGGCGTTGTTTGTGCGATGCCGGTGCGTTAACGATCATCCGTCTTGAATGTGCGCTGCAAAATAATCGATCAGCATGCGCACGGCTGGCAGCAGACCCCGCCTGGAAGGAAAAACGGCGTGTACCACGCCGCCATTCGGTGCCCAGCCCGGAATAATGTCGACCAGGTCGCCTTTCCGCAAGTCGTCCTCGACTACCATGCAGGGCAACTGAACGATGCCTATACCCTTGAGCGCAGCCTGCCGCAGCGCGTTCATATCGTCCGTGATGAACCTGGGCTGGTGACGGACTTGGGCAGTTGCTCCATCGGGTCCCTCCAGCTGCCATACGTGGTCCCGTGCGGGACCCCAGTCGAGGCTGGGGATGCTACTCAGGTCGGCTGGGTGGGAAAAGGGGGCTCTGGTCCTCAAGAAGTCCCGGCTTGCAACCAGCCGTTGCGGACTCTCGGACAACACGCGCATGACCAGGCCACTGTCTTCCAAAGGCGGGAAACGCACCCGGAGGGCAAGGTCGAGTCTTTCGCCAAGGACATCGACCCTGCGATTGGTGGCTTCGAGATGGATTCTGACTTTCGGATACTCGGCCATGAACTGGCTTACAAGCTCGCTGATACGAAATGCCAGCAAGGCCGTCGGGCAACTCATGCGTACGATACCTTGCGGTTCGGCGCCTCTGCGCTCCACGACCTCCGTGGCCGCCTGTGCTTCAACCAGCATTGCCACGCATTGGGTGTAGAACTCTCGGCCTGTATCGGTAACGGAAAAATGTCGGGTGGAGCGCTGCAGCAAGCGGACTCCGTATTCTTCTTCCAAGCTTGCAATACGACGGCTGAGCTTGGACTTAGGTATGTTCAAGGCGCGTCCCGCTGCCGTGAAGCCACCATGGTCGACCACCTTAACAAAGTAATAAAAATCGTTCAAATCACGCATCATTGTTCCTTAAGTAGAACACTGATGCCAGCTTACGCTATCTACCGATTGGCCGTTAAGAAATATATGATGGTTTCAGTTAAGGAGACATGCATGAAAACGATCATGGGAATCTTCAGCGGAATGCGTCCGCATTGGGTTGGAGACGGATTTCCAGTGCGTACCCTGTTTTCGTATCGAGAGATGGCACGCCATATCAGTCCTTTCCTGATGCTCGACCATGCGGGACCGGCAGAGTTCACCCCCTCGCAACGCGCTCGTGGAGTCGGACAGCATCCCCATCGCGGCTTCGAGACTGTAACGATCGTCTATCAAGGGGAATTGGAACACCGCGATTCCACCGGCAGCGGTGGACTGATAGGTCCTGGGGACGTGCAGTGGATGACAGCGGGTTCCGGGATCCTGCACGAAGAATTCCATTCCGAAGCATTTACACGCTCCGGCGGCACGCTTGAGATGGTGCAGCTCTGGGTAAATTTGCCCGCGAGCCAAAAGATGACGGCACCAGCGTACCAGACTATCCTTGATGCGGATATTCCACGCATTGCCTTGCCTGGAGATGCGGGGGAGGTGCGCCTTATCGCCGGCAGCTTCGCCCAGCGCAAGGGACCTGCGCGCACCTTTACCGAGATCGATGTCTGGGACGTCCGTTTATTTGCCGGAAAAAGCACGACGCTGCCACTAAACCTTGACAGAAGTTCGGCCCTCGTCATGCTCCGCGGTACGGCCTTACTTGCCGAAGCTGACATCGTCCGCGAAGGTCAGTGGGCGCTTGTCGGCACTAGCGGAACGGCTCTGACAATTGAAGCTAATCAGGATTGCGTCATCTTGATCCTGAGCGGAGAACCAATTGATGAACCTATCATAGGCCATGGCCCTTTCGTCATGAATACCGAAGAAGAGATCCGCCAAGCATGGAAAGACCTGCAAGACGGTTTGTTTGGCAGGCTCGTTCCAGCGGAAGATTAAAGACAGGACTGCAACGCCAAGGATCTGGGCCTTTCCAGTCGTGCCGCCTCGGCGGCATGGCATCCACTCACCGCAAGGAGAATTACAATGACTACCCCGTATAAACGTCTCAACAAGGACCAGGCCGCCGTGTTGCTGGTTGACCACCAGGCCGGGCTGCTTTCGCTGGTGCGTGACATCGATCCTGACAAGTTCAAGAACAATGTGCTCGCATTGGCTGACATGGCAAAATATTTCAACCTGCCTACGATCCTGACCACCAGTTTTGAAACCGGGCCGAACGGCCCGCTGGTGCCGGAACTGAAAGCGCAGTTCCCCAACGCTCCCTATATCGCCCGCCCTGGCCAGATCAATGCCTGGGACAACGAGGAATTCGTCCAAGCGGTGAAGGCTACCGGGAAGAAGCAACTCATCATCGCCGGTGTCGTGACCGAAGTCTGCGTGGCATTTCCGGCGCTGTCCGCGCTCGAGGAGGGCTACGAGGTGTTCATCATCACCGACGCTTCGGGTACGTTCAACGAAATGACCCGCAACGCAGCGTGGGAGCGCATGACGTCTGCCGGCGCTCAGCTGATGACCTGGTTCGGCGCTGCATGCGAGCTGCACCGTGATTGGCGTAACGACATCGAGGGCCTGGGAGCACTGTTCTCGAACCATATCCCGGATTACCGTAATCTCATCACCAGCTACACCACGCTCACGTCGGCCAAGTAACCCCAACGTGGTACCCCAAGGGCCGGTAATCGACGGCCCTTCATATTTTCAACGGGTTCAGCCTGGGCGAGGGCGTAGCCTCAAGGTATCGACCGACGGAGACCAACAGGGCGCTTTGCGCTCCGTCGCTGTTGGTTGGCGATTACCTTTCTGGCCAGATGAATATGATCGGCGCCGAAACTTTTGCAAAAGCCGGCGAGAATCTCCCGTATGAGGTCTTTATTGTGGCATTTGGACTGTCCTTGGAAGCCGTACAGCAGGAGTTGCGCTAAGGGGTTCAATCTACAATCCGGCCAAGCCGCACGGCTTGCGCTTTTCTCTACGCGCTTGCGCATTCGTGCTCCAGGGATAGTTACGGAGCGCCGAGTGACCAGCGACTCTGCGTCAAATCAGGCAGTAAATCGCTGATGACGGGTTGCATAAGCTTCGCCGTGCGGTTTATGGTCAACGATTTCAGCATGCCACGCTACCCAATCCCGCCTTGTGGATCAGGCATTCCGCCATCCCAAGTCGATTCGCTCACGCGGCAATTACCGCGCCACTTGGAGTAGTGGCGAGCACACAAGAACGGGCAATCATAGCTGCGCGCTCATACGGTTTTCACTAATTTCCTCTAAACCATGTGGATGCACCTGAACGATACCGCACCCAAGTCTCGCCCTTGTTGACACGCCGGAGACGCGAAAGTAACAAGGTCCGCTTAAGGTCGGGTGCGGTCCCCCGTGACAGCCTGCGATTTTTCGGCCGTGGCGAACTACTATGCTGGGCTCAGGACAGGCTCGACCAGGAGCGGTCCCTCGAGAGGCTCCTCGAGCGAACCGAGGACGGGGTAAGTCGCCGAGGCCTTATCGCACTAATCCGATGTTTCCGCCCCAATCGTCATGAATGGCGTGTCCTCACCTTGTCCCGCACGGGGTGCGCCGGTCGGCCCGTCCCTCAGGCTGCTAATGCGCAGAACGTAGAAGGCTGTCTTGGGGTGACAGCGGATGATTATTGTTCCATGTGCGCCAAGTGGAGGATAACAAACTCTGCGCCTTGTACCACAGGTACCCATCGCGCAAACAGGCAGGAATGTAGCTGGCTTTTCTACCGATCGCCGGCATCTGCCCAAGGTATGATTCGTTTAATTATTATTTCCTAGAAGTATGTTTTCAAGACTCGACCCAAGTATCAAGCTGTTCGGCGTTCTGCTCATCGTCATCCTGGCCTGCTTGGCCACACTGCCGATCCTCAGCAGCTATCAAGCCAACACCACCTTTGACGCCCTGAAGGAAGCGGCGAGCAAGGAGCGCGCCTATACCCTCGTGCTGAGCTTGCTGAAGGATGCCGAAACCGGCCAGCGCGGTTACCTGATCGGCAGCGACGACAGCTTCCTCGACCCTTACAATGCCGGCGTTGCCGGTATCCCCGCTGCGCTCGAAGACTTGCAGCGCCATGCAGCCTCGGAGCAGGAACGTGCCTTGGTGGCACGCATCGCAGGGCGGATACAGGCCAAGGTGCGCGAGTTGGACCAAGCTATCCGTGTCAAGAAGGCGGGTGATTCCCAGGCTGCCCTGGACATGGTGGCCAGTCAGCGTGGCAAGGTCCTCATGGACGAGCTGCGCACCCTGCTGGGCCAGCAGTTGCGCGTGTTGGCGGAGCACCGCAACCAGTTGCGTGAAGAGATCACCGCTACCCTACGCTACAACTCAGCGCTGGGCATTGGCGCCAGCCTGGCCAGCCTGGTCATGATTGTCGTCGTGGTCTACATTGTGACCAGGAGCATGAATGAGCGCGCGGAGTCGGCGCGCCAATCGCACTCCCTGGCCGAGAGCAATGCGCTGCTAGCTCGTCAGTCGACGGTACGGGCAGAGCGCCTGGCGCTCACGGCCAAGATGCTGCAAGCACTGGACAGCGTAAAGACGCCGGCCGAGCTGGCATGCGTGCTGCCCGTTTTCCTGCGCAAGCTGTTGCCGGACACCTCGGGCGCGGTTTATCTTTATCGCAATTCACGTGATGTGCTGGAACTCAAAGCGTTCTGGGGCCTGGCGGCCGGCGCCCCGCCGACCGTGGCGCCGGATGACTGCTGGGGCCTGCGGCTCGGCAAAGTACATGTCGCCACGCCCGAGCGCGAGCTTTGCTGCGATCACGGCGGGATCTGGCTGGACAAGCACGCCTCCCAGACCTGCGTGCCCATGATTTCCCAGGGCGACGTGATCGGCGTACTGGTCATTGCCGGGGACCGGTGCGAAGACAGCGCGATAGATGGCGGGCATATCACCACCTTGGCCGAACAGCTCAGCCTGGCCGTCAGCAACGTGTCGCTGCGTGAAACGCTGCGCCACCAGTCGACCGTCGACCCGCTTACCGGCTTGTATAATCGCCGCTTCTTCGACGAGTCGCTCAAGCGCGAAATGGCGCGTGCCCAGCGCAGCCAAAGTGCCTGCTCGATAGTGATGGTCGACCTCGATCACTTCAAGCGTGTCAACGATACCTATGGCCACGATGGCGGCGACCTGGTGCTGCAGGCTGCCAGCTACGCCATACTTCAGCGGGTGCGCGCTAGCGACGTTGTGTGCCGCTACGGCGGCGAGGAGCTGGTGCTGATGCTGCCGGATTGCGGTGCGGATGAGGCTGCCAAGTGCGCCGAGGCGATCCGCGTCTCCCTGATGGGTATTGTCATCCAGCATGCAGGACAGACCATCACCGGCATCTCGGCCTCTTTCGGCGTGGCCCAGTGGCCGGGCCATGGCCACGGCGAGCACGACCTGGTGCAGGCGGCTGATCGCGCGTTGTACGCAGCAAAGAAGAGTGGGCGTAACAAGGTATTGATCGCTGAAGCAGTATCAATTCCGGTAAGCCAGAGCGCTTGAGGATAGATTCCTCCGAAACACGGCCGGGACCATCGGCGTACAGCCGCGCAATGCGACGCAGTGCCTCCTCGGCCATCGGACTGCCGCTGGCTGCGTGCAGGTCGACGAACTTGCGCCGTATGTGGGCCAGGCGAGCCAACTCGACCAGGTAGTCACTGCCGAACGAGATGCCCGGGCCGACCCGCACCGGGCGCGCTCCCAGGTCCTGGTGCGGCAGCGGATCGCGCGCGGGCGTCGATCGGCCGGCCGCCGCATCCCACACCAGCAGGCGCTGATCCGGAAACGCGTTGCCCGGAAGGTCGGAGCCGAGTCCACGGCCCGACATGTTGGACTGGCCGACCAGCAGCGCCAGCTCATGCACGGTGGCCTGAGGCGCCGGTCCGCCGGCGCGGCACCCCGGCAGGGCGGCGAGCATGATGCCGGGTGCGTCTGAAGCACGCAATGCTGTTTTTCTCGCGCACGCGGCGGCACGCATCTGCAAGTTCATAACGGTTCCGGGAATTTCATCATTGCGCAAGGCTTCGCGAATCAGCACCATACACGTGCGGCGGCCATGGCTTGGGACGCCATGCCTGCTGCGCGCAGCCGCCACAGGTCCGGGATGGTGCGCCGCACTCTTCGTCCACACACCCAGAACGCTGATGAGGAAAATAATGAAACGTAAAAACGTGCTCCTTGCGACGCCCGTGCTGTGCATCCTGCTCGGGGCGGCGGCACCGGCCCTGGGCCAGCTCAACGGCTCGACCACGTCCGCCGCCGGCGAGCCGCACAACGTCGTGGCGCGCTCGTATCCGTCGGCCACCCAGGCCGTGGTCACGTGGTCGAGCACCTCTCCGGCCGCCACCGGCTTCCGGGTCGAACGGCGCATCGTGGGCAGCCGCGCCTGGATGCAGCAGGCACTGGTGGGCGCGGACAGCCGCAGCCACGTCGACAGCAATCTCCTGCCGGGCACCGCCTACGAATACCGGGTCAGCGCCGTGCGCGCAGACGGCAGCGTGCTGTCCTCGACCGGCCAGGTGATCCTGACCACGCCCACGTCCGGCAACCCGGCCGACAATACGGCCGCCGCGGCACCGCGCCGCCTGAGCACGCAGCCGATGAACAGCAGCGAGATCACGCTGGAATGGCAGGACGCCTCGCCCGACGAAACCGCGTTCAGGATCGAGCGAAAGGACCCCGGACAGGACTGGCGCGCAGTCGCCAGCGTCGCCGCCAACGCCACCCTGTACCGCGACCGCAACCTGCAGCCCGGCACCAGCTACCAGTACCGCGTCGGCGCGGTACGTCCCAGCGGCGTCGACGCGACCAGCCAGGAAGCGCCAGGCGTCACGCCGGCGGCCGGTGTGAACGCCATCTTCTATGTCGACCCGGTGGCGGGCAGCGACGGCAACCCGGGCACGGAAGCGCGGCCGTTCAAGACCTTGCAGAAGGCACACGACGTGATGCTGCCCGGCCAGACGGTCATGGCGCGCAAGGGAACGCACACGCTGACCTGGAACTATACCGTGCTGATGATCCGGAACTCGGGCGCCGAAGGCGCGCCAATCACTTACCGCAATTACCCGGGCGAGCGGCCCGTGATCAAGACCACCAAGGGCAAGAACCACCACGGCATCGAGGTGCGCGACGCGTCCTGGATCGTGATCGACGGCTTCGAGGTGGAAGGTCACGTCAACCAGGTGACCTACGATGAAGCCAAGTACGAGAACGACCTGTCGAAGACGTACTGGCAGATGAGCCCGCGCAAGTACATCGGCGCCATCGTCGACTCGAACGGCATCAGCCTGGCCGGCAAGACGCTCGGCAAGACCCACCACATCGCCGTTCGCAACAACATCGTGCACGACACACCGGGCGGCGGCATCGCCGCGGGCCTGGTCGACTACGTCACGATTGAAAACAACCGCGTCTACAATACCAGCGCCTATTCGCCCTACGGGACCTCGGGCATCAGCTACCTGGTTCCCTACAACCACGACACCAATACCCAGAGCTACAAGCTGGTGGTCATGAACAACGTCGTTTCCAACGCCTCCAACCTGTTCCCCTGTGAGTGCTACCAGTACCGCCAGCAAACCGACGGCAACGGCATCATTCTCGATTCCTTCAACAGCCGCAGCTACACCGGCCGCACGCTGGTGGCCAACAACATCGTGTACGACAACGGCGGTCGCGGCATCCACTCGTTCAACAGCAGGTATCTGGACGTGTTCAACAACACCGCCCATGGCAACGGCAAGATCAAGATCACCGGGGAGGGCGAGATCTCGGTCCAGGGAAGCAGGTTTGTCCGTGTATGGAACAACATCTTCGTCGCTTACGCGGATCGTCCGGTCAGCAATTACGTCAACTCGAGCGACACCGACATCAGTCACAACATGGTGTACGGCGGTAATCGCTGGCATTCGACGGCCGGTACCGACAACCGGGTCGGCATCGATCCGCGCTTCGTTGCCCTGAGCGGTCCATATGCTTTCCAGCTGGCGGCCAACAGCCCTGCGGTCAACACGGCGTACAACGCCGGCGTCCCGTCGCACGATGTCTACAGCGCACCGCGACCGCGCGGCGGGGCGGCCGACGTGGGAGCCGTCGAGAGCTTCTGATCGCGCGCCTGCAGCCCCGTCCGCGCAGGATATCCGCCGCCCCGCCGTGGCGCTCTCCTTTTTGGAGTCGATGTTTTCTGGAGGATCGAATGAAGAAGATCGCTGGCCTTCTGTTGTCCGCAAGCCTGGCGTTCGCGCCCGGGCTGAGCCCGGCCCGGGCCGCCCCGGCCACTGCCGAACGCATCGTCCTGCCGGTGCAGCAGGCAAGCGATGCCATGCTGCGCGTCAAGCCCGACCGCGCCGACTGGTTGTATGCGCTCGGCGAGGCGGCAGAACTGCGCATCGAGGGGCCTATCGGCGCCAAGGTGCGCTACCGGCTCGGCCCCGAGCAGCTCGAGGGCGCAGCGGTCGAAGTGGTGTTGCCGCCAGGCGGCCTGCGCCTGAAGGTGACTTCGCCGGAGGCGCCCGGCTTCGTGCGCTGCAGCGTCGCACTGGCGGACAGGCCGGAGGTCGCCGCGGTGGCGACCATCGGCTTCTCGCCCGAACGGATCGCGCCGACACAGGTCGAGCCGGCCGATTTCGACGACTTCTGGCGCAGCCAGAAAGCCCGGCTGGACGCGATCCCTCCCGAGTACCGCCTCACCCCCGCGCCCCAGTTGTCCAGCGACGCGGTCGAGGTCTATTACCTGCGCTACCGCATGTTCTCCAACTGGGCCGGGCCGAGCTACTTCCATGGCGTGCTGTCGGTGCCGCGCGGCGCCGGACCGTATCCGGCGGTGCTGTACGTGCCGGGGGCCGGCGTGCGCCCCTACTTCGGTCAGGCTGGCATGGCAAGACAGGGCGTGATCACCCTCGAACTAGGCGTGCACGGCATCCCTCTCGACCTGCCGCGCGAGCTGTACACGGACCTGGACCGGGGCGTGCTCAACGAGTACAACCGCTTCAACCTGGACGACCGTGAATCCTACTATTACCGGCGCGTCTACCTCGGGGTGCAGCGCGGCGCCGATTTCCTGGCCGCGCATCCGAAGTGGAACGGCAAGCACTTCATCGTCACCGGCGGCAGCCAGGGCGGCCAGCTGTCGTTGATGCTGGCTGGCCTGGACAAGCGCGTGAGCGGCGTGGCCGCGGCTTATCCGGCCTTCGCCGACGTCACCGGCTACCTGCACGGGCGTGCCGGCGGCTGGCCGGGGCTGTTCAGGCAGCGGGCCGACGGCGGCCGGCACGACGAGCCGGTCGAACCCAAGCGCATTACGACCGGCTATTACGACAGTGTGAACTTCGCCCGGCGCATCCGCGTGCCCGGCCATTATTTCGCCGGGTTCAACGATACCATTACACCGCCCACCTCGGTTTTCGCGGCCTTCAATGCGATATCGGCGCCGCGCCGCATCGTGCTGGCGCCGGACCAGGCCCACAAGACGTCGCGCGAGCAGCAGGCGCTGATCGACGCCTGGATCCTCGGGCAGTTCAGCGTCGCGCGTTGATGGCCGCACGGCCGCCGCTCAGTGGCTGTCAGGGGCGTGCGGCATGGGAGAAAGGTGCGATGATCGCGCCGGTCTCCTCGCAGTTCGCCTTATGCCGTCGGTGGGGTGTGGTGCGTCGTCCTGGAGCGCGTGCAAACTCGTAAAGCGCGTGGCAGCTTTCGCAATTGCGCCGCTTATTGAAATGGCAGCATCATTAGCGGCATCCTGTTGCCGCTTGCGGTGCGGCTGCCCTTGCTCTGTGTTCAACCTGCCCGATTCCCTTCGGCGCTCACAACGGAAAACATCATGCGTATCGCATCAGGTCTCACCCAGCTTGCGTCCGTCCTGGCCATCACCATGGGCTGCATGGCGGGGCATGCAGGCGCAGCCGTGACGGTTTATACCGACCGTGCGAGCTATGAAGCCGGTCTGGTCCTCACCGGCTACGACGGCTTTGCCGATCTCACGCCCGGCGACGCATTCGCCGGCCCGCTCACGCGTAGCGCCGAAGGCCTCGGCTACCAGATCGGCGTGATCGACCCGCTCGGCCTGGATCCGTCCCAGGGCGCACAGCATTTCTTCGTCCTGGGCGATGGCGCCGACGGCGCGGCTGTGAGCAGCAACTTCGACACCTCGTATTTCAGCGTGTCGGGCTTCAGCGTACCGGTCAGCGCCATCGGCGGCAGCTTCTTCGCGACCGATTTCGCCGGCGCCGGCGTCGCATCGAGCCTGGTCTTCAAGTTGGTCGACGCCGGCGGCAGTTTCGAGTACGCGCCGCACGACTCCGCGCCGGGCGGCTTCCTGGCCTTCGTCAGCGACAGCCCGATCCAGTCGCTGAGCATCGGCGTCGGCGGCGAGGCGGGCGGGCGTTTCATCACAATCGGCGCGCTGAGCATTGGCACGGTGCCGGAACCGGGCAGCGTACTGCTGGTCGGCATGGGCGTGCTGGCGCTGATTGGCTCCCGCCGCAGCCTTCGTCCAGTGACGCGCATGCGGTATATCGCAGCTTCGCCCGCAAGCACGAGCTTGTGATTTCCTGCTAATGCCAGCTCTTGAGTCGATGGCTGATTTCCCATTCCTGCAACGCGCCCGAGGGCATCGGTTTGCCGATCAGGTAGCCTTGCGCGATATCGCATCCGAGTTCGCCCAGGCGCAGCAGGACCGCTTCGTTCTCAACGCCTTCGGCGACCACCTTCATGCTCAAGTTGTGCCCAAGGTCAATGGTGGACGAGACGATGACGCCTGAATCTTTGTTGTTCAGCATCGGCATCACAAATGACTGGTCGATCTTGATCCCGTCTACCGGCAGGCGCTGCAGGTAACTCAGGCCCGAATATCCGGTGCCGAAATCATCGACGTACAGCTGCACCCCGGTATCTTTCAGGCGGCGCAGCGTCTCCAGGGCGATGGCCGGCTCCGCCATCAGTGCGCTCTCGGTCAACTCGAACTGGATCAAGTCTGGCGGCAGGCCCCAGGTGGAAAACAGGCCGGCGACGCGGTCGAGCAGCTGCGGGTTGTAGAGGTCGTGGGCGGACAGGTTGACCGACACCGGCAACTCGAGTCCAGCCCGGTGCCATAAATAGCTTTGTTGAAAGGCCTTATCCATGATCCATTGCGTTACCGGCGTGATCGTGCCCGCCTGTTCGGCTACCGGGATGAATTCGGTGGGCTGGATCATGCCGTGCTGGGGGTGCTGCCAGCGCACCAGCGCTTCGACGCCGCACAGCGCGCCGGAGGCGATGTCCACCTTGGGCTGGCAGTAGAGCCGCAGCTCGTGCTGGCGCACCGCGCGGTGCAGGTCGCCGATCAGATGCAGGCGCCGCTGGCTGTCGCGTTCGAGCCCGCCGGCATGCATGGCGTAGCCGCCGTAGGCATGGCCGGATTGCTGCAAGGCCCCGGCGGCACGCCGTACCAGGGTGGCGGCATCGGTGCCGTGACCGGGATAGATTGCGATACCGACCCCGATGCGGGCATCGATCATGCCGTCCGCGATTGGGAACGGTTCTTCCATCAGGGAGTTCAGCTTGCGGGCGACGGTGATCGCGTCCGAGGCGCAGCCAGGAGCGACCACACTGAACTCCGCCTCGCCGACCCGCGCGAAAACGGCGTCCGGGGGGAGGACGGCGCCGACCCTGCGCACCAGCTCGAGCAGGAGCTGGTCGCCACAAGCATAGCCGAGCACACGGTTGATCTCGCCGAAGCGCCCCAGCTCGAGATGCAGCACCTGGGCCGGCGTGTTGTCCGCTCGGGCAGTCTCGAGCACCCGTTCGCACTCCTGCATCAGCAGCGTACGGTTCGGCAGGCCGGTCAGACTGTCGTAAAAGGCCAGGCGTTTGATCGTCGCTTCCGCTTCCCGGTGACGCACGCGGGTGCGCAAGCTGGCGATCCCGTAGCTGAGGTCCGATCCGAGCTCGCTGAGCAGCTCCACTTCGGCCGGGCCGAAGGCTTCGGGTTCGGCAGCCAGCACGATCATCCCGCCGATGATCTTGCCTTCGACCTCGAGCGGCAACGCGGTGACTGCCGCCAGCCCCTTGGCGCGCACCTGATCGCGCAGCCCTGGCAGGGGCGCAAAGGCAGATTCGGTCAGAATATTTCGCGCCACGCTGGGCTTGCCGGTGCGGATCGCTGTCGCGATCGCCGTCTGGCCGAATTCGTTGTCGGCCCAGGTCTTGGGCACAACTTCGAGGAAGGCTTCATCGGCGCCGACCGCGGCAACATGGACCACGCTCTTTTCGGGATCGTCCATTGCATAAGCGACCAAAGCAATGCGGTAGCCGCCGGTCTCCACCGCCACCTGGCACATGGCCTGCAGGAGTTCCATTTCGTCGGTAGCACGCAGCAGGGTGCGGTTAGCCGCACTCACGGTGCGCAAGGTGCGGTTGACGCGCGCCAGTTCTTTAGAGACAGCACTATTGTCCATCGCGAACTCCGGAAGAGTTGGAAGCATCTGCCCTTCGATTCAAGACCTGCTCAAGCCACTGGAGCATTGCCTGAGTCGGCAGCTGGCGCCGCGGTGGGCCGATGATCGCCAAGAGCGGATCCTGATTGAAAATATACGCTTTTCCAGGTTAGCGAAGTTGCACAATGATCGCACGACATCTATTTTAAGAATAGCTACCTTGCAGGAAACCGGAAACGTCGGGTGGTGTTGCGCGCAGCCGTCTCATTGGATTCTCGCCCCCTCGGGCCGTCGTCCGGCAAGTAGAACGCCTACCGCAGGTGAATCTGCGCGCCTTCGTCCCCATTGCTTTCCATGAGACCCTCGCCGCCGATCCAATCGGCAAGCAGTGCAGCGCACGCGGCCGCCTGTTCCATCGGCGCCAGATGTCCGGCGTCTTCAATTCCTTCCAGGCGCGCGTGCCGCAGCAGCGCCGCCATGTCCTCCTGCAGTGGCCCCGGACACACGCGGTCGGCTTCGCCGTAAGCAACCAGGGCCGGTATGCGCAGCTCCGGCAGCAAGGACCAACTATCGGAACGGCCCGCCAAGGCTTCGAACTGTGCCTCCAGGATGGGGATTCCGAGCCGCTCCGCCATTGCCACTGCAGCGCCTTCGAGTTCCGGATAGTGTGCACAATCGCTGGTAAACCAAAACGGCGCCAGCAGGTCGCGGACGAGCGCGCCGATACCCTGCTGGCGCGCATAACGCAGCTGGGCGTCGCGGCTCGCCGCCCGCTCAGCTGTATCGGGGCCGGGGTTGACGCCGAAAAGGGCGATACCGCTGAGCCGTTCCGGGGCCTGGCGCGCCATCTCCAGGGCCACGATTCCCCCCATCGAGGATCCGATCGGCAACAACGGGCCGGGAAACGCACGCAGCACATCCGCAGCCATCGCGGCGATGCTGTCCGCCGCGCCGTAGTCGACGTGCTGGCAGGCGCCGTAGCACGACAGCAGCTGCGCGGATTCCTCCCAGACGCGTTCGTCGCACAGGGTCCCAGGCAAAAATACCAGGGATGGCCTCATCGCGGCGTGTCCGCAAGGAGCTCGACGTGGTCCGGACCGCCGATCACGACGAACAGCTCGCAAGCCTGGAGGGCTTCGAGTACGCGCGCCATGCCGGCCGGGACGGTAAACGTGTCGCCCGCCGCAAGCTCGACTTCGTCTCCCTGTGTATTTCGCCAGCGTACTTTCCCGGACTGAATCAGCAGCACTTCCGGGCCATTGCGGACATAGGCCGGTGTACGCTGTCCGACGTCCAGCGCGAGAAGGCGTACGCTGAAGTCGTGCGGTGCGGCGATGGCGGCAGGGGCGTAATCATTCTGTGCGATGATCGCATACTCGCGCGCGCCGTGCGCAGACATGGCGCCGCCTTCGAGCGGGCGCAGATCGCTTTTTGCGGCGACGTTGCGCCGCATCTCCGCATAGCTCGGCACACGGATATATGCAATTTCTTCGCGTGAGGATGGGCTGACTACCTTAGCGCCGGCCGGCACGCTCTCGCCCAGCGTGGTGTCGACCAGGCGTCCATCCTCAAGCAGCACCAGGCCATAAGCCTGCGCCTTTTCGATGACGTGCGGAGCCCAGTGTACGCGCCCCGGATCGTCACCGCCCAGGACCGCGAACATGAAGCCGGGCCCGACGCCGACGTTTTCGAAGCCGCGAAACACGCCGGTCGGGATGGAGATCGTGTCGCCCGGGGTAAGCAGCACGCTGCCGTCCTCCCCGTGCTCGCCCCAGAAGAAACGCCAGGTGCCGCTGTGAATCATGAAGACTTCTGCCGTCTCGTGGCTGTGCAGCGAATTGGTGCAGCGGGGCGGCTGGCGCGCCGCGCCGATGTTGAAGCCATGGGCGGTACGGATGTGGACGTGCTGCTGGGGGTTTTCCGCCACCCCGGGGCCGATGATGGTGAAATTTTCCTTTTGGTCGCTGCCGGGACTGCGGGCGTCGATGAAGGCGTTGGTACAGGGCCGCAGCTCGTCATAGCGGACGAGGCGGGCACGCAGGGGGGGGGGGAGGGCCAAGATAGTTCCTTTCAACTTAGCAAGCAAGAGGGCGTCCACCATCGACCGCGATCACGGTACCGGTGGAGAAAGTAAGGTGGGCGCTGGCGGCCACTACCGCACGTGCGACTTCGGCAGGGCAGGCCAGGCGTGCAAGCGGTGTGCGCGCGGCCTGCGCGTCGCGCCAGGCGGCGTCCATCCCGCGCACGAAGTCGGTGTCGACCAGGCCTGGCGCGACCGACAATACGCGGATCTCGGGAGCCAGTGCCCGCGCGAGAGACTTGGTCATGTTGTCGACAGCGGCCTTCGAGGCGCAATAGATGATATTGCTGCCGACGGCGGTCTGGGCCGCGATTGACGAGATGTTGACGATGACCCCGCCGCCGTCGCCTTCGAGAAGAGCGCGCAGGGCGCGTGCCATGGCGAAGGGCCCGCGCACATTCGTGGCGAGAATGTCGTCGATGAGCGCGTCGTCAAGGGCGTCGAGGTCGCCATGCTCGACGAAGCGGGTAGTGCCGGCGCAGTTGACGAGAACGTCCAGGCGGCCGAAACGGGCGCTCACGGTGTCGGCCAGCGTGCGCAGCGCATTGCTGTCGGTGACCGGCGCATGCACCGCCGCGTGGCCGCCTTCGACCGCCGGCAGCGTCGCTGCCAGCTCACCCGCGGCCGAGGCGGAGCGGTGGTAGCCTACCGCCACGCGCGCCCCTTCCGCCGCCAGTTCGGCGCAGATTGCCGCCCCGAGTCCTCCCGCGCCCCCGGTCACCAGCGCGACTTTGCCTTTGAGCGCGTTCATTTTTTCAGGCGCCGTACACGGATGTCGGCCTGTTCCTTGTGACCGGCGAAGTGTTCCAGCGCACATAAGCGCGAGCAGTATTCGCCGATCAGTACGGAGGCCTCGTCCGTCAGAATGCGCTGGTAAGTGTGGGTCTTGATAAATTTCCCCACCCACAAGCCGCCTGTGTAGCGTCCGGCGCGGTTGGTCGGCAGCGTGTGATTGGTGCCGATGACCTTATCGCCGTAGGAAACGTTGGTGCGGTGGCCCAGGAAGGCTGCTCCATAGTTGCTCATGCGCTGCAGGAACCAGTCCGGGTCGCGTGTCATGACCTGCACGTGTTCCGAGCAGATGCGTTCGGACTCGGCCAACATTTCTTCGTCGCTGTCGCACAAGATGATCTGGCCGTATTCGCGCCAGGCGACACTCGCCACATCGCGCGTCGACAAGCGCTCCAGCACCTTTTCGATCTGGCCAGGCAGCTCCTCCGCGATGCGCCTGCTGGTGGTGACGCACACCGCCGGCGAGTTCGGTCCATGTTCGGCCTGGCCCAGCAGGTCGACGGCGACCAGCTCGGCGTCGACCGAATCGTCGCAGATCACCATCGTTTCGGTAGGACCGGCGAACAGGTCGATACCTACCCGGCCGTACAGTTGGCGCTTCGCTTCGGCGACATAGGCATTGCCTGGCCCGACGATCATGTCTACCGGCTGTACGCTGTCAGTGCCGAGCGCCATCATGGCTACCGCCTGAACGCCGCCGACGACATAGATTTCATCAGCGCCTGCCATGGCCATCGCGGCCACGATGGCCGGTGCCGGTTTGCCCTCGTAGGGCGGGGCACAGGCGATAACGCGCTTGACGCCAGCCACTTTAGCGGTGAGAACGCCCATGTGAGCGGATGCCAGCAGTGGATATTTTCCGCCCGGTACGTAGCAGCCGACCGAATTCATCGGAATGTTCCGGTGACCCAGCACCACGCCGGGCAGGGTCTCCACCTCGACGTCGCGCATCGACATGAGCTGGATCTGCGCGAAGCGTTTGATTTGCGCTTGGGCGAAACGGATATCTTCGATGGCCTGGGCTGGCAAGGAGGCGATGCAGGCGTCGATTTCTTCTTGCGACAGACGCAGCGACGCTGGTGCCCATTTGTCGAATTTTTGCGAGTACTCGCGCACGGCGGCGTCGCCGCGTTGTTCGATGTCTTGCAGAATGGCTTCGACAGTACCGCGTACCTGGTTGTCGATCTGTTCCTTCTGGTCCGCGGTCTTACCCTCTTTGAGATAACTGATCATGATGCTGGCTCCGTGATGGTTGAGGTCTGAGATGGGTCGTGCAATAGCCGCATTATTCACCTGTTTGACTTCGAATGCAATCGGTCTTCGAAGATTTTTAGCAGGTGTGTCACTATCTTCTCGGGAAAGCGATCGATTTTTCGAGGCTTCGTGTGCATTCGAAGTCTTCGCTCTCTCGATTGATGTGTAGTAAGCCGACAGCATGGCGCCGGACGACAAGGCCGGATTTGGCGACCGCGACTTGTGTATCTGCATCGGCATCGACCGATCTGAAGGCGGGAGGGCGACATGCGCCGCTATGATTCCGATTCCTCCACTGGCGAGCAGCCTGAGTCCGTGCCGACCGCATTGTTCGACGTCGCCGCCGCCGCCGCGTCACGCTTGCGGAAGTTCCTGATCGGCAACTGCTGGCCGGTGAATTCATCGCTTTGGGCGATGCGCGGGGAGTTTCCTCGGCTCGCGCCGGTTCAGCAACATGTATGTGGTGGTTGTCGAGCGCCTTGCGTTTGGCAGCGGAGGCGGGCGCGCCGGCAGGGCGGCGCTGCGCTAGCGCGAAGAGGCTGCGCCGCGGGAGCGGCGCGATGCGGCGATAGGCTGCAAGCCGGTCGCGACTCTCGCCATGGACATGGCGAACTTTTAACGGCCAGGTCCAGGATAACTAGGTTTATCGACAAGGCCGCGTTGTGGATGCAGGCGCAGGCCTCTTCAAGCCACCTGGGCGGGGGTGAGTTTTCCGGCGAGGGCGCGAGCCCCGTCGAGCAGGAACTGCTGGTCGGACGCAAGCATGAACAGGGTCGCGCCATGCTGCCGCCACAGCGCGCAGTCTTCACCTGCCGGCACGAACATGCCCACGGTCTTGCCATGGCGCCGGCCGGCGGCGCAGATCTGCTCGACCGCGTCGACCACAACCGGATCCAGCGGACTTTCTGCGCCCAGAGACAAAGTCAGATCCATGCGCCCGACGAACAGGCAGTCGATTCCTTCGACAGCGGCGATGGCATCGAGATGGGGCAGGGCTTCCGCGTCCTCGATTTGGGCCACGACCGTGACGCTTGCGGCGCTGTCGCGCAAGTGTTGACTCATCGGCTTGGTGGTGTAGCCGGCCGCGCGGCTCGAGCCCGCGTAGCCGCGCCCTCCCTGCCTGTAGTGCGCCATCCGTACAATATCGGCTGCCTGCACGCCGTCGATGACGTGGGGGAGCACCACGCCTGTGGCGCCGGAGTCGAGCGCGCCCAGGATTTCCCCGGGGTCGCTGGTTCGCACCCGCACCAGCGACGGCATGTCGGCTGCACGGAATGCGGCGATGCAGCTGTCGAGCTCGAGTCTGCCGAAAGGGGCATGCTCGGCGTCGATGCAGACACATGCCAGCTGCGTGAGGCCCAGGACCTCGCATACGATGGGGGATGGGGTTTTCAGGAAGGTGCCCATCATGGCGTCGCCCTGGCGCAAACGAGCGCGGAAACTGCTGATCCTCATGCTTTCGCTCCTATGATGGCGGATTCGTCCGCCGGTCCGAGGCGGCAGGTGCCGCCCTCGATAAACTGTGCGCCGAACACCCGTTTTTCAGGCGACCAGTCGTGGTTGCCGATCAGCGAATGGAGCATCTCGACGGTGGCCTGTGCCATCTTCTGTACCGGCTGGCGCAGCGTCGTTATATTGTGGCTGAGCCAGGTGGACGGTTCGACCCCGTCGAAGCCGGCCACCGATAGGGCCCCGGGAACGTCGATGCCGAATTCATGGCGCGCCGCATCGACGCAGCCGATCGCCATGATGTCGTTGCCACAAATAATGGCCTCCGGAGCCTTGCCGCGCAGCCCGAGGAAGTGGCGCAAGCCGCGCACTCCGCTCTGGTAGTCATAGTCGCCAACATATACGGGAGGATCACGGAGGCCGAGCTCGAGGATCCGTTCGCGCGCCCCCCGGGTACGTTCCTGGCCGACCACCGAGTCCTTTGGCCCGCCGATAATGGCAAATCGCTTGAGGCCGGCTGCCGCCAGCCTGTTGACCAACAGGCGCGCGCCCTCGATCTGGTCGCACACGATGGCATTGACGGGCCGCTCCGCGAGCGTCCGATTGAACAGGACGAACGGGATGCCCCGCTGTTCGAACTCCAGCACATGGGCGGAAGACAGCCGGGTTGCGGCAATGACGCCGTCGACCGGATACTCCCAGACCTTTGAAATGGTCTTGTCGATGTCCGCTTCGTGCGGCACGGTAAACAGCAGTACGCGAATGCCGAGGCGGGCGAACTGCAGGCTCAGTTCGGAAAGCACTTCGGGATAGTACAGGTTGGTCAGGTTCGAAATAAGGACCGCTACCAGCTGCGAACGGCGCGTTATCAAGCCGCGTGCAAGCGCATTCGGTATGTAATTGAGTTCTTTGGCCGCCTTCGCGATGCGCGCGCGCGTTTCTGGGGAAACACTGGCGCCTTCCTTGAAGTGGCGCGAAACGGCCGATTGCGACACGCCCGCGCGCAAAGCGACATCGTAGGATGTGGCCCGCTTGCGCTTTTGCGCAGGCGCAGGTGCAAGAGCGTCGGCCCCGTTGTTTTTTTTGGTTGCCATCTGTGCGTGGTTGGCAGTTGCGATGTGTGAACTATACACGAATACGAACATGGAGCGCACCGTCTGTGCATCCGACTGCATCACAATCTATCCACAATGACGTCGCTTTCTCGCAGAGCGGCAGGCGCGATAGTGATGCGAATGGAGACGACTCAGCTGCGTTTACTGCACTTCGAATGCAAGAAACCTGGCTGAGTGCGGGCTCGTCGTGCTTCCTGACAATTCTGAGCGCGCATGGCATGTCGCCCAGGCCGCATCGGCGCTCACCTGCAATCGCAAGGGCTACTACGGCGCCGGGCGACTGGCGGCGTAACGCAGAACATGCTGGCGAAATAATTGACTTCGCATGCAAAGAGCGTCTATGATCGTGCAACCAGGTGGCGAAAAAGCCGGGAGCTCGCCCTGCTCGTGTGGTCGGCTCCGGCCAGTGCCGTGCAGCGGTGCCTGGTTCGTTTGCTTAAGCTAAAACATGCAGCACCGGCGGAACGCGGATCATCTTTTGGATTTCGTCAATTAGCTTGTGCCGGTGATCGACGAGAGCTGGAAGAAGCCGAGGGTTGGATGAATCTACGATATCCAGGATCCGCTAAAGGAAACGAATCGATCGGAGTTCATGCTAATGAATGATCATTGTCCTACCAAGGCAACACTGATGGCATTGTATGTCACTACCGCAATAATTTCGCTAAGAGTAGCATTCCTCTGACCCAGGAAGCGGACATTGAACCTGGGATGGCCTTACTTTTATTAAGATGATCTGGTAAGCGCCGCCATACGGTGCGCCTGACGCGGCTTAAATCTGGACTCCAACGGTTTCAGCACCTTGGAAAGCATGATCATGTCGGCTGATCTTGCCCTTCCGGATGTCGAACGACAACATGAGACTCGTCAGGAAACGCGCTGTCGGGGCATTCATCTATCCTACGTAACCACTAATAAAAATGAACGTTTCCAATCTGAAAATAAGAACGCGCCTGGCGATCGGTTTTGGCATGATGAATTTCCTAATGTTCATTTGCATCTTTATCGGGATCGTTATGCTCGGCAAGGTGCACGAGGGCACTGTCGGCATTGTGAAGAACAATGCACCGAAAATCACCCATGCCAACTCCGCTATCGATCAGACTAATGCGATCGCGATAGCACTGAGAACAATGACGATCAACAACGATAGCGAAGCCGACCGCAAAAGGCAGCTTGGCCACATCAGCGAAGCGCGCAAGATACTGCAGGAAAACCTCGCTTATTTGCGGCGGACGATACAGACGCCAAAGGGTAAAGAAGTCATGCAAAAAGTGCTGGATGCCGATGCAAGATTTGGTGTAAGTTCGGACCATCTGATCAGGTTGGTTGCGTCTGGTGCGGTGGAAGAAGCAAAGGCCTACCTTAATGCGGAATCACGCCCGCATTTACGGGCCTATAAGACAGTGCTGGATGAAATGATCGGGTTACAGATGGGACGTGTTCACCAGGCGAGCGCTGAAGTCACGGAAACCTACGAAACCAGCCGTCTCCTGTTACTCGCCGTGGGCGCAGGCGGCATGCTGTTCGCCGCTTTTACGGCCTACTGGATAACGCGTTCGATCACGCGGCCCTTGAACAAGGCGCTGGATCTGGCCAATACAGTTGCTTCAGGCGACTTGACCAGCCGCATTGACATCACGACTGGCGATGAAGCCGGTCAACTGCTGCAAGCCCTGAAGAACATGAACGAAAGCCTGGCGAGCATCGTGGTCGACGTGCGCAGCGGTACGGACGCCATCGCTACTGCGTCGCATGAGATCGCATCCGGCAACCTCGACTTGTCCTCGCGCACCGAGCAGCAGGCCGGCTCACTGGAAGAAACCGCATCGTCCATGGAGGAACTGACGTCGACGGTCAAGCAAAACGCGGACAATGCAAGGCAGGCAAACCAACTTGCATCGTCCACATTGGACGCAGCCGTCAGAGGCGGCATGGTGGTGGCGGAAGTGGTCGAAACAATGGGGGCGATAAATGACTCGTCGAACAAGATAGTCGACATCATCAGCGTGATCGACGCGATCGCATTCCAGACGAACATTCTCGCGTTAAACGCGGCGGTGGAAGCCGCACGCGCTGGCGAGCAAGGCCGTGGCTTTGCGGTCGTAGCTTCCGAGGTCCGCGTCCTGGCCCAGCGTAGCGCTACTGCAGCCAAGGAAATCAAATTGCTGATCGCGGATTCCGTGAGCAAGGTCGATATTGGAACCAAGCTGGTCGATCGTGCCGGTGCGTCGATGGACGAGATCGTGGAAAGCGTCAAGCGGGTCGCCGACATCATGAGTCAGATCGCAACTGCCAGCGCAGAGCAGACTGATGGTATCGAACAGGTGAACCAGGCCATCGGCCAGATGGATGAAGTCACGCAGCGCAATGCTGCACTGGTTGAGGAAGCGGCCGCCGCTGCAGAATCGCTGCAGGAGCAAGCCGCCAAGCTCGCGCAGGCAGTCAGTATTTTCAAGTTGGAGCGTATGGGCATGGCGGGATCGCCCGCGCCGAAAAGCATCAAGGTCCGCTCGCCATCGGTGCTTCCTTCAGCCGGAGACGCGGCACTTGGGCGCGTCACCGTCGGCATTGCAACACATGCTCGGAAAGTCCCGGTCTGCGCCAGTGACGCTTGATAGTAGTAACATGAGTCCGGTGCCCCCGCAATAAGTGCTAATGGTAAAATTCAAAATTACGGGAATAAAATAAAGAGCTCGTATTTGAAGCCACAATGTCAAGTCGATAGCATTCCTGTCGATGAATCAGATACGCTGTCAGCATCCTTTTTATCTGCCGTGAGAAGTAATTCTTGTATTCGTGATGCCAGCTCTTCGACGGTGAAGGGCTTAAGCAGTATATGAATATTGTGATCATTCATTCGATCGGTTAATGCAATGTTGCCGACATGGCCTGTAGTAAATAATATTTTCAAGTTCGGGTGTCGCTTCAATGCCTCGTCAACAAGTTCTCGTCCGTTCATGTCCGGCATTAGAACATCAGTGAGGAGAAGCTTAATTTCAGGATGGCGTGCAAGCGTTTGCAAGGCTGATGCGCCGCCTTCAGCAGAGAAGACGCGGTAGCCTAGACAAACCAGCATCTCTCCCAGAAGCAGCCGTACGCTGGCCTCGTCATCGGTGATAAGGACCGCCTCTGCGTTTCCGGTGACGAGTCCCGTCGGCTTATCATTTTCAACCAGTGGGATGAGTTTGCCGGTGTAGCGAGGCAAATACACTTCGACTGTAGTTCCTTGGACAACCAGGGAGTCGATTCTGACATGGCCCCCAGATTGGCGCGCGAACCCATATACCTGGCTTAATCCAAGTCCGGTACCGCGTCCTGCTTCTTTAGTCGTGAAGAAAGGATCAAATGCCTTTGAAATGACCTCGGGAGGCATTCCAGCACCGGAATCACGGATCGCAATCAGAATATAGTCACCTGGAGGGAGGTTTGCGGCGGTTGTGTCCCTGTCCGTAACTTCACAGTTGCGCGTCTCGATTGTCAGTTTCCCGCCCTGTTCCATTGCGTCACGCGCGTTGACCACAAGGTTCAAGATGGCATTTTCCAGCTGGCTTGAATCCACATAGGTCAGCCAGGAATCAGCGATTAGCACGGCATCATAAACAATAGCGCCGCCCAGCGAGTGTTTCAGTAGTGGCGACAAGCCTTCCACCAGTTGATTCACCAGGACAGGCCCCGGACACATCGGTTGTTGGCGTGAGAAAGCGAGAAGGCGCTTTGTCAGCTGCGACGCCCGAGTGGCGCCACCCTTGGCCAACTCTACATACTTTAAAATTGCCTGATCTTCGGAATTAAGACGACGGCGAATGAGTTCTAAAGCATTAGAGATGACGGAGAGCATGTTGTTAAAATCGTGCGCGATGCCTCCAGTTAGTTGTCCAACAGCCTCCATCTTTTGGGCTTGCCGTAACGCATTCTCAGTATTCAAACGTTGCTGCAGCTCATCTTCAACCCGGCGTTCAAGGGTCTCGTTCAAGTCGCGTAAAGCAATTTCTGCATGATAGCGATTGGTCACATCCTTGAATAACACAGCAACCTGCTTGCGCTCGGCAGGTTCGATTCGTAAGGCCGCCAATTCCAGGTAGCGCCCAGTCTGCTCGAGGTAGCGTTCGAATCGAATCGGTTTGCCGTTAAGCAGCACTTGCAAGTAAATTCCGATCCATGCTTCCGCTTCCAGCGGTGCCACCTCACGCATGCGCTTGCCAACGACATTGTCGATGCCCGCATTCGATGCGTAAGCGGGATTCGCCATGATATGCACAAAATCGCTCAGGCAGCCATGTGGTCCGTCAATGAATTCAATGACGCAGAACCCTTCGTCGATAGAGTTGAAAAGGGTGCGAAACAATCGTTCGCTCTCGCGCAGCGCTTCCTCCGCAGCCTTGCGCTCACTGATGTCACTTGCCGCCCCAATCCACTCCTTGATCTGCCCATGTTCATCCAGCATTGGAACGGCACGCGACAATGTCCACCCGATGCTCCCGTTCACACGCCAAACCCGATGTTCGAGCTGGAATATTCCCTTGCTTCGGATGGCAAGATTGATCGCCGTGCACACGCGTTCCTGCTCGTCCAGCGGAATATATTCATCGATCCACGTTCGGAAGGGCGATGCCGTATCTCTTATAAACCCGCGGCCGTCGAGCTCCCACATTTCGCTCCAGTCGGGGCTCATACGGTATACGATATCCGACGTCGCAATCGTTAATCCTCGATATCTGGCTAATACCTCAGTCAGCTCTTTTTGCTGCATCAGGCGGTGTTGGTCGGCCAAGATTTTTTCGGTTGTTTCGATCACGGTTGCCTTTACGCCCATGATCCTGCCTTCGTGATCGACGACCGGGCAATAATACAGGTCAAACCAACAATCCCGGATAACGCCGCCACGCATGAGCTTGAAACAGACGTCGCGGTAAACCTGGCCTTCCCCCCCAAGAACGGTTTTCAGCATCTTGCTATTGAAATCTGCGGCTTCTGGCCATGCATCAAGAAGGGGCATTCCCAGAACGCGGGGGTGCCGCTGGTCGCAGATCTCCGCATAGCCGGAATTATAGATAAGTATCGCTTTTTCACCGTAGGCTAGAGCACGGGGTGTTGGGTCCAGGAGGATTGAGTCGACCGAGCTGCGCAAAGCTTCTGGCCACTCAGAAATCGGCCCGAGTTCCGTCGAGCTCCAATCGTGCATACGAATCAGGTGTGCCATATCGCTGTCGCGAGCCGGCCAATTCTTGTTTTGCATTTTTCCGCTGACCTTATCTGGTCATCTCCGTAAAAGTGTCGGATTCAAAGCTGCTCGACTGTTACATCTTCGCACACATTATGCGTAACAATCCAGTGTCATCGAATCGTGTTCAATGGACGACAGCAGGTTTCTTGTTGTTTTATGCATTGAGCGTAGAAGCGCTCGCGATTCCTTTCGGTATTCGTCCGCCTATCAGCCGAGGACCGGCATTCCTTCCCGCCATAACGGTCATATTCGACAGGGTTGAAGTTCCTGTTGAAGTTTATGCTTGGCGCATGGAGGGCTTGTTCTCGGAAGAATGAGGTACTCTGATTTTTTCGGACACTCTTGTTTGGTAAAGTTCACCAACAGGAGCTTTTATGATGACATTGAAGAAGACGTACACCCCGGAACTCAAGGAAGAAGCCGTGAAGCTG